>JBDKIW010000425.1:0-18419 GCA_039796955.1 Planctomycetota bacterium
ATGGTTGCAGGCGCGTAAAAAAACCGGAACAGCACGGCTGTTCCGGTTTTTGTCAACTTGTTGGCTTTCCGGGCACTCAAGCTCAGGCTGGCAGAATGCCTTTGGTCACCAGATAGGCGATCACTTCGCGAGCCAGTTCTTCGATCCCCTTGTTGTCCGAATCCAGCACCATTTCGGGTTTTTCCGGAGATTCGTAAGGAGCACTGATGCCGGTGAAGTCCTTGATTTCGCCAGCACGAGCCTTCTTGTAAAGGCCCTTGGGGTCCCGGGATTCGCAGGTTTCCAGGCTGGCCTGAACCAGAATCTCGATGAATTCTCCCTCGGGAAGCAGGGCACGGACCATGTCGCGATCCGCTTTGTACGGGGAGATGAAGGCCGTGGAAACGATGGTCGCTGCGTCTGCGAACAGCTTCGAAACCTCGCCGATGCGGCGGATATTTTCCGTGCGGTCCGCGGGTGAGAATCCGAGGTTCTTGTTCAGACCCATGCGAATATTGTCACCGTCCAGAACAAACGTGTGCACACCACGTTCATGGAGCAGTTGATCGACGGCGTTGGCGATCGTGCTCTTTCCGCATCCGCTGAGCCCGGTGAACCACAGAACGGCCCCACGATGGCCATTCAGTTTCTGGCGATCTTCGCGGGTGATTCGATGGGCGTGCCACGTGACGTTCGTCGCTTTCTGTTCGGTCATCCTGATTGTAACTCCAATGGGAACCTGTTTAAGGGGGAAACTGCGTCGCAAGCCGTGAACGATTTGCCACGGGTACGGAGACGGTCAGGATGATAGAGAAGTACGGTGTTGCGGGAAATCCACGAATTCCAGGCCGGGGCGTTGTGGAAACAGATTTTTCAAAAATGGTGGATTCCCGGGAAACTGAGCAGACCCGGTGATTCCCCATGATCCGCATTCCCGATCGCAGCAGTTTTTCAGGAGGGGCTGTAATTTGTCGTAATCGACGTACAATTCCGGGTAGCAGCAACGTGCACCAGTACACAGGGCAGCCGAAGCAACGGCCGCTCTGATGACGCGGTGCCTCACAGAAGAAATGCGGCAGTCGGTCTGCAGGACGCCGCGATTTTTCCGGGATTTGTACCATGGCAGAGGGACGTCCGCAGTCGGAACGAGTGACGCAGGGCTACGGCAGTCGGCCGGAAGAACTACCTCCGGTGACACCGCCGTCCGCGGGGTTTATCGTGCAGCTGTTCCTGATTCCTGCCCTGATCGTCATGGCAGTCGTGGCCGTGTGGGCGCTGTTTGGTAAGCTGGCCGATTCCGGAAGCGACTGGGCTCCGCTGGTTGCAGACCTCGGTAGCGGCAATGAGCATCGCCAGTGGCGTGCTGCTCAGGAACTTGCCCAGATGATTCGCAATGAACAGTTGCAGCCACCGGTGGGTCGTGAACCACTCGCATCCAATCCCCTTGTGGCGGATGCTCTGGTCGCGCTCCTGCAGGAATCACTAAAATCGACGACACCCGGGGCTGAGGACGTGTTGCAGCAGGAGTTTCTTGTCCGAGCCCTCGGAGCCCTGCAGGCGGACGAGAAAACACTGCCTGTTCTGGCGCTCGCGATGAACCAGTCCCGCGATGTCGAGGTGCGGAAAAGCAGCCTGATGGCCCTCACATCCATCGCCGGGCGTCGGTTTGATGCGGAAATGGGCTACGACGCCGTCAATGGCTCAGACACCAGCCAGAAATTGAGGTCACCACTGGCACAGCCAACCATTTCTGACCCGGCTGTGCTCGAAGAACTCTGGAAGGCCACACAGGACCCCGAAGCAATCATCCGACATCTTGCTGCCTATGCAACAGGCAACGTCAGCGGCCCCAAAGCCATCGAACAACTCAAAGTCATGCTGCTCGATGGGGATCGCCGCACCCGAGCCAACGCCGTCATGGGCCTGGCCCGCAACGGAGTCCCCGATGCCGTGGATGCCCTGACAAAGTTGCTGCGTGAATCGCTGAAACCATTCGACCCGACATCGATCGCAGACCAACCGCAGGTGGAACTGGTGATCGCGGAACGTGCCTACCTCGCAGAACAACCGATTCTGATCCGAAACTGTCTGCGTGCCGTAGTCGACCTCTGGGGACACATGCAGCCGGAACAGCAGGCCGAAACCCGCACACTCGTTTCCGAAGTGACGGCGTCCACCACCTTCGCTCCGGACGTGCTGCTGCAGGCCCGGGCTACGCTGGACCAGTTGAAAGTTCCACAGTAAGGTCCACACTCAACACCGTCACACCTCAGTCCAGGCTCACAGGCGTCACAATCACAGCCGAATGCGGTTACGATACGTGATGTTTTCTTCAGTGAGACTCGGCCCCGGACAACGCAGATCCAGAAGGCATTTCCAGAAAGGTACAGACACATGTCCGGCAAACGAGTTCTGCTGCTGGCAGGGGATTTCGTGGAAGACTATGAAATCATGGTCCCATTCCAGACACTGCTGACCGTCGGTGTGGCTGTCGATGCGGTCTGTCCGGGAAAGCAGGCCGGCGATAAAATCCGGACGGCCATCCATGACTTCGAAGGCGATCAAACGTACTCAGAGAAACCTGGGCACAACTTCACGCTGAACGCCAGCTTTCAGGACATCTCCTGCGATCGGTATGACGGCCTGCTGATTCCCGGTGGTCGCGCCCCTGAATATCTGCGTCTGAATCCGCGCGTACTGCAACTGGTCCGGGAATTCAATACGGCCGGAAAGCCGATCGCCGCAATTTGCCACGGTGTCCAGATCCTTTCTGCCGCTGGAATTCTGCAGGCACGCACCAGTACCTGCTACCCGGCCTGCAGCCCGGAAATCACCCTCGCGGGCGGTATCTACAAGGAGATTGCCCTCGACGCAGCTCTCGTTGATGGCAATCTGGTCACCGCACCAGCCTGGCCCGCTCATCCTGCATTCTGCCGGGAATTTCTGAAGTTACTGGGGGTGCTCTGAAGAGTTTTTGGCAGTCGCAGTTGGGCATACTTCACGGAAACCACGGCAACCTGTCGTCCGCAGGTTCCATTTTGCATTGAGGATACAGGCTCCGGCATTAACTCCGGGGCCCTCCCTCAAACGCGTGTGGCAGTCACTCGACTTCGCCAACGCCGGCCGCTGGTGCATGAAAGTTCCCACGTTCGAATCCCGCGTGAGCACGCATGCGATTCGCTGGTTGACAAACAAGCCGACTCGGGCGTCCCGAGCACACCGGGCTCAGCAGATTCTTGGTAAAGGAGCCCCCGTGGGTTCATCCAGCGGTCGTGCTCGGCCATAACTTCTCGTGACGGTCACAGGGCTGATTCCCCGGGGCTGCACTTCGCCGATGCAGGACGCCTGACGGCTCTGCGGACAATCCCTCAAAGCAGCTAACGCTGCGGCAGCAACATCCGCCTGCACCACGGCCAGAAAAGTCCCTTCATTGGCGAGGTATAGAGGGTCAATCCCAAACAACTCACACGCGCCGCGGACCGCCTCACAAATCGGAACTCTGGATTCGTGGATGTTCAGGGTCTGCCCGCACTCCATCGCCCACTCGTGCAGCACGGCCGACACTCCACCCCGCGTTGCATCCCGCATGCAGCGGATGCCTCCGGGAACTGCACGTCGCAAAGCCTCGACCGCCGGATAGACACTGCCGCAGTCGCTGCCAAAGTCCGCCGCCCACTGTAACCCATTGCGTTCCGACAGCACCGCAGTTCCATGACGCCCGACATCACCCGACACCAGGATCTGATCTCCCGGATTGATCACGAAAGGGCCCGGCAAAGGCGGGCTTTGAAACTCTCCAATCCCGCTCGTATTCAGAAAGATGGCATCAACTGCGCCGCGGGGCACAACCTTGGTATCACCCGTCACAATCTGCACCCCACATTCTGCAGCTGCGGTAGCGCAACTGTCCAGAATGCGTCCAAGCACAGACAGCGGAAGCCCCTCTTCAAGGATCAACGACAGACTCAGCCAGATCGGAACCGCACCCGCGACGGCAAGATCGTTGACGGTTCCATACACCGACAAAGTCCCCAGATCACCGCCGGGAAAAAACAGCGGCGTGATCGTGTGACTGTCCGTACAGAACGCCAGTTGTGCGTGATGAGTTATCAGCTCAGCCGCATCCCGGATCTGAACATCCGGTGCTGATTCACTTCCCCCCGAACTTGACGACAGCATGGACGTCCGAGCGCCTCGAAGGCGGGGCAGAATGAACTCGGTCAGTAATCGCCGCGAGGCCCGCGCGCCTTCTCCATGAGCAAGGCTGATACGTTCCTCATCCACCCCCGCCTCCAGGGGACATGCAGCACCTGAAAATGAAGAATTCATCAGAGCCCCTCCCGGCACGTCAGACAAGCAGCGTTCCCCGGGAGACCGTAACCGCCTGACCGCTCAGCCGCACACGCTCCCCTCGAAGTTCCATCCGGACGTGTCCGCCACGCTGAGATGCCTGGAACCCAAACAACGTCTCACGCCCGAATCGCACCGCCCAGAACGGCGCCAGTGCACAGTGGGCCGAACCTGTCACGGGATCTTCATTCACACCAGCAGCAGGCGCAAAGAATCGGGAGAGAAAATCGTGATCCGCAGCGTCCCCCACAGCCGTCACGATCACACCACGCACGGAGTATCTGCCAAGCGCCTGAAAGTCCGGCCTGAGCCCACGGACCACGGCCGCCGACTCAACCTCCACCAGGTAATCAAACGCAGACTTTCCAAAGAAACGAATCCGGCCCGGATCCAGCGACAACGCCTCGGGCAAACCCGCCGGCATCTCCTCGACGGAAATCGGAGTCGCCGGGAAATCCAGCCTGATCCCCTGCGCAGCAAACTCCGCCGTCAGCACTCCACTTCGGCTCTGAACTTCGAGACACCCCTGATTCCAGTGCGGTCGCAGAAACTCAGGCAACTCCCCCTGATTCGCCAGCTCACGCACAACATGCGCTGTCGCGAGAGTTGCGTGGCCACAGAGATCCACTTCCATCGTGGGCGTCAGCCAGCGCAGACGAAGCTGACCGGCATCCGGATACAGGAACGCGGTCTCCGCCTGATTCATCTCCGCCGCCACCTGCTGCATCCACTCCGTACTGCGAACTTCCGGCAACAGACACACAGCGGCCGGATTTCCCCGAAACGGAGCAGACGTAAAGGCATCCACGAGAAACAATGGCACACCAGACATGCCCGGCACATCCTTTCAAAAAGGGGACATTCTACTTTATTCAGCAACAAGCGGCGACAAGCCCCACAAATGCCGCCCACATCATGTGCGTCACAGGTTTTGATTGCTGGTCACGTCCGCTGCCGCACCTGTCCCCAAAGGCACAAACCAAACGTCGACGGGCGAGCCCTTGCCAGGTTACAAAGTGAATCAGCAATATTATGCGACTCAGGTGGAACTTCGCCCTCACGAAAATCACCAATCCAATACGGCTCAGGTGGAACTTCGCCCTCCCATTGCCAACACGGCTCAGGTGGAACTTCGCCGGTTCCCATGAGAAGTCTCCGATCCCGCCTTCGTCCCCCCCGGAAAACAGGAGTACATCACGCGTCTGTTCAGCGACCAATTCCCTGGCCTGATGGTTTGCGAGTTTTGGCCGCTTTCAGGTCATAGTTGGACTCGCCCACCACTTCCGACAGCGCCGTCAGGAATTCCGGCCCCACGCTGACACGACAATCATTCCCGGTTGTCAGGACATAACGCAAGCGAGTGCCTGCGGGAACGCCGCCGGCCCCCCGATCCGTTTCTTCCCCGGGATCAGAGTTCCGCCCGCTGTTTTCCCCGGCGGAATCCACCACCAGAATCACGTCCGTCGTGCCGGGGTATCGAGAGAGCAGAACTCGCACGCGATGAATGTCTTCGTGAGTATGCAATCCAGCCTCGAATTTGATGGCGACCTGAGCGGTGAATTCCCGATCGGCCTGATCCAGAGTCAGAATGCGATTCACGACCAGATTGGGTTCACGTCCGCGACGATCCACCTTACCGGCAACAATCACCACGTTTTCGGTCCGAATCACTTCTTCGAATCGGGCATAGTCCTCAGGCCATGCAATGCAGCGAATGATGCCTGTGGGATCTTCGAGGTCGAAGTTGGCATACTTCGAGTGTCCGTTCCGGCTAGTCTTTTTGGCGGTTGCCAGCTTGATGGCCGAGATCATGCCTCCCACGACCACCTGGGCCCCGTCCTCCATATCAGCCAGTTCCTGATTGCGATTGGCCGCGTACCGTTCCACGCGGCGGGCATGCTGTGTGAGAGGATGTGAGGTGAGATAGAAGCCGATGGTGTCTTTTTCAAACTGCAGCTTCTGGGAATGCGTCCAGTCCGGCACATCCGGCAGAGCACTGGGCACCGGGGCTCCCTGGTCATCGGTTTCCTCGTCATCCCCGCCAAACAGGCTTTTCTGTCCACGAGCCTTGTCTTTCTGGCGAGATGTAGCGGCCTGCACGGCGCGTTCCACAATCGCCATCTGCTGAGCTCGTGTGCCGGGAAGGCTGTCCAGCGCCCCGGCTTTGATGAGCGTTTCAAGAACATTTTTGGTGAGCGTTCTGGGGTCGATTCGTTCCGTGAGGTTGAAAATGTCGCGGAACGGCCCATTGAGTGTCCGTTCATCCACGATCGCACGAACCGCGTTCTCTCCAACCCCCTTGATGGCTCCCAATCCAAAGGTGATTTTCTCGTCAACAATCCCGAAGTCCACTTCAGACAGATTGACGTCCGGCGCACGAACCTCAATTTTCATCCGACGCGCATCGTCGACGTGCTCACTGATCCGCTCGGTACTCTCCATCTCACAGCTGAGCAATGCAGCCATGAATTCGACCGGATAATGGGCTTTGAGATAGGCCGTCTCGTAGGCAATCAGACCATAGGCCGTAGAGTGCGATTTATTGAAGCCGTATCCCGCGAAGGCGACGATCAGGTTCCAGAGCTCCTGCGCGATCTGCTCAGAAATTCCATTACTGACAGCGCCCGAGATGTAGTCCGAGTGAAACCCGGTGATGACCTTTTCCTGCTTCTTGCTGATCGCCTTGATGCATTTGTAGGCTTTGCTCAGCTCAATGTTGCCCACGCGGTTCAGAATCCGCATCACCTGTTCCTGATAGACCATCACTCCGTAGGTCTCTTCCAGAACCGCGTCGACCGTGGGGTGCACTTTTCGGGGTGGCTTGCGACCATGCTTCACGTCCACATATTCCATCACCATCCCGCCTTCCAGCGGACCAGGTCGATAGAGTGCAGACGTGGCAATAATGTCGGCGAAGCAGTCGGGACGCATCTTCGTCAGCAGGTCCCGCATCCCGCCGGACTCCAGCTGAAAGACCCCCTTCGTCTCTCCTCGCTGCAGCAGAGCAAACGTGCGGGCATCCGTGAGATTATTCTTGACGACTTCCAGATCAAAGTCCGGGTAGCGACGCTTAACGTTCTGGATGGCCTTATCAAGGATCGTCAGATTTCGCAGACCCAGAAAGTCCATTTTCAGCAGACCGACCTTTTCAACCGTCGGCCCGTCCCATTGCGTGATAATGTCTTCCTTGCCGGTAATTGTCTGCAGAGGAAGTACGGTATCCAGCGGCACGTCGGCAATCACCACACCGGCAGCATGCGTGCCGGCACTGCGTGCCAGCCCCTCAACCGCAATGGCGAAATCCAGCAGCTTTCGAGCCATCGGATCGGTGTCGTACGCCGCTTTCAGGTCGGCACTTTCCTTCAACGCGTCCTTCAAACGAATATTCAGCGTTTCCGGAACCATCTTGGCCAACTCGTTGACACGGTTGAGAGGCACATTCAGTGCCCGGCCAACGTCCCGGATCGCATTCTTCGCCTTCAACGTTCCATAGGTGCCAATCTGCGCGACGTTGCGCTCACCGTATTTCTGCTTTGTATAGTCAATCACCATCTGCCGACGATCACGACAGAAGTCGATGTCGATATCAGGCGGCTCGTTACGACTGGGATCCAGAAATCGCTCAAACAGCAAATCGTACTTCAGCGGGCAGACGTCCCCCAGACGCAACAGGTACGCCACAATCGCACCACACGCCGAACCTCTCGCCCCGCACGGAATCCCGTTCCGCCGCGCAAACTCCACAAAGTCCCAGACAATCAAAAAGTAGCTGGCATAACCCTTCGACTCAATCACACTCAATTCGTAGTCAAGGCGCTTCCAGTGCGCTTCCGTCAACTCGTCCCCGTACCGCTCGTACATCCGATCACGACACAGATCCCGCAGATACTGAATGTCCGTTTTCTGATCCGGTGGACGAAACACCGGGTACAGCTTGCGTTCCCCCAACTGCATGTCAATGCGATCGGCGATTTCCTGCGAACGGGCAACGGAGTCTTCCAGACCAGGAAATCGCGAATACATCTCATCCGGCGAACACACATGCAGACCGTCATGCTCCATCTTCATACGTTTTTCGTCATCGATGGTCGTGCGAGTATTCACGCACAGCATGACGTCCTGAACCTTGGCGTCCGCCTGAGTCAGATAGTGCGCGTCGTTGGTGGCAACCAGCGGCAAACCCATACGATTGGCCAGATCCACCGTCAACTCCAGACACTGACGCTGAATCTCAAAGCCGGAGTTCTGTATTTCCATGTAAAAGCGGTCGCCGAAGACTCGCACATACCACTCAGCCAGCTTGCGTGCCTCATCCCGATTGTCAGCCAGCAGCAGGCGAGACAATTCAGAGGACGCGCAGCCCGACAGACAGATAATGCCTTCGCTGCACTCTTCCAGTAAGGTGCGGTCAATTCGGGGCTTGTAGTAGAAGCCTTCGAGGTAGGCCAGCGAAGACATGCGAATCAGATTGTCAAACCCCTTCCGATTCATCGCCAACAGCGTCAGGTGCGTCGCCGCTTCCTTCTGACGACTGGCACTTCGATCGGATCGCATCCCCGGAGCCACATAGGCCTCGTAGCCCAGAATCGGCTTGACGCCCCCCGCTTTGCAGGCATTGTAAAACTCAATCGCCCCGTACAGGTTGCCGTGATCGGTGATCGCGATGGAATTCATGCCATTCGCTTTGACATGCGACACCAGATCCGGAATGCGATTCACTCCATCCAGTAGACTGTAATGCGTGTGACAATGCAGATGCGCAAATGGACGAGTCGCCACGATGGGTGCATCCGGTGCCGGAACTGCTTCTGCCATATCCATAAATCCTGTTCAGAGCTGTTGGAAGTCGCCCGGGTATGATATCCAGCTCCCGGCCTTCGGAACAGGCAACGCGAACGATCATCACAGGGTTCCCCACCGACAGGTCGAATGTTCCGGAAGAGCGATGTCACCGGGAGGGCCAGGTTCCACCCGAGCTGCCAACACGCCCGGGTTTCCCGCCCCAACAACCCTCGCAGAGGACGCCACCAAAAGACGCAACATCCTGTGCAGAAACGACTTGCAACAAACAGAACGACTTTCCTTCCCCTCGCAACGAGAAAAGTAAATCGTCTCCTTTTTGATTTTCGCCAGCCGTGATTAGACTCCGACCATGAATATTCACGACCACCTGATCGGCGACGTCCTCAACCGACTCAATCAGCAGCAACTGGCTGAGACGGCTGCCCGACATCCCCACCATCTCAACGTCTCTCCCTCAACAGGGCGATTTCTGGAATTGCTGATCGAGGAACAGCAACCAGCACGCATTCTTGAGATCGGTACGGCCCCTGGCTACGCCACTATCTGGCTTGCACGGGCCGGCCTGCACTGTGATGCCACGATTGATTCCGTGTGCGACTGTCCTGCCACGCTGCAAATCGCCACTCAAAACATTCAGGAATGTCAACTTCAGGATCGAGTGAATCTGCACCAGTCGATACCAGACGAATTCCTGTCACAGGCCCCCGCCCAACACTGGGACTTCATCGTCCTGAACTCTGATCGCCACGCCTACGCCTCATGGTGGCCCCATCTCCTGCGTATCTCACGAAGACTTCTCGTGGTCTGCAATGGCGCCGTTCAGCAGGCCGCCGACTTCCAGCCACTGCTGCAGACTGTTGACAATGATCCAGCCCTCGAACGCACCATTCTGACGATCGGTCACGGACTTCTGCTGATTCGCCATCGCAGCGTGACCCCAACGGCGACTGATCAGGTCGACGGACTACCGCTCCTGATGCCGCGAATTCCCAGTCGCTCTACCTGACGACTACCGAATCTGAACTCTGTAAGCTGACTCGCAACCCCCACCGCCCCGCCATCAATAACCGCCCCAAGACCCTCCGCTCCAATCTCTGCCACGCTCTCTCCTCGTCAGCACACAAAGGCCTCGCGTAGCACGGCCATCTTCTGTACGCACACCGTGAACGTTTTGCTCCACTTTGGGAACGGTACTTCGCGCGGCGGCCCCTTGACCGTCCCGGCAATCACTTGCCTATTTAATCGACATTTGTGCAGAATTCGGGCAGCAACACACCTACCTGTGTGGATTCCCGGTAGTGCTTCCACTGCCAGCATTCGAACATGGCGATTGACCTCATTCTGAATCCCGGAAAACCAGAATCTTTTCGCTCCAATTGTTCAGCTTCGGAGTTTTAGAAACGAACAATGCAACGTGCATGTCGCGTGAACTACACCAATACACATTTCACAGATTACAGGGTTAGTCGTTCCATATGTCGGACGGAGTTTCTCAATCGTCGATCGATCTGCGACGTCATCTGCTCTCACAGAACGCCGTCGAGATCGTCTCGGCCATGCAAAAGGCCGGCCTTTCAGACCCCGTCGGGCTGGTCGTGGAAATGACCGACCCTTTTGGCAAGCAGTTGGTCTACGGCATCCTCGAAGCTCGTGGACTGCAGCAATCGGAGATTGCCGAACAGATCGCATTGTTGTCCAGAAATGCGATCCCGACATTCACGGCCGTCGTCAGCTTCGAACAGGCCAAACGAACGCTGTCACTGTCCTCCGACACCGCTGAACAGAATCTGACAGCAGCACGCCCCCCCGGATCCTACTGGATCGTGGTCATCGCCGGCGGAGGGAACAGTTATTCCCTCGTGCCGCTGCCATTGCTGAGTTCCGATCGGAACTGAGATGCACGCTCAAATCAACCAGGCGAAGTCCGCAGGACGCGAACGGCGTTCTGATCCTGAGGACGAGCCCGGTCCAGTTGCTCATGGCTTCTTCAGAGCCTGCCGCAGAGTCGGCACAAGGTCGTCCAGCTTGACATTCGTGGAAACCACTTTTCCGTTTGCATCCACCACCCAGATGGATGGACACGTCGCGATTCCCCAGAATCGCACCAGCGGACTGTTCCACGATCGCTGCTCGGCATTCGGAAAGAATATCTGCTGCCCCGGCACAGAATGCGATTCCAGCCACGCATTCAAAGCACCTTCTTCCTCATCCATGGCCACTCCCACCATCCGCAGGCGATCCGCCGGCAATTGGGCTCGAATCTTTTCCAGCTCGGGAAGCATCTCCTGCACAAACTCGTCGCTCTCGGATTCCCAGAAATAAATCAGCGTTGGCTTGCCGCTGAACTCATCCGAGGTGACGTAGCCGCCATCAACCGTGGGCCCGGAGAATTGAGTCAGCGTCTGTCCGGTGACCGCCAGCCGACGCAGTGACGCCGTGGCCTCCTGGCCCTGATCCGAATTCGGAAACTTCTCCGCCAGAGTGGTGTAGCACAACTGACTTTCCGTCATCAGTCGCTTCGATAATTCCTGATCCTTTGTCGAGACAGCATGCAGCTCACAGCTTCGGCCGGCTCCAAACAGCAGCGTGGTCGCACGTTTCTGCTGATCCGGAAAACGGTCTGCAAATTCCCGCGCCCAGCGAGATAATGTTTCAAACCAGACTGGCTGCGTATTCCCCGTCAGACTGGCTTTGGTATGCGCAAAGCGTGCAATGTAGTACACACCTTCGGCGGCCGCCGTTGACTTCGGGTCGCGATCGTTCAGCGCCTGAACATCCGAATACAACGCGTCAATGTCTTCCTCTGTGCCCGTCAAGGCCGTCTGAAAACGAGCTTCCAGAAGATGACTGATGGCCGCCTGAAACTGAGGCTTGCGTGATTCGTCTTCCATAGTCAGGCGAATGACACGCGTCGCCATGTCCACGATCCGTTCATTTCGCTCCCGACGCGTTTCCCGAGCCTTCTCCACGTCATTCGGCAGTGGAGAAACACGAAGTTGCTGAACTTCGCGCAATGTCTTCGTCGCTTCGTCGTCCGGAAACGCCGATTTCCCCCCAACCGCCGCTGGCGATTTTTCAGCCCCCTCCTGCGATGCTGCCGACGGCTTTTCGATCGAAGCCGTCAATCCAGCAGGCCGAATGACTGTTTCCTGAGACTTGGTCTGCTCAGCAGATTCAGAACTGGCCACCGCCGGCGCAGCCGCCCCGACTTCGGCCTGAGGCGCACTGGCTCCGTCTCCACCTCCGCCGCAACCCGCGATCACACCGGAAACGACAACCGCCAACCCTGCCTGAAGTAACTGATTCCGGGACATTTGCTCCATCCTTCCCCGGGGGCCTTCCCCCTCCACAGACATCGGCTTCCGACCGAACGTCCACTCGATTTCCTGAAACGCTGAGTCGCCGTCGAAAAGGTTTGAGCACCTCCGGCTCTTGCCTTTCCAACACCATGTTCTGGTCGGAGACTATCGAAAACCGGAAATCAGGGGAATATGAGTCTGCGAGTCAGGAATCGCCCCGACGCCCCGAAAAACCTCGCGAAAAGCCCCGATAGAAGAAACCAGCCAGCAAGCCCCATTCAGGCCTGGTCCGGTTCCATGAGCATCACGGCGTCCTTGCTATCCCGCCGATCCCAGGGACCGCCAGCAAGGTCTCGCCCGGCCTCAGCCCCCACGCCGATCCAAACGACGACGCCACGCGCTGACCAACTGAAACAGCAATAAACACAGGCCGGTCCCTGAACTGAGAATCGCTCCGTACCACACCGATTTTGGTTGATAATGCCACGTAACGACTGAACGCCCGGCCGGGATCGCAACCACCCGACGGAAGTCCCCGGGCTCAACCGTTATTTGGGCCCCCTGCGCGGCCTCGTCAGCAGACTGTTCCGTCCCGGCGATGTCCCCGTCAACCTGCCGCTCCACTGTTACCTCCCAGCCGGGCATGTTCAGGTCGCGAACCACCAGTTGCCCCGGTCGGTCTGCCTCAATCTCCACTGTCAGACTTCCAGCCGTGCGTTCCATCATCTGAACTTTCGCCCGGGGCTGCTGTGGCTCCAGCTCGACCCTCGCAGGTGGATCCCGAAACTTGTACAGAAAACAAGGTGCACCGCCACGTCCCCACACGCGATTCAGAAATTCATCCGGCCCCGCCCCCACCAGCTCCAGACTGGTCGCCGGGACAGGGATCGGATCCGTTGTCAACACATGCGTGACCGCAAGCCCCCGCAGGCGCTGTTCCAGCTGCGGATCGGGATAGGGTCGCTGCGATTTCCCATCCGACCCGGGAAGCTGAAATGATTCCCCGAAATAGGCGGCAGGTCCCAGCCCCAGATACTGCGGAACGCTGCTCACACCAAACAGGTTGGCCACATTGGGTCCCGGAGCCAGCACACGCACCGGAAATTTCTCATCCGCCCGCCGCAGCTCACGACCCAGCCAGCTTTCTCCAAGCGATTGCCATGGTGGATTCGAGACCACGACCGCGTCTGACACAGCACGTGAGGACCATTGCAGGTCCACAAAGGTCAGCCCCGCCACACTCAATACGACCAGTAATCGCATTCCCCGGGATCGTCGTCGCAACAACACTTCAAGACACGCCCCGGCGATCAGTGACAGCCCCATCGTCCCCACAATCGTGTAACGCCCCGGGCCCATAAAAAAACCGAATCCCGGCAGGTGGCGAAACAGCGGAACCAGCCAGCCAAAGGCATACAATGTGGACAGTATCGTCAGCAGCAGCCACCAACGACGGATTCCCGGAGCAACACGTTGACGCACAGCAGAGTTCAGCAGACACAGGCACAAACCGAAGGGTAGCAGCCCAATGTAGAAATGAGCCTCCACGGCATTTGTGTCCGCCGGACTCTGCCATGGCGTCTGCAGCATCGCCCGCGTCTGAATCAACTCCGGCGTATGCCAGTACCACCACGAAGCCAGCAGCTGTGTCACATACACCGGTGGCAGATGGCCGTAACCAGGGTTGAAAACCTTCCCCTGGCCGTCCTGTTGTCCATCCCGCTGACTGGAGCGCTGCAACTCCAGCGTCGGCAGCAACTGCACCGAGGCCAGCAGTAGTGCCAGCACCAATGCGAGTGACGTGCTGCCCAATGGTCGCAACCGCATCCGCCAGGCAGCCCACGGTAAGTCCCCGGGGCGTTCCACCAAACCCACCGTCCTGTCACTCCCTGACATCAGACTCCAGGCCAGACAGGTCAACTGCGTAATGAATGCCAGAGTGAAGTGTCCGGCCAGCAGATGGCAACCCAGCGCGGCCGACAGCAGCGTCAACCGGAAAAAAGTCGGCCGGCGAATCAGACGGTCGGTTAACCACAGGCAAAGCGGAAACCAGACGCCCCCGACAATACTCCATTCCAGCGAGGAACGCGCGGGAAACCAGCCGTAGACAAACACCATGGCAACAAACAACGCCGTCGGCTGCTGCAACCCCTGACTGCGAGCAAAACGCCACGCGAATAACGCGGCAAGCACATAGTGAATCAGCAGATCCACATGGTAGGCCGTGTGCGGTTCACAGACGCGATACAGCAACTGCGTGAACGGGTAAAACACCGCCCCCTGGCTCTCCGCCAGCAACGGGTAGCCCAGCGCTGTTCGATCATGCCACAGCGGTATCCGTCCCGCAGCAAACTCTTCAGCCAGCAATTGCTTCTGCGGCAGGAAATACGGATACGTGTCGCCACCAACCAGGCCCCCGCCCAGTAGAAGAGGCCACCAGTAAACACAGGCCAGGCCGACAGCGACAAGCGTCGCCATCAGCCAGTCGCCGCCGGACGTCTCACTCCGTCCCACCCCGCCGGAAGTACTCATCGGATAACTCCGGTAGGTCATACCTGCTGATCAGGTGACATCCGCATCAAAGACGCGCACCTGCGCCCATGAGTCGCGGTGTTCTTCGATGAACTTCACGTGATCCGGGGCCGTTTGATACTGATCATGAGTGGCGCGGGAGTCAAATACGACGTTCAGGCACACATGAAACGCACGGTCGTTCACTGGTCGCGCATATTCAGGAGCAAGTTCTCCGGCGAAAAACGCCACCACACCCGGATGATTCTTCAGGTAACGGTGACAGGCGTCAACCAGTCGGGAAACTGCTTCTGGTGAACCGTCTTTCAGAGTGAAAAACACAACATGCGACAACTTCTTTCCGGACATTTTCAGACTCGCACTCAGAGCTATCAAAGACAAAGACAATGGAATTTATAAACCCTGCAGCCATTCATTCCCGGTGGCTGTTGTCCGCAGGACAAGGCAACTGTCATGGGGAACCGGAACTCCGTCTTCCCACGTGATGAATGCCACCTTGTCGAAAAGCGGTCCTCATTTCTGTGCCGCTGCCTGAACGACGACCGCCCATGATCTCAAAGAAAATCATGCCCCCGGACACACGCAGACAGCCTTCGTCCGGTTATCCCGAGGCAGGGAACTACTCGGACGCCTCTTCAGCTTTACGATTGGCGTCAAACAGGTCGTTCTGCACGGGAATCAGGCAGTCCAGAATCGACCGCAGCACCTCAGCCGGAGAACCGTTGGCATCCACCTCGTGAATGATCGAACTGTCATACTGCTCAAGCACCAGCGCCGTGACTTCACGATACACACGAAACCGATGACGCATGATCTCTTCATTCGCATCATCAATCCGGTTTTCACGAATCGCGCGGCGACGAATGCGGTGGATCATATCCTCTTCGTCAGTGCACTTCAGGTAGATCACCTTACGAATGTCAAGGTACTCTTTGACCATCTCGACCTGATGCACATTACGAGGCATCCCGTCCAGAATCAGCAGGTCCTCGCGAGGCTTGAACCACGACAGCGCAATGTACGCCTCAACCGCTTTTCGCCAGATCTTGATCGTCAGCTCGTCCGGCACAAGCTCGCCCCGGGAAATGTGCTTGTACACTTCCCGACCGTGATCGGATCCAATGTCGATCGAACGAAACACGTCGCCAACCGAGAGGTGAAAGAAGCCGGGGATATGCGCCAGAATTCCGCCCTGAGTCCCTTTTCCGACTCCGGGTGGTCCAAAAAGGGGCACACAAACATAACGAGGATTCATTCTGGCGTTCCATGGAAATGTGCAGATGCAGCTGCGACGAGAGGCACAATCTCTTACTATCGGCAAACTGCCGACACAGTATGACACCAATGATGGCCCTGAGCCAGCGGTTCCAGCGGAATCACTCTCTCCTCGCCAGAGTTCTCAGCTTCAAAAATCGGCGAATTTTGCTGGTATTCCGCGACTGCACGGCGCCCCACCCATACCCCACTCGCACTTTTCACCCAATGTCAGCAGCGACGGCGCGTGACGCCAGAGGCCCACGAAGACGTCCGCCTGACTTGTTCGCCTTTCCGAACACAGCCAACTCGAGGGATCCACAGAGCTCATGGGATGGATTCGCCCACAACTGCGAACCAGAGCCCGAATCACTTCGCCAACCACCGGATGTTGTTCCATCTCCACTGTCCGCCGCTCATACCTGATAAGCCAGCACTGAACCGCCGAAAACAGCCTTCCCTCCTCACATGCGGGCTGCATTGGTGACTCAGGACAGGAAAACCCCTCGCTGGCCAAAGCCACGAATTCAGGTATATTTTTTGGTCGTCTGCGGGAACACCATCTTCCTCGGCGGATTTCAAAGGGTCGGTTGATTTCAGGAGCAGCAGCCATGCACCAGCACCAGCCGACAGTTGCCAACCGAGTGGCGTTTTTCTTCTGCTGCCGCCTGAAACTGGCTGCGTCAGCAACCCCGCCGCAGGAAAGCCGTGGTGGCAGCGGTTGGCTGGGTAAGCATGGTCTCAGACTGCTGATGACCATCACCCTCCAGATCGGCCTCAGCCAGAATCTCTTCAGCCAGACCACCACACGTGCCAGGTCTCCTCGTGACGGCGTGATGGATCAACTGAAACTACGCGATGGCACTACGCTACTCGGTCTGGCAGTGACAGAAACTCCGCCGCGCCTGCTGGTCCGCACCGCTTGGCTCAAGGCAAAGTCGCCGACACTGCTCACCAATCGTGTCCTGCCCGAAGTCAAACACCAGGGCGAACTGAGGAATCGATTCCTCCGCGAATTCCTGCAGCAGGAACGCGTCCGCCTGGAACTGACCACTCCCGAATCCCAACAGCGTGCTTCACTGCTGAAAGAACTCGAGGAACGACTCAACCCCGAAGATCCGCCGTTGCCCCGCTGGATTCTGTTTCAGGCGGCTCGGGAGCAGTTTCGTCGCGGTGAACTGCAGCCCGTGCCGCGTCGTGAGGTCTGTCGCATGGCCCTGAGTTATGGCATTCCCGATCTGGAAGAACGTGAATGGAAGTCGGTGGTTCAGGAAATCCGCCTGCAGCAAGCGCCGCCTTCGATCCTGTTGCCGGACATTTCAACGGCCTCGGACACTCCCTCGATGGAGCACTTGCGCGATCAGATTCTCGCGGCCGTGGATGTGCGTTTGAACACAGTCACCAGACTGATTCAGAGTGGTCCCGTGTTTCTGGATGAACAACAGCGGCCGGATCCCGCCGCTCTGATTCAGATGGCACTGAACCAGAATCTGGAGGGCACGCTGCAGGAACTGTTGAACGAAGTCGGGGGTGCGCCCTCGTCAACCGCGTCCTCAACTCAACCATCACTCGATAAGGCTTTCCAGCTTGCCGAACGTCGATCACACCGCACACTGATCATTTCCAATCTCCAGATGCAGCCCTCGGCCGGTCAGGCCACAGTCTCTCAGAGCCTGTATTTTCGAGATGCTGATCAGCAGTGGAAACTGTTGTTCGAAGTCATCGGAAAGGGATCGGCCGCCAACGTTGACCCGGCACAGATTCAGCCGCTGGAAAATGATCCACAGATTCAGCAGATCGTGACCGTAATGCAGGGGCTGGGAATCAACGAAAATCAACTGCAAGTGGCATTTCGCATGGGTGCCGTCGTTCAGGCCGCTCAGAATTCGGCCGCAACGGCCCTGGCCTCGCGAATTCAGGATCTGCTGACAGCGCGATGGGATGCAGGCGACGCACTGGTGCGAATTCAGGACGCCCCCTGAACAATCCGGGCCGTTCATCCTCTGAATTTGCGTCTCTGACATGGCGAGGCACGGTCGACATCAACAACCGAATCCGGGCCGATCGCAATTCTGCAGGGAACAGGATTGAAATCGGTGTGAATGGCGCTTGACTTCCACGCAGCCTGCCCCGTGTCCTGCCAGGTTGCAGCAGACGACCCAGCAAACAGCGACGTCACAGTACAACGATCCGGACGACAAC
>JBDKIW010000426.1:0-4329 GCA_039796955.1 Planctomycetota bacterium
CGCGTAAGTTCAGACCTCAGAGGCAACGTGAATCGCAAGTGCATGGTTTGGGGTTTGAGTCTAGGTACGGGGTTTGGATTAGCGGCGGCGGGGGATTAGCGGGGCCATCCATCTATCAGTGGGATTCGTAAACACTAACTGTTCATTGGTTTACGTCACTTGCGACGCGATTTTTTTGCTGATTTGTCCGCGTGAGCTCACACCTCAGGTGTGACGTGAATCGCAAGTGCATGGCTTGGGGTTTGAGTCCTGGCACGAGCACGGAGCGGGGCACTCGCATGGTCCCTGTTCAGCGTTGGTGGGCACGTCTCGGTTGGCGAAACGATGTCCACAGGGGAAAGCGGGGGCTTTTTTTGCATGATGGCAGCGAGGCGTCGCCAGTGTGCTTGAGAACGCTGCCCCACGTTTCGGCGGCGCGAAATGTCCGCCCGCGATGTTTCTCCCGCACCCACCCTGCAAACACCCGTCCGCAATCAAGTAAAATCGCCCCGAATTCCCCAGATTGCCGGCATTTTGCGCCCCCTGGCCGGCGTAACGGAATTTTCCGAAGATCAGGGCGGACCAGCCGTTCCCCTTGGCCCAACGACGATGTTGCCATCTGTCTCTGGGGGTATCCGGAAATGGTTTCGGAGTTTGACTTTCCTGCAGCCAGAGGTTTAGATACTGGGTTACCGCGGAGCGTTTGTTTACGAAACGCCCGCCACTTCCGCGTATCTGGCCTTCCTCACCCTTTTTCCTGGTGACCTCGTGAATCGCATCCTGCTACTTACCGGCCTCGCTGGTCTCCTGCTGACCTCGCTGGAGACGACTGTTCAGGCCCAGCCCTCCCGAGAACTTGCTCAGAAAGTTCTGGCTCTGCCACCGCGTCCCAAACGGCCCGACCTGCCGCCCAGTGCTCTGCCGCTGCAGTTCATCAAGGGTGAACGGGTTGCGTTCCTGGGAAATTCCATGGCCGAGCGGATGAACCTGTTTGGTCACTTCGAAACGCTGCTGCACACCCGGTTCCCCGAGCAGCAGCTGATCATTCGCAATTTTGCCCGGCCCGCTGAGGAAGTTGGTGTTCAGCAGCGTTCCGCAGACTACACGGCTCTGGATGACCCGCAACTGGCCTTTGGGGCTGACACCTATCTCTGTTTCTTCGGCTTCAACGAGTCGTACGCCGGTCCGGAAGGAATTGAGCAGTTCCGTCAGAAGTACCATGCCTATCTCGATACGATGGCAAAGCGATACCCGCGGGACGACACCGGATCAGCACCTCGCTTTATTCTGGTTTCCCCCTGTGCGTTCGAAGACACGGGCAACGCGCTGCTGCCTGCTTCGCAACCGATCAATGAGAATCTGAAACAGTACGCGCAAGCCGTCGCTGCTGTTGCCGCCGAGCGAAAGCTGGCCTTCGTCGATATCTTTGCGGCGTCTGACAAACTGTTCAGTCAGAAGGTCGGTTCCCAGTTCACCATCAACGGGGCTCATCTGAATGACGCCGGGGACCGTGAAGTGGCGCGACTGCTGGACGAAACTCTGTTTGGTTCTGCCAGTCCGGCCAGCTTTGGCAGCCCTACCTACGAAAAGCTGCGCAGCGAAGTGAACAGCAAGTCCTGGGTGCACCTGCAGGATTATCGCATGCTGAATGGCTGGTATGTCTACGGTGGACGTCGCACGTGGGACACAGAAACATTTCCTCGTGAATACGCCAAAATTCGTCGCATGGCGGAAGTCCGCGACCAGCGCATCTGGGAACTTGCCCAGGGAAAAACAATCTCGGAAAAACCTGATGATTCGGCAACCGGAGAACTGTTTGTTCCAGCAACACGCTTCGGTGAGCCGCGGCAGAAGTACTCTGAAGCTGCCGAACTTCGTTATCTCACCCCGGAACAGCTGATTGAGCAGACGCATGTGCCGGAAGGATTCCGCATCGAACTGTTTGCCGATGAACGCAGTTTTCCGGAACTCGCCAAGCCCGTACAGTTGAACTTCGACAACAAGGGACGACTGTGGGTGGCGTGTATGCCGACGTATCCGCAGTGGAAACCAGGTGATGCTCCGCCGGACGATCGGCTGGTGATCCTCGAAGACACTAATGGTGACGGAAAAGCTGACGCATCAAAAGTATTTTATGACAAGCTCCACTGCCCAACAGGCTTTGAATTCTTTGCCGATGGTGTGCTTGTGGTCGACCAGCCACGATTGCTGTTCCTCCGAGACACCGACGGCGACGACCGAGCGGACGAAGTGACGCACCTGATGGACGGCTGGGCCTCGGATGACACGCACCACACCTGCGGGGCTTTCGAGTGGAGCCATGGAGGCAAGCTGCACATGCTGGAGGGCATCGCTACCAGTACGACACTGGAAACGCCCTGGGGTCCGCACCGCAGCTACGGCGCCGGCGGGGCCTACGTCCTCGATCCACGGACGTTGAAAATTCGCCAGTTCTCGTTGCCCGGCCAGTACAACATGTGGTGCTACGTGTTTAACGGCTGGGGGCAGGGAATCGTGGGTGACGGTACAACGGCCAATCATGCATGGGACACCCCGCTCTCAGGCGCTCAGTTCGGCGGTCGCGCCGGTCTGAACTTCGTATTCAATAACGAAGGAATGCGGCCCGCCCTGGGCAGCGAGTTCCTGGTCAGCAGAAACTTCCCCGACAGCGTTCAGGGACAGTTTACCTATGCGTGCGTGATCAACATGAACGGACTTCCCCGATTCAGCGTTGCTGACAATGGCGGTGGCTACAGCGGTGCCCGCTTGAAAAATGCGGATGGATCACCGGATGACCTGATTCGTTCCGATGATAAGCACTTCCGCCCGGCCGATCCGCAAATTGGTCCCGATGGCGCTCTGTGGTTCGGTGACTGGGCCAACGCCCTGATCGGACACATGCAGTACAGTCAACGTGACCCGAACCGAGACCACACGCGAGGTCGCATCTATCGGCTGGTCTACCCATCCCGCCCACTGGTGCAGCCAGTCACTCAGTTTGGAAAAACTGAAGCTGAAATTCTGGAACAGCTGCGCGACTATGAATGGCGAACACGCTATCGGGCTCGCCGCGAACTGCACGGCCGCCCCACGGAGAAGGTACTCCCGGCGGTGACCGCATGGGTGCGTTCACTCAAGCCAGACGATCCGGAATTCGACCGCCTGCGCACCGAAGCGCTTTGGATTCAGCAGTCGCATCACCAGATTGATGCGGATCTGCTGGCCAGCGTCCTGAATTGCGGCACCCCGGAAGCTCGCGCTGCCGCCGTCCGCATCGCGGCCGACGAGCGACAGGAACTGCCAGCCGCAGCCACTCAACTTGTGGCGGCCTCAAAAGATCAGCATCCCCGTGTCCGCACGGAAGCCGCCCGCGGGCTGAGCTTCTTCCCGACTCTCGAGAGCGCAGAAGCCCTGCTGAGAATGGCTGACTTCCAGGAAGACTACTGGGTGGACTACACCGCTCAGCACGCCCTCGGGGCCAATGAGTCGGTTTGGCGCACCGCTTTCCTTGCGGGACGAATCGAGGGACTCAATCCCCGTGCTGGCACGATTGTACAGCGATTGATTGCAGCGTCTGAAGCTGGAGCTGCGGCATTGCCGTTCATTCAGTCACTGCTGTCCCAGACTCCAAAACCGGAAGAAGAACGCAACAAGGCCATGACAGCACTGGCAGACCTGAAAGGCGACGTCAATCGTGGACGCGAAGTCTTTGTCCGCAGTTGCACAGCCTGCCACAAGGTCGGTAATGGCGACGGACGCGATTTCGGCCCCAACCTCGCCGGTGTTGCCAAACGCATGAATAAGGTCAAACTTGTTCAGTCGGTCGTTGATCCCAACGCCGAAGTGGCGGAAAAGTATCGTTCCACACTGATTGTGACCACCGATGGCATGCCGACCGCCGGGTTGGTGGTGGCGGAAAACGACACGGAAGTGGAACTCTTCGACGGCAAGGCCATCCGAAAGATCGCCAAAGCCGATATCGAAGAACGTGCTGTTCAGAACCAGAGCAGCATGCCGGAAGGGCTCGCAGCCGCGATCGCTCCTGCAGAATTTATCGATCTGCTGGAATACCTCGCGGCA
This sequence comes from Planctomycetota bacterium, assembly GCA_039796955.1. GTDB lineage: Bacteria > Planctomycetota > Planctomycetia > Planctomycetales > Planctomycetaceae > SXXK01. Next base: position 4,060 of record JBDKIW010000426.1, read on the forward strand.
CAGACACAGGATGTGGCACCACAGAAGTAAATGTCGGCTGACACAGGTGTCCGCCTGAGCAACACAACGCTCAGGAGGACACCGCAGGCCATGGGGACAGCAGTTCCTGAAGGCCGAAGGGCAGACGACGGGAAAGATCCTGTCAATCGACACTAAAACGCTCAGGGGCGGGCCGAAATTCATTTCGGCCCGCCCCTTTTTTATGGGCCTCAGAGCCCACGCTTCGTGAAACACTGCCGCAAACCGACGCGTCTGGCACCCCAGCACTGT
>JBDKIW010000427.1:0-26130 GCA_039796955.1 Planctomycetota bacterium
TCCCCGGGCAGCGTAACCTGTCCATCCCCAGGCCATGCCCACGGCCAGCGGAGACATCACGCATTCGGAACGAACACGGAGGTTGCGAATCTGCATCCAGGCACAGGGATGGAGACGCAGATTACCGCGAGACTTGCCCGAAATGCCCCGTGCCGGGATCCGCTCGTGCCATCCTTTGTCCCAACAATCGTGCTCGTGCTCGTGCTCGAAACCGCCTTCTGAGTTACCGTGATCCAGCATTCAGGCTACGCATGCCGTTGCTTCGCAACTCCATCGTTCCTTTGGACGAATTCCTCGGACTGGCGTCCGAGGCTGTCGCATGGCATTGCTTCGCAATTCCGTCGCAACGAAGTCAAAACCTGCGGTTCAGTCGCCACGCGACGGCAGGTGTGAGCGTGCCAATCGACAAATCAACTACGAGGGCTTGAGGTAAGTGATGCAACCACTGTGACGGAGGTTTGAAAGTGTTTTCAACCACGAATGAACGCCTGGGAGCGGGGATTGACGGACTGACGGATCACGGGGAGGTGGTCTGCTCAGAGATCAACAAGCCGCGATGGAGCGCATGGCTATTCAAATCCTGCATCTTCATGCCGTGCAAACGCACCACTCCGTCGACACAAATTGCCTCGCAGAAACGGCTTGTGACAGCTCGCAAGAGATGGCTGGCCCCGGTTTGGTCGATTTGCTTGCGCCTGCTAACCATCGCAAAAGCCGATCGGTTCGCAGACTGGCATTCATTGCGCTGATCAGAAAAAGCTGGAGATTCGCTCAATGCCGTGCTAGCATACCATGCTGTCATCGGGCGAAAGTGCCTGCGAGGGGAGACTGATGGACATTCAGATTGAAAGCATGACAACCGCTGAAAAGCTTGTCGCGATGGAACGTCTCTGGAACTCACTGCAAGCCGACGAGACGTTCACACCTCCCGATTGGCACGCACAGGTGCTCAGCGAACGCATCCAGTTATTCGAAGACGGACAGGTTCGGTTTTCACCACTCGAGGAAGTTGCCAGGCGACTTCGCGGTCCTCAGGAATGAACGTTCTGATCTCCGCGGCTGCCGAACAGGACCTGGCAGCAGGACGAGATTTCTACTCTCGCCAAGGGGTCGAAATCGGTCATTACTTCCTCGATTCCATTCTGGCTGAACTCTCCTCACTCAGCGTTGTCGGTGGTGTTCACGCCAGGCGATTTGGGCTTCACTGCCTGCCTTGTCGACGTTTCCCATGGACGATCTACTACGCTGTAAAGGAGGATCAGGTCATGGTGCTGGCGATCCTTGATGACCGACGAGACCCCGCGTGGGTTCGCCGAAGACTTGAGCGAAAGGAATGACCTCCTTTGCCCCAACAATTGTACTCAGCGTAGCGGTGCTCGTGCTCGTGCTCGAAACCGCCTTCTGAGTTGTCGTGATCCCGCATTCCGGGCACGCATGCCGTTGCTTCGCAACTCCAATGTTGCCTTTGGACGGGTTCCTCGGACTGGCGTCCGAGGCTGTCGCATGACATTGCTTCGCAATTCAGTCGCTACGAAGTCAAAACCTACGGTTCAGTCGCAACGCGATGCACGCATGCCGTTGCTTCGCAACTCCATTGTTGCCCTTGGACAGGTTCCTCGGACTGGCGTCCGAGGCTGTCGCATGACATTGCTTCGCAATTCCGTCGCTACGAGATCACTCCTGCCCCGGAAGACCCGTGAGCGCAGCGGTCCGGAATCTCCGACGAGGAGAAGTGCGATCTGGCGGCAATCGCCACGGCCCTGGCACACTGATCAAACAGTCAAGGAGATCCCGACCAGCAGCCCTGAGGATGTCCTGACGGTGGCCTTGCTAGTGTTTGCCGTCCCTATCGCCGGACTGGGTCGGCTGTTTGCTACCGGAGAGACGATCAATCAGATCATAGAAGACGGGAGTGAACAGGACTCCGAAAAAGGTCACGCCCAGCATTCCGGCGAAGACCGCTGTACCAAGGGCCTGCCGCATTTCAAAACCCGCGCCGCGTCCGGTGATCAGCGGAGCGACGCCCAGAATGAAGGCAAAGCTGGTCATCAGAATCGGTCTGAGACGCGACTCACAGGCCTGAATCACGGCCTGCTGGCGAGGCACGCCTTCTTTCTGAAGCTGGTTCGCAAACTCAACAATCAGAATGGCATTTTTAGCAGCCAGAGCAATCAGCACCACCAGTCCGATCTGGGTAAAGATGTTCACATCCATACTCACCATCCACAGACCTGCGATCGCCGCCAGCAGGCACATCGGAACAATCAGCAGAATCGCAGCTGGCATGGACCAACTCTCATACTGCGCAGCCAGCACGAGGAAGACAAACACAACGGCCATCGGAAACACCAGCTTCGACATCAGATCCTTGCTGGCATCCAGTTGCTGAAAGGCAATTTCGGTCCACTCAAAACTACTGGAGCCGGGCAATTCCCTGCGTGCAATGTCCTCCATCAGCTGGATGGTGGTCCCGGAGCTGCTGCCCGGAGCCGGAATGCAGACAAAGTCTGCGGAGGGATACATGTTGTAACGGTACACAATGCCCGGACCGGTGACGTTCCGGATCGAGATCAGTGACGACAGCGGCACCATTTCCCCAGCCTGATTACGAACTCGCAGCTTACCCACGTCTTCCGGCTGCATTCGGTATTTCGCATCCGCCTGCAGACTGACCTGCCAGTTGCGTCCAAACCTGGTGAAGTCGTTGGCGTAGCCCGACCCGAGATAGATTTGCAGGGTGTCAAAAATATCTGTCAGCTGCACCCCGGCTGCCTTCGCACGGGCTCGGTCAATATCCACAAACAACTGGGGCTGATTGGCACGGTAACTGGAAAAGGCACCGGTCAGTCGAGGTTCCACGGATGCCGAGGCGACAAGGTTTTCAAGAGTGCCCTGGAGCATTGCGGGATCCAGCCCAGCCCGATCCTGAATCTGCATTTTCATCCCCGCCGTGGTAGACAAACCATCGATTGGTGGTGCTCCAAAGGCTGTGATCGAGGCTTCCTGGACAGACTGCAGTCGTTTTCGCAGGGCACGCAGGATTTTTTCCGAATACAGATCCGGGTTCTCACGACGTTCTTCAAACGGTTCAAGGATCACAAAGAACCCGGCGGAATTGGAGCTGTTGACGCTGGTCAGCAGGGAATATCCCGGAACCGAAATCACGTGAGCCACACCGGGGGTTTCTCGTGCCAGCCGGTTGACGGTTTCCGTCACGGCGGTGGTGCGTTCCAGACTGGCGCCTTCCGGCAACTGGGCATTCACAATCAGATAGCCCTTGTCCTGTGGAGGAACAAAGCCCACCGGGACAACTCGAAAGCCCTGAATCGTCAATCCGATCAATCCGACATAGGCCACAATCATGACCGCCGAAAGACGCAGCACACCAGCCACAGTTTTTCCATAAAAACGAGTGATCGTCTGAAAGACGCGATTGAACCCCGCGAACAAGGCCAACAGGGACGAATTGACGGGGCGAAAAACGATTCGCCCAACTCCGGCCCCAACCGCGAACACCACCGCTCGCACACCCCAGACAAGAGCAGTGGCGGTCGTTTCAGTGGATTCCACAGAGGGCTCGCCGGCAGTTGACGAAGCCACAGCATCGCCAGTCGCCGGGAGCACCAGGCCTTCAACGAAGGGCGATACCAGACGCAGAAACAGCAACCCAACGAGAATGGCTACGCCCAGCGGCGGCAGGGCTTCCCGATGGTCGTCATGCCCGGGCGTATGCGGACGAATCAGCGTCACAGCTCGGGCAGGTGCCATCGTCATGGCGTTGATGGCCGAGATAATCGTGGACGCTGCGATTGTCAGAGCAAACTGACGGAAGAACTGTCCGGGAATCCCGGCGATGAAGACGGTTGGAATAAAGACGGAGCTGAGTACCAGGGTAATGGCAATGACCGGCCCGGTGATTTCTTCCATCGCACGGATCGTGGCTTCACGTGGTGGCAAGCCCCTGGACATCCAGCGTTCGATGTTTTCCACCACGACGATCGCATCATCAACAACGATTCCGATCGCGACAACCAGCCCCAGCATCGACAGATTATTCAGTGAGAACCCCAGCAGTTTCATGACGAACAGGGTACCGATCAGCGATACCGGCACGTCAATCATGGGCATCAGAGTTGCCCGCCAGTCCTGCAGAAACAGGAGAACTACGATAAACACAAGGATGAACGCTTCGAGCAGTGTCTTGAAGACTTCGTGCACAGACTCGTCCACAAACACGGTCGTGTCATACACAATCCTGTATTCAAGCCCGGCCTTGAAACGGGTCTCCTGCAACTTCCGCATGGCCTCCCGCACAGACTCCGCCGTGGACAGAGCATTTGAACCTGGAAGCTGGTACACAGCCAGAGTCACGCAGGGCTGACCATCCAGCTGACTGCCCACATCATAGCTTTTGGCTCCCAGTTCTGTGCGACCGATGTCCGCGAGTCGCACAATCTGACCGTCCGCTCCCGTCTTCACAATGATGCTGTCGAACTGTTCGGGTTCGAGCAATCGTCCCTGAGTGTTGATGGTCAGCTGAAAATCCTGCCCGGTGGGCACAGGCGGCTGCCCCAATCGCCCGGCGGCAACCTGCAGATTCTGTTCCCGCAGGGCTTTCATGACATCGCCAGCCGTCAGATTACGGATCGCAAGTTGCTCGGGGTCCAGCCAGACGCGCATGGCATAGTCGCGGGCTCCCAGAAAGGCCACATCTCCGACTCCGGGAATACGGGCCAGAGTATCCTTGATTTCGATGGTCGCAAAATTGGACAGGTACAGTTGATCATATTCAGGGTTTGAGGCGATCAGGTTGACGCACATCAGGATGCTGGATGACTTCTTTTTTGTTGTGACACCCTGACGCGTCACTTCCGGTGGAAGTCTGGATTGGGCAATTGCCACCTTGTTCTGCACCAGCACCTGGGCCTTGTCAATATCGGTGCCAAGCCGAAAGGTGATATCAATCGTCATGGCTCCGTCATTGGTGCAGCGAGACGACATTGCCAGCATGTTTTCCACGCCGTTGATTTCCTGCTCCAGTGGCGCAGCAACCGTTTCTGCAACCACCCGCGCGTTGGCACCGGGGTACACCGCGAAGACCTGCACGGTCGGTGGCGCCACCTCCGGGTACTGGGCCACCGGCAAGTCCATCAGAGCCACCATGCCGAGAATCACGATGACGACCGACAGCACCGTTGCAAACACCGGGCGATCGACAAAGAATCGAGCAAACATCGGGCAGGCCCCCGGAAAGGAACTGAGAATGAGTGTGTATCAGATGGTGGCGTCAGCAGAATTCCGCAACGGCTGAAGACTGGCAGACTGTCAGCGGAGCCGCTCAGGACCTCGTCGGGAGCATTTCGAGCCCGCATCCGTGAAGGTTCTGCGGCCTCCACAAGTTCTGGTGCTGCTCTTCAGGATTCGCCTATGGTTTTGCCTCGGGAGTTTCGGATGACGTACTGGGCGCTGGCGACGTCGCCGGAGTCGTCACATTCCCTGACTGCACTTCGTCGTGAGGATCCACTTTCATCCCGGGACGGGCTCGCTGGACGCCGTTGATGATCAGACGCTCATCGGCCCTCAAACCGCTCTGAACCACTCGCAGACCTTCCGCGAGTGAGCCAGTGACGACATCGCGTCGTTCCACGGTGTTCTCGCTGTTGACCACCAGCACGTACTTCAGACTCTGGTCTGCCATGATCGCGCGATCCGGAACCAGCAGTGTCGGTCGAGCTTCACCGAACGGAACCCGCACACGGACGAAGAATCCCGGAGTGAAATGGCGCTTGCTGTTCTCAAACTCCGCTCGCACCTGCAGTGTTCCGGTAGAACTGCTGACGCGATTATCGACAAAATCCAGCACCCCCTGATGCGGAAAGCCGGTATCACTGGCGAGTCCGGCGAAGACCGGGTAATTCAATTCGCGAACCCGGGTGAACTGCACATTCTCCTCCCGGCTTCTCCATAACTGGCGAAAACGCAGAATCGTTGCCTCATCCACATCGAAATAGATGTACATCGGGTCCATCGACACAATTGTTGTGAGTGGCGGATTCGGACCGGCAGCCGTCACGAGGTTTCCCTCTGTCATGCTGGACTTACTGATGCGACCGGCGATCGGGGCGTTGATGGTCGTGAATGAGAGATCCAGTTCGGCCTGTTTGATCGCCACGTCCGCGGCGTCCAGAGCTGCTTTTGCTTCCAGCTTTGCTCCCAGATCAATGTCCAGATCAGCCTGCGTCGCCGCCTGCTTTTTGAACAGAGCCTCTGTACGATCAAACTTGTCGGTCGTTGTTTTTAAACGAGTTTCTGCGGCCGTCTTTTGTGCCAGGGCATTGTCCAGCGCATTCTGGTAAGGCCGCTTGTCGATCTGAAACAGCAGCGCCCCCTCGGCCACTTCCTGCCCATCCGCGAAGTGAATCTCCGTCAGGTACCCCGAAACCCGCGGACGAATCTCGACACTTTTCGGTGTCTCTACTCGCCCGGTGAATTCCACAAACTCCGTCACGTCCTTCCGAATCGGCAGAGCAACCGTGACTTCCGGCGGAGGAGGCACAACCGCAGGCGCTGCGTCCTGGGCACATCCGGTGAAAAAACCGATCAGGAGGACCGCAAGTGGCTGAGCTATTCGTTTCATGAAATCACGCAGGCTGAACAGGACGGGGAAAACACAAACAGACAACGCAGACTTGCAACCAACGCACCTTCGTCGACCGCTGGAGGGGTTGAGCATCAGCAGACGACAGAAAATGTGCACCGCGGCGTTAACTTACCCCAAAACGCAGACAAAATAATTCTTAAAGGCAAATCCCGATAAGAAAACGAGCCCGGTTCACCTGACAACAGAAACAACGTCCCTGTTTTCGACCGCCTTCGCGGATTCTGCAGAACGTCTCCGCGGGCTCAGCCGCAACCAGCGCTGACTGTACAGGAACACCCGGGAGAAAATCCAGCCACGGCGCTGTGCCAACAGGCACAAATCGATCCCCAGCCCACCGGCCAGAGCCGTTCCGGGGCACGCCTCACACCACTGGCTGTGGGTCCCGATCGGGAAAAAATCGGCCGGACTCCAGAAAACACCGGATGGCCTGCAAGGCTGTCGGATCGGCCATCAGGAAACTGTGAAGTCGTGGAATCCGCAGAAAATCAGTGGCCCCCGGCAGACGAGTGCTGGCGACGGTCACAGTTCCATCATCATCACCCGGTATGAACCGATTGAACCCATTGTCGTCCCCTTTACCCCCGGCAATGATCCCAAACTGAAACGCAGGGGTTGGCAGCCCAGCAATCACACTGCCCTCACCAGGCACCAGATCCTGCCCCGCCGGGCCGTAGACGGCGCGAAACAGAAACAGATTCTTCAACATCCCCGCCAGCTCGGCCCCCAGATTGGGTGTCCCCAGCATCACGAGGCGGTGGTAGCGAGGATCCGGACGATCCTGCAGCATCCGCCGCACAACAAGGCCTCCCATACTGTGTACAACAAAGCTGATCTTTTCTGCCGCCGGAAGGGATTCCAGCATCTGTGTGAGGTAGCCGGCACAGTCAGCGAGAGTGGCGCGAATGCCGGGATAGTCAAACGGCACGGTGTTGAACGGCCCCTGTCGAAGCTCACGCATGACCGGCGTCATTGACTTTGAGGAGCGACCGATCCCATGCAGACAGACGACGACATGGCCGCCGTCCGGTGGCAGGTTTTTTGCCGCAATCACCTGATTCAGTGTCTGCAGGCAGACTTCCCGCGTGCCCGAGGCATAGCGGCGGTCGGAAGCATCCAGCAGTCGAAAATGGCGGCTGAAGATATTCTGCTGAATGCGGAATCCCTGCCGATAATGCACGTCTCCCCAGAACTGACGCCCCCCCAATGTTGGCAGTCCAGGTTGTGGGTCGGGGGAAGAATCACCGGAGAGATCAGCCATTCCAGCAGGGCTTTCCTGAGTTTCAGGAGGTCGCGTTTCCCTCGATTCGTCAGCCGCCGCACAGGCATTGAGCATTCCGGCAGCAGGAACGCTGGCGAGCATACGAACCAGGGCACGTCGCGACAGTATCATTCGAGCATCCTGTCTGCTGATCCGGGAATTGTCCACTCACCCATGGCCGATCTGCCGAGCAATTTGGCGCATTCCTGTGTTTGCGCAGAACCGTCGCCCGCTGCAGCAGCCCATGATAGCGCCCAGGCATCGTATCTCGCAATCGGCTCAGGCGCCAAGCCGGCTCTGGCCGGCCTTGCCTGGCAACGAGGCACCGAGGTCACAGGCCGCGGGGCAGGACCGGAAGTGATCGTCATCAGAAACAACGGCCCCATGCCGTTGCTTCTGATCCCGAATGTCAGGAGAACAGCAGTTCCAGATCCTCGACCGACAGATCCTTGAGCACATTGCTGGTTTCGTCGCCGGCCAGAATGGCGTCTGCCAATTCCCGCTTCTGCTTCTGCAACTCAGCAATCTTCTCTTCGACCGTATCACGACAGATCAGACGGTATGCAAAGACGGTCCGCGTCTGACCGACGCGGTGAGCCCGGTCGATGGCCTGCGCTTCCACAGCCGGATTCCACCACGGATCGAGCAGAAAGACGTAATCGGCCGCGGTGAGGTTAAGACCCAACCCCCCGGCTTTGAGGCTGATCAGGAAGACCTGACAGTTTTCATCTTCCTGAAAACGCTCGACTCGCGCTTTACGGTCACGAGTCTTTCCGTCCAGGTACTCGTAGGTGACACCCTGCTTGTCAAGGTGCTCCCGAACGATACTCAGCATGCTGGTGAACTGTGAAAACACCAGTGCCTTGTGCCCCTCGGAAATCAGCTCCTGCAGGTGCGGAATCAACACATCCAGCTTGGCGTAGGTTTCGCTTTCGTCGCCACGTTTCAGCAGTGCCGGATGGCAGGCGGCCTGTCGCAATCTCAGCAACGCCTCCAGCACGTGCATCCGCGTTCTGGCAATCCCCTGCTCCTGCACCAGTCCCAGCAGTGAGTCGCGATAATGCAGACGCAGCTCGTCGTAAAGACGCCGCTGTTCCGGTTCCATATCGCAGACAATCGTTTCTTCCAGTCGATCCGGAAGTTCAGCGGCCACCTGCTTCTTGGTGCGTCGCAGAATGAACGGCCTGAGCCCCTTGGCGACCAGCTCCCGGGATTCCCGACTTTCCGGATCCGCAATGTGCGTCCGGAACGCCGTGCTTCGCCCCAGCATCCCCGGATTCAGAAACTCAAAGATCGACCACAGGTCGCCAGCGTTGTTTTCAATAGGAGTACCGCTGAGCGCCAGTCGGAAGTTGGATTTGAGCAGTCGAGTTGCGCGGGCGATCTGAGATGATGGATTCTTGATGGTCTGCGCTTCGTCCAGAACAACGTAGTCGAAATCGATGTCCTTCAGGACGGCAATGTCCCGACGAATCGTTCCATACGTTGTCAGAATCAAATGATGCCGTCCGAATTCCGTCCGCAGATTGGCTCGCTCCATACCCGTGTATTCCATCACACGAATATTCGGCGCAAACCGGGCGCACTCGCTGGACCAGTTGAACATCAGTGAGCGAGGTACCACGACCAGCGACGGTGGCGGAGTCTTGACGTCGTCCATACGACGCAGCAACATGGCCAGAAACTGGACCGTTTTTCCAAGACCCATATCATCCGCGAGACAGCCGCCAAAGTTGAAGTCGCTGAGAAACTTCATCCAGGCCAGACCTTCACGCTGATAACCGCGAAGTTCCCCCACAAACGAGGCCGGAACCGGGACTTCCTCAAGCCCACTGAAGTTGCGGAATCGCTCCCGCATCGCTTCGAATCCCTGATCCAGTTCCACATTTTCCTGAGTCGCCAGCAGGGCATCCAGAAGGGCGGCCTGAGACGTGGAGAACCGCAGTCCATCTTCCGTCGCTGTTCCCAGACCAGAAATCATGCCGATCTGTTCCAGCCATTCTTCCGGAAGAATTCCAAGTGAACCGTCATCCAGCCGCACCGTGGAATCACCGCGCTCAAGAGCGCGCAGCAGTTCCGGGAAGGACACCGAACGTCCTTCAAAATCCACATCCGTGTGAACCTGGAACCAGTCCACATCCGAACTGACCCGGAATCGTAAGCCACCCGCCTGACGCACCTTGCTGCCATCGGCAAAGACGTTCCAGCCCGATTCGACCAGTTCACGTACCGCTCGACCCAGGTCCCGCCGGGCAATCTCCACGTTGACCGTTTGTTTCAGATCACCCAGCCGACGACGGAATCCAACCTGCCGCAGCTTTTCCCACGCACTGCCCTCAAAGCCGCGGTCGCGAATGATGCAGCGACTGCTTTCACGCTGCACAACAGCCCAGCGTGCACTACTGCCGGAGACCGGTGTCCCGAGGTATTCGAAAATGACTTCGGCGTTGAGCGAATCGTTGCGCCACCGATTCATCGGCGGAGCAGAAATTCGCAGCATCAGCTCAGGCTGAGTCCGGACTTCTTCCAGCTGCAGCTCTTTGGGGAGGTCCAGCCGCGGCAGAGACGGTATGTCCAGCAGTCGATCCACAAAATCATGCTGATCGGATTCAGGAATCTGCAGCGCACCGCCCACTGACAACATCTTCATCCACTCGGGCGCGCCGAAATCGCGCAGCAGGGAAATGCTGTCACTGGTGACCACAAAACCACCGGGGATCACCAGCGGTACGTCACTGAGCTCCATCATCTCTTCATTGCGAACCAGCAGCCCGCTGACTTTCCAGCCCTGCGCCTCTGTGTCCCGACGGACCCGAATCGTCAGCTCCCACGCACTGGAATCATCCCACTCCAGCAACTGCTCGCCCGCTTCGTCGCTGCCCAGAATGCGAAGCCGTCGGCTGCGACACATATCCGGAAGCACCAGCTGCCCCAATTCGAACGGCACCTGAAAACGATGGGCTGAGGTGCGCAGCTCGGCCTGCTGCGTGGACCAGTTATTACGCTCCGGTATCGCCCCTGCCAGGTAAGACAAAAAGGTCCGGTCGTCTTCGTGTTCAATATGATCCAATTCGCCGGGACGAACTTTGAGCGGCTTGATCTTGCCCCACTGCCCGCCAGCGCGACGCTGTCGCTGCGAGGCCTGAATGACAAGCTTGCCGGATTCTCTGCTGGCTTCCACGTCCACTTCGTAGAAAATCTGACGCTCTTCGGGATCCGATTTTCCGCGACCGTCGCCCGCCGTGTCCATATCTTCAGACAATGCCGCAAGCCGCGATTCCCACGGACGCAATGTCCGCTGTACCGGCGCAGTCCGCACTTTCACACGGCTGCGAGGCGTCCGCGAATCCCCTTCCGGATCAACACCCGTCGGGTCCAGATCGTCCACAGAGACAGGCTGGTAGGCCGAAGGAGCCACAAAGGGCGTGATCTTCCCGGGACGTAATCCAGGACTGACAAAGCCCTTCTGATCGGCTGCCAGAACCGTCGCCCACAAATGCTTGCAGACCTTGCTTTTGGCATACTGCTCGCAGGTGCAGAAGAGTCCGATATCGTCGGGCTGATAACGCAACTGCGTCTGGTATTCAGCCCCGTCCTGAACAACGCCAAAAACGTTTTCCGGAGTCACACGAATCAATGAGATCCGCTCAGCTTCGATGTAGGCTGCACCGCGATGACGCAGGTCTGCCCGGAAACGCGTCTGCAATAACTCCGCAAGTGTCATATTTCGATCAGGTGGTCTGGTTCAGTGGAAATCCGGCACTCGGTGACGTCACCCAGCCATTTCGACCCGGCGGAAAACTTACCGCTTCCGCAATTCGAAATCGCCTGGCACTGTCAGCGACCTTTGCCGTCTTTCAGGTTTCTGTGGGGGGTCGCATCCCTGCGACTGTGCTCCGTTCGCACAAGCGAACTATTGAGTCTTCCGGCGACGCGGCTTCATAAACAAACCCAGCCCCGGGACTTCCTGTCCCACCAGATCCGTCCATCCATCGCGCAGCGGACCGACAAGCGTAACCGAACAAGGCTTTCCTGACCAGAACATCCCGGGGAATTCGCAAACTCAGCCAGAACAAATCCGACCAGTCCAGCCAATAACAGCGGCTTTCCCACCCGCAGGGATCATTCCCGCACAGCGCAAAAAAATCGGATCGAAGAGAAAAGAGCGGCATCCCTGCCAAAACGCCATCCGTGAATAAGCATTTTTGGCCAGTCACCAGTCCGTGTTGAGTGAGCTTGCGACTGTCAATTCGAGGGAACGTTGAGCGAGCTTCGCTCTTTTCTGCTTCGATCCGTTCTGCGTCCAGGTTGAAAGCGGGAATTTTGGTCGACCAGTGCCTGCTCTGACACCACAATTGATTTTCATCCGGACAGCGCGACCGCCACACAAGGCCAGGTACCGAACCGCCTTGTCCCAGAGCCGGACAGGCTGCACCGCTTCGGGCAGAAAACCCACCGCTCAGAACAACTACTGAGTCAACTCTTTAAAGAGTTCCCCGAAGTCCGGCATCTCGTCTTTTAATACCTGATTCCACGCGTCCGGATGCCAGATTTCCACACAAATCACCGCACCCACAACAATCACGTCCTTGCCAGCATCCACACCCAGAAACGGACGAAATCCCTCGGGTATCAACAGCCGCGAACGATTGGCCAGCTTCAGTGACTGGTGCCGAGTCGATAACAGCCGCCCCAGCCGCTGCACATCACTCCACCGCTGCTCCATCCGGCCCGATTCTATCTTGGCCTTCAACAGCGTAATCCCACTGTCCAGACGCTTCTGCCAGTCCGCAGGTCGCCAAAGACTTAAGCAACCCGCTCGCTCTTTGGCCACAATCACATCGCCATCTTCGTCCGAGACCGCACCAGCCAGCTCCGGAGGCAACATCAGGCGAAATCGATCGTCGATCGTTCGCCGAAATTCCCCCGTAATGAACATGGCAGGCCCCAGTCCCCAAAAGACAGTCGTCCACACTGACCCGCGTTCCGCATTTCTGCCCCGCAGCGATCAGATGGATTCAGAGTACCGGGCTGAAATCCCACTTTCAACAGTATTTCAAAGATCATTTTGGGTTTGTTTCCCACAAACCCGCCCACAAGCTTACGCACGTTATTTTTCCGGGACAAGTCTGCGGGCCACGGTTTCAGGAGATTTCCGGCGGTTCCAAGTCACGCTTCCCCGGCGGCACGTCGAATTGTCTCGAAAAATGCTGACTTCAGGAACAATCGCGGGGACGCGTTTTCTGCTTCGAATCAGCGCGCACACGGTATCAGCGGCGCCTGCAATCCCGGAGCTGATCCCCCACCCACAGAACCCACAAAAGCCTCACTGTCACCCGCCACGACGCAGAATCCGCGTCGGCTATCAGGGCGCACAGTCCTTCATCAGCCTGGAGGACTCGCCGCAATCCAACTCCACGCCGATCGCAATCTACTCAGGCCGCTCGGCAATCACGACTGCACCCGGAGCCAGAAAAATTCCCAGCGTGTGCCAGAGTGCTATTCCAAGGCCAAAGCTGAGTTTCACCGGCATACTCGTGTGATCACTGTGAACGGCCCCACGCGGTGATGCGCTGATCACGCGGAATCCAACTTTCTGCAGCACGCTGAGAAAGCTGGTCGCCGGCATCGAAAATCGGTGATCGTTCACCGCCCGCCGCAGAATCCGCTCGCCCTGTGCCGGTGACACCTGTCGCAACAAAGCTCCAATCCGAGCCATCCAGGACTTGTCGACAATGCGCATCACGAGCAAACCACCGGGACGCAGGCGGTTGAAAATCTCCGACAACTCTGCCGGTTGATCCGGCCAATAGATGTTGGCATCCAGAACAGTAATCACGTCCAGCGGCTCCGTACTCAGTGAAAAGTCCTGAATACGACTGCAGACCTGTGCCGGGAACCCTGATTTGCGAACATGCTCCACAGCTTCCGGTACGATATCATAACCCAGAACATCAAAGCCTTCCGCACGAGCCGCCGTCATGAACCCGCCATAGGCACAGCCCACATCCAGCAGTCGCCGACCTTCCGGTGGCTGATACCGACGGATCTGCTTCAGAATCGAACGGTACATCCGCTGCTTGAACTGATTCAGCTGCGCGCCCTGCTCCGTATCGCCCCATGTCATGGTCCGCGTATGCTCGACCTCTGTCGCCAGCTGGTAGTCGCGATCCATGAAGTAGGAATGACAGCTGTGACACTGCAGCCAGTTGGTTTCTCCACGTGCATTCACAAATCGCCAGACGCGGGAGGCGGTGGCGGAAGGAGCCCCGCAGGCCGGACAGATTTCGGCACTGGACTTCGGGGTGGCTATGGCAGCGAGAGCAGCGGACATGAAACAATCCCTGACAGCAAAAGTTGCATCCATGCAGCCGGAAGTATCTTCCACAGCTGCCTGGAGTGTCAATATGGCTGTTATCCTGCAGAATCTGCCGAATGACCAAAAAACGCGGCTTTTTCCCAACCGCCGGACTCACAACGAAGAATTCAGAAAACCTTCGCCCAGCGAGATCCCCAACACGCGATTCGGCAGAAACGACCGCTTACGGGAGCAGGTCACCCGGCCGAACTTGCTCGCCAGCAATCCGGTGCTCGAAAATCCACAGACTCCTGATCTGCTGCCCCCAACCGCTCCGGTTGCACAGCCCACCAAAACCTCCTAATCTCCCATCATCAAACAATCCAGAGTCACTGCATGGCTTTGTCCTGCTGTTCGAGAAAAGTCTCCAGCACCAGACCAGTCGACACCGTACGCTCGCGCAACCGGGAACCCACGGACGGGCGGCTGTACCGAACAGTTCGATGAATTGAGCCGGAGCGTCGGAATTTGCCGGAACCCGCAGAGAATGGCTGCTTTCTTCAAAAGGCAAATGGCCGTTCTGGCTGATGGTTGTGCAGTTTGTTCCGAAGACGAAGTGATCACGTCGGGCAGGGTCTCAGAAGAGGGTGCGTCATGATTCTCAGCGGCAGTGAAATCAAAGCGCGACTGGGCGGGGATATCCGGATTGAACCCTTCAACGACGAACAGCTCAATCCGAACAGCTACAATCTGCGGCTGCATGACGAACTGCTGGTCTACGAGGAAATCGTGCTCGACATGCGTCGGCCCAATCGATTTCGAAGAATCCTGATCCCCCCGGAAGGCCTCGTACTCCAGCCCAACCAGATGTATCTCGGTCGCACCATCGAATACACCGAAACCAGAAATCTCGTCCCCATGCTGGAGGGCCGCTCGTCGATCGGTCGTCTGGGAATGTTCGTCCACGTCACAGCAGGCTTCGGCGATGTCGGTTTCTGTGGTTACTGGACGCTGGAGATGATCGCCATCCAGCCGATCCGCGTTTATCCCGGAGTACAGGTCTGCCAGATCTTTTACCACACCGTGGAAGGCGAAGTCACCGAGTACAAAACAGGCAAGTATCAGAAGAATTCGGACATTCAGCCGAGTTTTCTGTTCAAAGAACTGACTGCCCGCGACGACCGCCAGAAGACGCTCAATTTCGATGAGCAGAACCCGGCGACGGGGCGTTCCTGATCTTCACGAGCCACGCTCTGCTATCGTCATTTCCTCCGATACCAGCCACGGACCATCACGAACGACCACATCCATCACCCATGATGGTGATCAGGTGCTGAGAGATTCACGCCCCGGCATCGTCGTCTCTGATGCTGTGAACAGCGCACGCACGACAGCACACGCTGGGGCAGGAGGTGACTGGGATGGTGAAACGATATTAAGCCTGCGAAAGTCGTTTTTCGCTCCGCCGAAACGATCGCGCTGGATTTTTTAGCTCGCGAATTCCGCGTACGAACACCGCTCCGAAATCAAGCAAAAAACGACCCTGATTTTCCAGATTGCCATCGTTTCGCCATCCCAGGATGGTGACTGCAAGTCCTGTCGTCATGCTCGACATTGACGCTCTCTGTTGACGAGCGGCTCCCTGATGGCGAGGATCCGGGACATCTCCTAACCTCACCGTGGATCGCTCGGCTCCTGTTGCAGTCGTGCTCTTCCCCACCTTTCGACTCACCAGGGTGCGCAATCGCCTGGGTTCCCGGAGTATGCCCAATGCGTTACTCGCCAGCCCAGCCAGTTCAGTTCATTCTCCGAAGTGCATCACTCCACACGCGAACACTCGCAGTGCTGGCAACCCTTTGGCTCAACCTGCTCCTGACCACAAACATCGTCAGTGCGGATGATCTGGAAGTCGTGCGTCAGCGAGGCACGCTGCGCTGGGGCGGTGACCAGGAAGGCGGAGCACCGTTCATCTTTCCAGACCCTCAGAATCCCGAGGAACTGATTGGGTTTGAGGTGGAGTTGATGCAGCTGGTTGCAGACCACCTGGGAGTCAAAGCCGAGTTTCGTCAGGGACAGTGGGACAAGCTGCCCAGCCTGCTGGACCGCGGCGATATTGACGTGGTGATGAATGGCTACGAATGGACACCTCTACTGGCAGCGGAATTCGGTACTTCCATTCCCTATTACATCTACGAACTCGTACTGATCGCGCGCCGCAATGACACCGAATTGCAGGACTGGGAGGATCTGAAACGACCTGAGTTCCGTGATCGCAGGAATGTCGTTTCGGTACTGACAGGTTCTGCCGCCGACGACTATGGTCAGACCTTTTCCGACACTGTCACACTACGAGGTTACGATGGAGTGACAGACGCACTGCGGGCCGTTGAACAGGGGCAGGATGGCGTTCGCGCCAACATTCAGGATTGGCCCATCTGGATCACGTATGCCGACCGTTTTCGGAAACTGCATCAGATCGGTCGCCCACTGGCACCCGGATTCTACGTCGCACTCACACGCACCGAAGATCTGAAGCTGCGGCAGTCCATCAACGAAGCCATCCTCCTGCTGATGCGCAACGGAACCCTTCGCAAACTCTGTGAAAAGTACGGCTTGTGGAATGAAACACAGTCGCTGCGTTCCATCGAACTGGATGAAGCTGACAAATTTTTCGCCCCCACCTCCGCAAGCTCCGCCGAAGCCCCTGTGCGGCCGGAAATCGGAACCTCACTCTGGCCCAGTCGCAAAGCACTGCTGGTCGCATCAACATGGACCATCCTCCTGTCGCTCTGCGCCATGCCCCTTGCCATCGCATCCGGGCTGGGCCTGGCACTGCTGCGGCTGTATGGCCCGGCTCCTCTGGCCCTGTTGTCACGACTGTTTGTCGAGATTATTCGCGGCACCCCCCTCGCGCTGCAGTTAATCCTGATCTACTTCGTGCTGCCGGAATTCCTCGAGTGGCTGCCGGGAGATACTCAATGGAGCCTCAGCAGTTTTCCATCCGCCGTGCTGGCTCTGGCACTCAACTATTCCGCCTGCGAAGCAGAAATCTACCGGGCTGGTCTTCAGAACCTTCCCCGAGGCCAGATGGAAGCCGCACTATCCCTGGGAATGACACCCGCTCAGGCGATTCGCAGAATCCTGATTCCACAGGCCACACGCCACGTGATTCCCCCGGTCACCAACGACTTCATCGCCATGTTCAAAGACACGGCGGTCTGCAGTGTGATCGGAATAGCGGAGCTCTCCAAGGCCTATTACATCGAGGCTCAGAACACCAGCGCAGTGATCGAACTGGGGGCGACAACCGCCCTGATTTACCTTGCGATGAGCTATCCGCTGTCTGTTCTCTCCGGGCGTCTGGAAGACCAGCGGCATCGAAGAAAATCTGCCTGAATCAGCGTATCCTCCGGCCGCCTCGATACCACCCGGCAGCCTTTTCAATCGCCCCTGCCTTCTCGGCGCGTCTTCAACGGAATGGACAACGTCCCCAGACCGTTTTCGCGGGATGCCCCTGCATTCTTCGCGTCGGTCGCTTCATCAGTCCGACCGCCAATCTCACTCTCACGCACAAAGCCTCGCGTGCGGCTGGCTGCGATGTCGCGAGTATTCCGGCCCGGCAACAGCACCTCCGTCTCCTGCGATGACACCTTGTTGCCGTCGTCCCCCTGAAACTCCACCTTCAACGCACAGTTGACCTGGTCCTTGTGACGGTTGGTGTACGGGATAAAGACGCTGTACGAATGCCCCAGCGTTCCCTCGCCACGATGCGCTTCCCACGCTTCTGCATCAAATTCAAAGCGGTGCAGCAGAACCGGATCGGTGTCAGCATCCTTGTCATAGTTGTCGTACAGGGAAACCCAGACTTTGCCACGAACCCGCACGCCACTCTCACCACCGGGTCCGAAAAACAGAATCTGCCCGGCAAATCCACGAGCGTTCCGATCGTCCATCCCTTTTCCATGGGATGGTTCCCAGATTGTTACGATACGCATCACGTGCTTCTCGATACGTGGCTTGCCCACCAGACGCCCTGGATCCCGAACCACTTCGCCGGGACTTTTGAGAAACATGCTGGTCGATGAGCAGCCGGTCAGACACAGCAGCAGCACTGGCACGAGAAGTTTTGACCTACCGAGAGCACACATCCGTGAACCTCCACATCGCACCACAGGAGTTGAACTCCCTATAGCGGTATGATGCCGCCTTTCCTGATTCCGCTCTGAATTGTTCTTCCAGTCAGGCTCATTTCCGTCTCCGTGAGGCTGCTCATCGCAGCACTCACGGCCCTTGCCCCTGCCCCGACACAAATCACTCGCCGGATGGCGCCGTCGTCGGTGGAACTCGCGGAACACGATCCGGTTCCAGCAGTTCCCGAATCGGCATTTCCGGAGACAGGACTGCGCCTTCCTGAGGCTCCGCCTCTTCTGCAGACGGCGTCGCCGGCACGCTGTACAGCGGACCGTGAACTTCCTCCGCTTCGGATTCCACGAAGTGCAGTCGCTCCGCTTCCACCTGCTTCATCAATTCTGAATCCAGATCACTGAGCACAATGCGCGGTGTCAGGAAGATCAGCAATTCTGTTCGCGAAGTGGTCGTTCCATCGTAACGGAACGCTCGCCCCACGACCGGCAGGTCACCCAGCCATGGCACTTTACGTTCCAGCGTTGAATCGTTCTTGGTGATCATCCCGCCCATCACAATCGTCTGGCCGTTGGGCACATTCACGGTCGTCACCGCCTGCGACTGATTGATGATCGGAGAGCTGAAGTTGTTTCCGACAGAGTTGCCGAAAATCGGGACCGTCTGGCCCGACAGCGAGCTCTTGTCCGCGAACACACTCATGGCAATGATCCCATCCGGCGTGATTCGCGGCGTGACTCTCAGAGTAATCCCGACCTGTTGCTGAGTCACATTAGGATTCGCCAGGCCCTGGGCCGTGGTGTTGACCCCGTTCACAATCGGTACCTGCTGACCAACCGTCACGTAGGCTTCATTATTGTGAGTCGTCCGGACCTGTGGTCGACTCAGAACATGGACCGTTCTGCGGGAGGCCAGTGCACGCAGCAGAACACTGACAGCGTCAGATTGAGCTGAAAAGACAAAGCCTCCAAAGCCGAGGTCCGTGTTTTGCCGACCCAGCGAGAAGTTACTGATCCCCTGTGTCGCCACAATACCCGTGTCGTTACCTGCCGAAGTATTCCCCAGAGGCAGCGCTGTGTTATTGAAATTAAGACCGGGTGTTCCACTGCCACTCAGCGTGGTCGTCGTTCCAGTGGTCGTCGCCGTCAGACTCCGCTGCATCAACAGCGGATCCTGGAAACCCAGCTCCAGTCCAAATTCATCTGTCGCGGTCAGAGACACTTCCACCAGCAGTGCCTGAATCACCACTTCGGGCGGCTGAGCGTCCAACTGGTCGATGATCTGCACAATCTGGCTGTAGTACTGGGGCGAGGCACTGACGATCAGTGAATTGCTGTTGGCATCAGGCGACACCAGTACTTCCTGACGAATCCGCTCGATGTTGCTGATCAGATCCTCAGAACTGTCCTGCAGAGACTGCTGCTGCTGCAGAAAATCCAGCAGCGTCTGTGAGACCAGGTCCGCCGGGGCATTCCGCAGTGGAATGACCGAGGTGGTCCGCTGTCGGGTATCATCAGAATCCAGACGCAGCAACACCGCCTCGACAACCCCCAGTGACTCGGCACTGCCAATCGCCAGCACTGTATTGGTCCGAATGTCCGCAGAAAACCGCAGCGGAATCAGACTGCTGGAGGAGCCTTCCGTACCTGCCAGCTGAATTCCAAGGGCATCCTGCTGATTGGTGCTTTCGAACAGCGTGGTCAGCAGATCCACAGATTGCTGTGCGTCCGCATTCTTCAGTGTGAAGACCTTGATCTCAGACACGGCATCCGGATTGCGATCCAGTTCCGCCACAAGGGCCTCCATCAGCCCCATGCTGGATTCCGGCGCTGTCACGATCAAACTGTTGGATCGAGCGTCAAAGCTGACTCGCACGTCCGCCAGAATTCCGGACTTGATCAACTCCTGAACCCCACCCGCAGACGCCAGGAATTCGAGAGCGATCGACTTGTTGTCCCGCAACTCCTGAGAACCCTGAGTGTTACCGAATCCACCAACCCCGCCCTGCCCCGTCGTCTGCTGAGGAGGACTAATGACGGCTTGAATGGCCTGACTGATCGTCGCACTCAGCTCTTCAGCCACGGCATTCTTCAGCCGAATCACCTTCATGCGCGAAGTCGACGCTGGCTCGTCCCGATCGATCCGCTCAATCAGCTTGCGAACTTCGGACAGTTCGTTCGGACGAGCCTGGACAATCACCGAGTTGGTGCGAACATCCGCAAACGTTCGCAGCGCCGTTCCCAGTCCGGGACGGTCGGCATAAAACGTCGTCAGCGAGGTCACAACCTGCGAGGCGATCGCACTCTGCAGCGGAAACACTTCGAATTCAAGATCCGGAACCAGCGGTTGATCCAGCTTTTCAGCCAGCTCAAGAATGGATTCCCGCTCCACTTCTGAAGAAATGATCAGCAACGCGTTGGGCTGCACCACAGGCAGAAACGCCGCCGTCTTCTGGTTGTTTCCACTGGAACGCTGACGCAGCTCAGCCAACTGCTCATACACGTCCGTCATCAGCGTCGCCAGCGCTTCAGAATCGACGTTCTCCAGAGTCAGCACGTGAATGCTGGGCAGTGAACCCACACTCACCTTCTCCAGTTGCTCAATAATCTGCTCGACGCGTTTCACATCCGCGGCGTTCCCCTTCAGGATCAACAGCTTCAGGTCTTCCAGTGCCTGGATATTCACATCCCCGCGCAGATTGATCGGCGGCCCGTCTTCCGTGCCGTCCCCGGCCAGAGTGCGTGAGTCATCGCTTGCAGACTGCCCCTCAGCTCGCTCCTCATCGCCCATCGAAACCAACTGATGGATTCGCTCCGTCAGTTGCTTCGCCGCCTGCGCCGGCACCCCGTTGTTGGGTACCAGTTTGACGGACGTGTCGTCGTCAACATCGGCTGGACGATCGAGGTCGGCCACCAGACGCTTCAGATGCTGCAGTCGCTTCTGAGGAGCCTCAAAGGTCAGCGTGTTCTCTTCCTGATTGATCCCGACCCGAAACAAAACCGTCGGCTCTTCGTCGGTCGCTGCATCGACCGGATTGCTGCGAACAACAAAGCCCGGCAGACCATTCAAACCCGGCTTTTCCAGTTCGGCTCGACCTTCAAAGACCACAAACAACGTGCGCGCGACATCCGTTGCCCGCCCGGCTGTCAACGGAACGTCCTGCACAGACAGCGGTCCCGCAACCTCAGCAGCCGGGCTGTCGGAGCCGGAGACAGGTCGCACCCGCGTCGAACGTGATTTGCCGGACGCCGCGGATTCGGAAGATGCCACGGCATGCTTCGCAGAGCGCGCCGGCATCTGCTCCTGCTCCACCATGTCCTCTGAAGACTCGGACTCTTCAGACGTCAAAGCGGCGGAATGCACCATGCGGTCCGGTGCCTTAGCTCGAGGCTTCCCGGATTCTTCCGTCATCCGGGGACGAGCATACTCCGTACGAGCCTTGTCCAGGCTCAGCACAATCAGGAAATTGTTCTGGTGCAGCAACCGGTAGCCCTGAGGCTCCAGTTCACTGTTCAGAATCCGAATGGCGGAGGCAAGGTCATAACGCGTGCGGTCACGTCGGGCAAAACGTCCCGGCGGCGCCTGCTCCATGACCAGAGTCAACTGCTGACTCTCCGCCACATTCTTCAGAACGCGTTCCCAGGTGGAGTCAAAGTAATTCAGCCGAATGCCGTCTTCTTTTTCCACCAATTCCGGTTCAGGAGAGCCCTTCAGCGCTTCCCGAAACGATCGCTTTCCGTTTTCTGACGCGCCAAGCTCCAGATGCTGATTCAACAGCACGCAAAGAGTGGTCGCAGATCCAATCAGCCCCGCTGCTACAAGTCCCGGACGCTTCACCGTCAATTTCCTTAAAAAAGGCAGGCTTTTAAGGAGCCACTGGATTCCGGCGCCTCACCCGACTTCCTGCCCATTCAATGTGGCAGGAACTCATTACCAGTTACCCTCGCCCCAGGGCAACACTCTCAAAATACTCCGGAATCAACAGTTATTCGGGATTATCGGAATGCGCACAGCGTATCAATGAGTCAAGATCTACCGAATATTCCGCCCGTGAGTTCTAGGGCATGCCAGGGGGGGCGAGTTTCCACTGAAGCCGCGCCCCTTTCCGGACGAGCGAACCCAGGCAGACGACTGGCATCAACCTGCCGGTAGTCGCGTTTCGCTCCAAAGAAACGTCATCACGAGCCGCAACGGTGCCGGAGCGGTATGTATCCGCAGCTCCGATGAGTCCTCGCCCGCAGAGGACGAAACCGTGTTCAGTCAGCAAATCGTCACGCGTCGCTCTAACTGCGAAACGCCCCCAACATCACCCGTCAGACCGGACTCAGGAAACCAGCCACGTTGTAATGACATGGCCAGCGCGCAAAAAGAAACGCCGACGGAAACCGTCGGCGCTCTCAGTGATCACAATTCTCTGCCAATCAATGCCCCGGAAAACCACTCTGATTCCGGTCACTCAACCAGGACGGCACACAGCTCACGGGCTGGCTGGCTGGTCGTCGTTGTCGTTGCTCGCAGCCAGCGCCACAACGCCGACCACGCCACCACCAATCAGCAGCAGCACAGCAGGATTTCCCATCACGCTGGTCAGCAACCCCCCGCTGCCTTCGCCGCAGGCATCCCCACACTGGCCTCGGACAACCGCCTCGTCGACGACCATCGTCACTCGATTCACTGCAGCCGGAGGTGCTGCCTGAGTTCCCCAGAACCGAACATTCTGACGATCCTCACCAGTGCACAATACATGTCCACCATTACGCAGACCGGTGACTGAAAACTGGCCACGCTCGTCGCTGGTAGTCGTCGCAATCAGATTTTCACCATGAAATAACCGCACAGTCAGCCCTGACACCGGCTGTGCTTCACGATTGACGACCGTTCCCTCCAGCTTCCCGCCATTCAGCACGACGTCTCGCGATCGCAGTTCAACCGGGCCGGATCCCAGCACGGGGGCCCCCAGGGTCGTTGCTACCGCCAGAACACTGCTCAGCACTTTCCGAAACACCATGGTACACACCCTCCCTCGTGCGCCTCAGACACACGCATTCCATCGGATTCCGGGAGCCCGCAATTCGGCCACAGCTCTGCAAATCAGAACTTATCCGAATATTTCCCGGCCACATCGCGCCTGTGTCAGCATTTTTCGGCATCAGGTGTTGACTGAATCAGGTTCATTGTTTCCACACCACTCGCTTCTCTCCACAGGCAGGGCCCGACATACAGGCAGTACCAGTTAGCACAAACTGCCGAATTTCACGGATACTCCCGCCTGTATCGTTTTCAACGATTCCACACACGGCAGTCACCACTCACAGAATCAGCATGGCGTCTCCATAACTGAAAAATCGATATCGCTCAGCAATTGCCTGACGGTATCCCTCCATGATCAGCTCAAAACCGGCAAAAGCCGCGACCAGCATCAACAGAGTGCTTCCGGGAAGATGAAAATTGGTCAGCAGGCAGTCCACCGCACGAAATTGAAAACCAGGCTGGATGAACAGTGCCGTACGCCCCTCCCAACCCCGTGGAAATTCCGGATCAGCCAGAGCCGCAGATTCCAGTGTGCGAACCGACGTCGTGCCCACGGCCACCAGCCGCCCCGTGCCACGCACCCGACGAATCACATCGGCAGATTCTGCCGGAAGTCGACACCACTCCTCGTGCATCTGATGCTCCGACAGTCGCTCAACAGAGACCGGCCGAAACGTACCAGGCCCGGTGTGCAGCGTCAGCTCCGTTCTCAGCACCCCTCGCTGTTCACATCGCTGCAACAACTCCTCCGTAAAATGCAATCCTGCCGTCGGTGCTGCCACAGCCCCCGGCTCCGCCGCAAACGCCGTCTGATAACGCTCCTCATCCTCCGCATCGGCCACTTTTCGCCCCATGTATGGCGGCAGCGGTATCGAACCATACTGTTCCAGAATTTCCCGCACACCCCGCTGGTCATCCACAGTCGCCAGCCAACTGCCATCCGACTGCTTCTCTGTCAGCTGCAGGATCAGCCCGGATTGCCCCGAATCCTGCGCTGCCCCGGGCAACGCAGGTGACTTCACGGGCATTACCCGAATGCGCTCACCCGCTGTCAGCTTGCCCCGAGTCTCACAGAGCAGGTGCCACTCGCCCGATTCCCGCTGCTCAATGTACAACCCCTCCCAACGCCCCCCCGTCAATACGCGTACTCCGAATAACCTCGCCGGCAAAACTCGCGTGTTGTTGAACACCAGCAAGTCTCCGGAATTCAGCCACTGCGGCAGCTCCCGAATCCACGAATGCACAATTCGACCACTCGCCCGGTCAATCACCAGCAGTCGCGAATCATCCCGCCGCGCCGCTGGACGACTGGCGATCAGTTCCACCGGCAACTCAAACTGCCAGGACGACAATAAATCAAAATCCCGAGATGTCATGCAGACAGGCCGCCACTCTACAATCACCATCGCATCTTTTGCCGAATCCCACACGGGCCCGACACTTTCGTTTTCCAGCCCCTATAATAGACACCCGCTGGATGTTCAGCCACAAACGCCAACATCGTCGCCCACCGGTTTCTGAATGCCCAGGTATGTCCCCTGACCACAAAACAAGTCTCCATCCCCAAACCCCATCGGGAATCCAGCCCCCGCACGAACGCACCCTGTGCATGGTCATCACCGAACTCGATATCGGCGGCGCAGAAAAAGCATTCGTTCGCATCGCCACCGGATTGAAACAGAAACACTGGAAGATCCACGTCGTCAGCCTGCGCGATCCCGGCCCACTCGCCGCCACACTGCAACAAAACGCCATCCCGGTTACCGCGCTGCACTGCGGCGGATTCCTCGATCTGCGTGCTATCACACGACTTCGCACGGTACTCAACACCCTCCACCCCACCGCGATCCTGTCTTTTCTGCACCAGGCCAACATCGTCAGCAGAATCGCCGGTCGACTCGCCCACGTTCCCGTCTGCATCTCCGGCGTCCGCGTCGCCGACCGACGACTTTCCGTCACCCTCTCCGAACAACTCACTCGCCCCTGGACCGATCACTACATCGCCGTCAGTAAAGCCGTCAGCCAGGTACACAAAACCCTCTGCGATATCCCTGAGAATCGCATGTCCGCAATTCGGAATGGTGTTGACTTCGAGGAACTGGATGCATTCGCCCCCACAAATCGCAGCCTCCTGAATCTTCAGTCACAGGACTTTGTCATCCTCTGCGCCGGTCGACTCACCCCGCAGAAAAATCCCCAGCTGGTACTCCAGGCTTTTCAACAGTTGCGGGCACGCAGTACAACGCTGCCTCACCCCCCGAAGTTAATCTTCGCCGGCGAGGGCCCGCTACGAGCCTCTCTGCAGCAGTCCGTTCAACGCGCCGGCCTTGAACAGGATGTGCGATTTACCGGCTGGCGAGCCGATCTTCCCGGCCTGATGAAGGCCGCCAATGTGCTTGTGCTGGCGTCAGAGTGGGAAGGACTGCCCAACGTCATTGCCGAGGCACAAGCTGTCGGCCTGCCCGTCATTTCCTCCCGCGCCGATGGCTGCACCGAACTGATAAATCCCGGCATCACCGGCCAGCTGTTCGACTGCCGCGATGTGAATGCCCTCGTCCAGTTGCTGTCCGCTCAACTCCATGACGACACAAAGGCCCGGCAGATGGCCCAAACCGCGGCCACCTTCGTCCGCACACATCTGACCTGGCAATCCTGCATCGATCAGTACGACACCCTGCTGCAACGCCTGATCAACCACAACACAAAGATCAGCCCCCGGTGAAGCATCCACCTCGGCTT
>JBDKIW010000428.1:0-8137 GCA_039796955.1 Planctomycetota bacterium
TCCAGATCGACAACGGACTGCGGCTGTTGGGCAAGTGCGGAAAGGATCCGATCGGCACTGTCCTGACTGGGAATATTGGCGGTGGCAAAGTATTCCCAGATGTCTTCATCACTGGCCGCCGACAGCAGAATCGCTTCCGCATGGGAAAGTGCGCGGCCGGCACGACCAATCTGCTGGTAATAGGCCACGGGCGTACCGGGCGATCCCAGGTGCAGGCAGAATCCGAGATCGGGCTTGTCATAGCCCATGCCCAGTGCAGAAGTAGCGACGACAGCCTTGAGTTCATTGTTCCGCAGCTGCTGCTCAATCTGCAGACGTTCTGCGGTCTCAATCTGCCCTGTATATGCGGGCACATGGAAACCACATCCACGGAGAAACCCGGCCAGACGCTCTGCTTCGGCAACGGTCAGCGTGTAGATGATGCCGGAACCCGGCAGAGCAGGCAAAGCGTCAGCGATCCACGCATACCGCTCCATCGCCGAGAGTCCGGGGATGACGGAAAGCCGCAGCGATGTTCGGGCCAGCGTACCTCGAAAAACGTCTGTGCCACTTCCCAGCTGCCTGCGAACGTCCTCAGTGACACGATGATTGGCCGTGGCCGTCGTGGCGAGAACAGCCGTAGTCGGTGCCGCAAGCAGGGAACGAGCCAGCCGCTGATAATCGGGGCGAAAATCGAATCCCCAGTCACTGATACAATGAGCCTCATCAATCACAATCAACGAGGTTCGGGCGAGCAAATCGGGGAGTCGTGTGGCGAACGCCGGGTTACCAAGTCGTTCGGGAGACACCAGCAGCACATCCAGCTCATTGTTTTCCAGGGCCTCAAAGATGGGATCCCAATCATCGATATTGGTACTGTTGATACTTTCGGCCCTGAGCCCCGCACGGCCCGCCGCAGCGACCTGATCGCGCATCAGCGCCAGCAACGGGGAGATGACCAGTGTGGTTCCGCCGCCAGCCTTTCGCAGAGCGCTGGTGGCAGCCCAGTACACGGCACTTTTGCCCCAACCGGTGGCCTGAACCACGAGGACTCGCGCGCTAGGTTTCAGCACGGCCTCGACCGCCGCCAGCTGATCCGCACGCGGAACGGCATGCGGTCCAGCAAGGCACTGCAGAACTTCAGTCAGGTGCTGTGTAGCGGAGGAGAGTGACATAATGCTGCCGTCAGAAAATAGCGGTGCAGAAAGAACAGACCGCCGGATAATATCTCAGCGGGATCAACTCAGCACAGAATCATACGCCAACATCACTCTCCCCGAAAACCACGCGATTGAAGAACTCAAAGCCCGAAATCCAGGTCGAACAAACTTCTCCCCAAGCCACACCGCCCCCAACATCCGGGAGGGCGAACTTCCACGTGAGCCGCGAACAGCTTTGCGGCCTGGTAAGAGGCGCACCCTGGATTGGCGAAACGGTATTCAACCAGAAGAGTGTCGCGTTTCGCTCCGCCGAAACGTGCGCCCCGCGTTCTCCAGCACACCGCTCGCCAATTAGACAGACGCCTCGCTGCCATCAAGCAGAAAAACTTGGATCTCCCATGTGAACGTCGTTTCGCCAATCCAGCCGCGGCCTCCTGATGTCGCAATATTCCATCTGAGCCGATACCAGCACGGGACGAATCAGACAAACGATCAATATCAGGAATACGTCAACGTTGCACTGTTCGGCCCCGATTGTCAAGCTTTTCCCTCGTCTTCCGTGCTGTACCGGGAACAGGTAACCGATGCTGATTTCCGTGTTCAAATAGCAAGTCAGACCCTGGAAACAAACAGACGATCCCCGGACAATTGCCCCTTCCGGCTGATGATTCTGAAATCGATGGCGAGGTTTCGTTTCGCCCGCTACTGCCCTTAAACTGGTCAACTTCTCGATGTGATGTCGCGACCGCAAACCAGCAATCCCTCGGAATGAATCCTGATGGCCAGCCCTCTCAGTAAATCTCTCGCTGACGCAATCTCCGGTTCCACTCGTGCTGCGAAACACTGCTGTGGTGGTACAGTCCCGAATTCGAATCCGCAGATCGAAGTCGACAACCCTGGGCGTCTCAAATTTCCGCTGACACCAAAAGTTGTCCGAAGCCTTGTCGAGCAGTGCCAGATGGCCCCGTTTGGCAAAGGCACAAAGACGCTGGTCGATACAAAGGTTCGTAAGACCTTTGAATTGTCACCAGATCAATTTCGCGTCGGTGATCAGTGGAATTCGACAATCAAACACATCAGCTCTTCCGTGGCGACTGAACTGGGACTTCCTTCGGACGCCCTGCAGGCAGAACTCTACAAACTTCTGATCTACAAACGCGGTGGTTTTTTTGCGGCTCATCGGGACAGTGAAAAAGCCAATGGCATGGTTGCCAGCCTGATCGTCGTGCTGCCAAATCCATTTCACGGTGGAGCCCTGATTGTCAGACACAATTCATCGCAGGTCACGCGATTTCCGTTTCAGGAGGCGGCCAGCGGGACCGCTGTCAGCTACGCAGCGTTTTACGCAGACTGTGAACATGAAGTGCAGGTTGTGGATTCCGGAGTGCGTGTTTGCCTTTGCTATAACCTGATCCTGAAACCCACCCGAACAAGCCGTACCAAACCCGGGAAGAACGGTATTGACAACAGTCCACTTCCAGGATCCGTCCGTGATTGGTTTGCGGCCCAACCTGCCAAGCCGCTCGTCTTCGCGCTGGAACATCAGTACAGCGAGCGAAGTCTTTCCGGAAGCCTGCTGAAGGGAACAGATCGCGCCATGCTTGATCTGGTCACGTCGGCCGCTGAAGAAACGGACTGTCACATTCACCTCGCACATGTGACACGTCATCTGCAGCAGTTCGCAGATGACGGCAGCTTTGATGATTGGGATGACTACCGCCGATACGGTCAAGCACGCAAACGCCGGAAACTTGAGATCGGCGAAACATACGAGGATGAACTGTATGGAACCCTATGGACCAGCATCACCGGAAAGAAACAGGCATGGAGTGACCTCCCGCTCGACGTCACCTCGATCATCTCTCAAACTCCCATGGACGACTGGAAACCGACCTCTGAAGAATACGAGGGCTACACAGGAAACGCCGGCAACACACTCGACCGCTGGTATCATCGCACGGCCCTCGTGCTTTGGCCGAAAACACAACATTATCGAGTGATTGCCGCGGCCGGTTATCGTAAAAGCATCCCACTTTTCA
The DNA here is from genome assembly GCA_039796955.1 of Planctomycetota bacterium. Classification (GTDB taxonomy): domain Bacteria; phylum Planctomycetota; class Planctomycetia; order Planctomycetales; family Planctomycetaceae; genus SXXK01. Next base: position 3,179 of record JBDKIW010000428.1, read on the forward strand.
AAAAGCTCATGGCAACGCTGGCCAGGTCCTCCAGGACACGCAAAGAGGGGCTCAGGGCCGATTGTGTTCAGTTCGCTCAGGCAATCATCACTCAATTGCCTTCACGGGCGCACGATGACGAGCAGGCTCTGGTGCAGGAGTTTTGTGACCTGCTGGTCATTCTCAATGACCGGTCAACGCTCGTCGCGCTGTTGTCAAAGGGGGCGACCTGTATCCGGTCGCAGCCTCTGAAGTCGTTGATTCTGCACGGCTGCAGCCAGTTCGGAATCGCAGCGTTTGCCGAGGCACTTCGGGCTCTGTTGACGCCGCCGGTAAACCGTTACGGACGTGACACAATTCCTCTTCGACACCTGGAGTGGCTGGAGGCCGTGTGCGAATTGCCGCAAACGGATTCAGAGTCGCGGAAAGTCGTTGACACACTTTGCCGTCTGGCCGTCGACTGGTTCTGCACCACAGACCCACGATCTCACGGCTATCGCCACCACAACGAACGAGGAGAACAAACGACGGACGAAGCAGGACTACCGCCGCTGTTGAGGGCCTTGCTGAACAGTAACTGCCAGGAACCGCTGAAAAAAGTCGTCCAGTTTGTGCAGACCAACCGCGACCAGTTCACTCTGGAACACGGGCAGGTACCCGCATTGCAACAGGTGATTCCGTGGTCCATCAGGAAATCCGGACAGACCCCACCGCTGCTCAACACCTGGCTGGCAGCCGTTCGTCGGTGGCTGGAAGCCGCAACGGTGCGAAAACCTGAACCACCGACCGACTGGTCACGTCCTTCGCCCATTTCCTGTGGTTGTAAGTACTGCACCCAGCTGAATGTGTTGTTAGGCGATCCCACCGTCGCGATCGGCAGGATTCAGGCAAATGAAGAAACACGCGATCATCTGATCGATGCGATTCAAAGGAATCGGTGTGACGTCACCCATACGATAGACAAGCTTACGAGGCCGTTTTCTCTGGTTCTGACAAAGACTCAGACTTCATTTGATCGATCCCTGAGGCGATATCTACTGGATACAAAATTGCTCGCGGCACTGCCCCAGCCTGACTGACCGACGCAGCGACAATCCGCCGCTCGTCCGTGTCACCAGACCTCACCACAGGAGCTGCCCCGAAGGTGATCATCTTTCCCCGGACGGCCTTCAGTGCGAGGGGCCCGAATTCCGCCGCCGGTGTTCGCCCGTAGAGATCGTTGAGGGGGCGCATGCAGGACTTGAGAATACAAATCTCGCTCGTGGCTTTGCCGGCTTTCGTGGAGTGGCTTTTGGCGTGCTCCAGAAACACCACGCACAACTCACCAACCATCGGCCCGGAATCCGGCGGCTCATTGCAACCGCGTGTATACAGTTAGCGGGCACATTTTTCGCAAGTGCGAGCAGAGATTGTGTTTGCAATGCTGGTAGACAGGTGGATGGCCCCGATTTAGCGATTTACAGATGCCAATTCACGCTGACCAAATTCCAATCGAAAAGACACCCGGCAATATGGCTGATGTGAATCTCCAGACTCGACATCCCATCTGGAAATTGCAGCCTCGCTTGACGGAAAAGCTCACAGATGATCAACAACTGATCGTCCTTCGTGGTCCCAGTCTTTGCCTGCCAAACTGACAAGACTCGTAAAGCGACGTTCTCAAAGGCTTTGCAGCGTCAGCCAAAGCGCGCACGTTTCGAGGGTAGCGATGAAGAGAGTTCCTTCCGGGGAGCCCCACACCGAACGCCCTCCAGAAAACAGCCAACACGCAAAAATGTGCCTCTTCGCGCATTTACATTTACTGCATGCTTGCACTCAATGCAATAACGAGCTAATTTACCAATCACTATTCAATTTTTTTATTGCTCCGTAGCGCATACCCTTTTTAACGTTGGCAAGCAGAATTCCAGTCTCCTCACGCACCGCACCCCGGCGGCGTGTCCCACGCTTGCATGGCTCGCATTGCGCAATTTTTCCATCGAGATTCTCTGATGAACTGCTCCCCCGTAGGAAAGTGTTCGCCCGCGACTGTTGAGCCTCCTGCGGCCATCTCGGCGGCAGCGGCGGCAGATCATGCCCGTCAGGAACTGCAGCAAGCATTCAGTGTGTCTATAGTTGGGGATCATGCGGCATCCAAACACAGTCTGCTGACCATTCTCGCGTTGTCTGAAGACGTCCTGCTGGCCGGCATTGACACCGTCCTGACGATATTCTGTCTGCCGGATTTTTTCGTCGCCGAGGAGCAGGGGGTTCTGTTTCGTCGCAACAACGTACTGATCACCAGACTACTGGCGAGCTGCCTGCACGCAACCACAGACCACCATCTCGGCAGGTTCGGCCAGCAGTCCCAGGCAGCCATCAAAACCCTCGTTCCATGTTCGGACGGAAATCAGCAGCCTGTTGACATCAGCGGCATCCCGCCCAATGAATCTTCTTTGACTTTCGTCCTCGATATTGGCATAGCACGGACTGAAGTCGGCGTCTTCGTGACTGGCTGTGGCAGTCCTGCAGTCGCAGCATACTGGCTGATCACCTGGATCTCCGCGGGGCAGAATCCACGCAGAAGGACCTATCGCTGGTTCAGTCACATCGGTGCGACATGCTCCGCCCCGCGGTCAGCACCCGACTGCAACCGCAGCGTCCGCCCCCAGTGGCTGGCCCGGGGATTGCCGCCGGAACCGCCAGCCGGACTTGTGCCGGCGCTGCTACGTGTTCCACTGCTCGCGACTCGAAATGGATTCCTGGCTTTGTTGAATCTGGGAAGTTAACGAGGCAGGACACCGATACCGTGGTACCGGTATACCTGAAGTGAATTTGGTGTGACTAACCATTTAAGGAGCAAGTAAGAGATGAGTCCTCCTGTGACCCCGCTTAAAAAAGTTTTGTTTCACCTTATGCTGCTACCATGGCTGCTGCTCAATACAGCAGCAATGTCAATCGCGGACGACGATGACGATGACGAAAATCAGGGCTGGGAATCGTACCAGCAAAGTTTGTATTACTTCTCCAGTCAGGGCACCGTATTGATGCCGATTGACTGGTTTTTGGCCCTCCCGCAGCCTAACGGCACGGGACTCTTTTCCGATCCCTCCCATCTTGGCAGTTACGGCCTCATCAACGTTGAACCGAGCAAGGCGAATCCACTAGGACTGCCGGTCGGTCTCGCCGTGGCACCTCAGGACTCCCCTGCCGCGGGAACAATTGGAATCACCTGCGCAGCGTGCCATACCGGTGAACTCCGTTATCGTGGCGAACGACTGCGGATCGATGGCGGACAGGCGATGTTTAACTCGGGGCAGTTTGGTAGCGACATCGGCATAGCAATCCTGCAAACCTGGAAAGAGCCTGCCGTTTTCGCCGCGTTTGCGTCCCGGGTTCTGGGTGCTTCTGCTGATGATGCAGCCCGACAGCAGTTGTTTGCACAACTGGGAAAACAGGTCGATAAAATCCTTTGGAAAGCGAAGTACGCCCAGGATCTGAGGCTTTACCCTGCGATTGAGGGCTACGGCAGATCCGATGCAATCGGCCGAATCGGGAACAGCGCATTCGCCGTGGATTTGCTTGAACCACAGAATTTCCACGTTGCCAACGCTCCGGTAGACTTCCCACCGCTTTGGGACATCTGGAAATTCGACTGGGTGCAGTATGACGCATCGGTTACGCAACCCATGAGTCGAAACGTTGGCGAGTCATTGGGTGTTGGTGCGGAAACCAACTTTGTTGACGCGGCTGGAAATCCAGTGCAGGGGCCTGAGAAATGGAATTCCAGTACCAACTTTGACAATCTCTACATTCTGGAGGGTCTCCTTCGGGAACTAAAGCCGCCATCCTGGCCGGAAAAGCTTTTCGGACGTGTTGACAAGAAACTTGCTGAATCCGGCAAGAAACTCTACTCCACTCACTGCGCAAGTTGCCACGCTCCGCGCCCCGTGAAAGGCGGCGACCGACAATACGCGAAACTCGCCGTGACGACGGTGCCGCTCGAAGTCATCGGTACTGACCCACAACGAGTGCTGAACTCAGCCTCCGCCGTATTCAATCCATTCAAACTCACAGGCTCCTCTGCGCCCATCGGAATTGCTGCGGGCCTGCCCTTCGTAAATCAGCAGCTGATGAATCGTTTTTATGACATCAACAATTTTTCAGCCAGAGAAAGATCGATCTACGACGGATTGAGTCGCCCAAATCTGGCCCGCTTTGAATTGATGTACAAGGCCAGGCCGCTTGACGGGATCTGGGCAACGGCCCCTTTCCTGCATAATGGCTCGGTCAGGAATATGTACCAGCTGCTGAGCCCCGCTAACGAACGTGACATCACCTTCCCCGTAGGGGACAACGATTTCGATCCCGTATTAATGGGTCTTAGCAGTCAGGCTGTTAACTACCAGGTACCTATGGATACTACGAAAACAGGCAACAGCAACTTTGGCCATGAGTTTGACAATCGCAGGGACATCGGCGTGATCGGCCCGAAACTGACCAAGTTGGAAAGAATGGCCATCATCGAATACCTGAAGGTTATCGACAGGATGCCCCCTAAAGACCTCGCTCCGGTCCGCCTTGACTGGCAGGAATACGGATGGCTGCGTCAACCCTGATCGGCATTGTCTCAGTCGACCGTGTCTGTCACACGGGGTCGACTTTTTCCGGGTGGCGAAAGCTGGGATAACGAAACGATGGCAGACCGGGGATTCTGGGAACATCGATCTTGAAAACTATTACGCTCCAACGTATTCGTTTTGTGCCTAAACCCACGAAACGAAGGAGCGTAATAGTGGAATCAGCATCCTCGATTTGCCGTCAGGTTTTCAAGCCCTCGCCCGCTAACGTTAGCTATTGCCAGGGACATCCTCAGAGTACCCAATCGCACAGGGCAAATCAGGAAGGCCGGCGACTGGCTGCACTACTACGAGAGTCGAATCGAAAACTTCAGGAACGCGATGCTGAATTGGCTGCTTTGCGACATACGAAGGACAAGAA
>JBDKIW010000429.1:0-10732 GCA_039796955.1 Planctomycetota bacterium
TGGAAATCCCGCGTGTCGATTTCCGCTTTCATCCCCAGACCATGCAGTTCGAAGCCGTGACTGGCGCCGGTCAGTTCGGCAACACCATCGATAACTTCGGGCATCGCTTTTTCAGCTCCAATCGAAACCCGATCATGACTGACCTCGTTTCCCTGAAACAACTGGGCACGAACCGTTTTGCCGGCTTTTCCAGCGGACACACCGATGTCGGCCCCTCAGGCGAAAAAACCCGCGTTTTCCCGAAGATTGCCATGAAGAGTAACTGGCTGTCGCATGCCGGAACTCATACCTCCGCTTGCGGAGTCACAGCCTACCGCGGAGGAGCCTTCGGCCCGGACTCTGATCGTAGTGTCTTCGTCTGTGAACCCGTTGGACATCTGGTTACACGATCGATCATCGAACCCAGCGGTGCCGCATTGACGGCCCGTCGCGCACGTGAGTCCGCCGACTTTTTGACCTCCACCGACACATGGTTTCGACCAGCCAGCCTCACCACAGGTCCCGATGGCGCCTTGTATCTTGCCGACATGTACCGATTGTGGGTCGAGCATCCGAAGTTTGTGCCCGATGATGTGGCCGCAAAAATGGACTGGAGAGCTGGCGAGGATCGTGGTCGCATCTGGAGGATTGCCAGGGACGCGACAGAGGCGTCCAGAGCAACGGATTTTCAGCCTCCGAAAACCGATGCTGACCTGCTCTCGCTGCTTTCTTCCACCAACGGCTGGAGTCGCATGTTGGCACAGAGACTGATTGTGGATGGCCGGAAAACACAACTCGAAAAAGAACTTCGCGGGCTTTTGAATTCGACGAACGCAGACACGACTGCCGGATTTTCCCGACTACACGCATTCTGGACTCTGCAGGGCCTCAACCTACTGACAACCGCCGACATCAGGACCGCAGCCCGCGACCCATTTCCTCCCCTGCGTCGTGATGCCGTGCGTCTGATGTCGGAAATCGCCGCAAACGACTCGAACCTGCTTGCTCTGCAGCAGGAACTTTGCGCAGACACGGACGGTGAGGTCCAGTTTCAGGCGATTCTCTCACTCACTGGCGGGAAAACCTTGTCGCCCGCAGGAGTTCAGGCCATCGCCAACACGACCGATCTGTGGATTCTGCGCGCTGCCCTGATGGCTGCACCGGAACAATCGGCGGAGCTGCTGGAAGCCCTCGTCACAAGGATTGTCGAACACCCCAATCCCGAATTTGTCACGTTCCACACCACCGGCCTGCGACAACTGGCCTTGACCGTTGCCGCACAGGGAGAGCTCAATTCACTGAAGTCCCTTCTGCAGCAGCTGTCGCGAACCTCGGAACAGGGGCGCTGGTGGCAGGCTGCCATCGTGGCTGGACTGGCGGATGGGTTACCTCAATGCGCAAACTCCAGTCTCCCACGTTCATTAACGGCCCTCCAGTCAAATCCCCCGGACGAACTCAAAGGCCTGCTGGACGGCGTCATAGCAGTCTGCCGCCAGGCGCAGCAAATCGCACTCAATCGTGCCGCCAGCGAAGCTGACCGCCTTGCCGCTATCAGCATGCTTGGTTCGCTCCCCGCTGATCAGCTGCAGCAAAGCCTTGAAGCACTGTTGGTCTCCGGAGAACTGTCCACATGTCAGAAAGCCGCGATTGAAGTGGCTCGCAAGGCCGGATACGGACCCGCCGCAGCATTGATACTGTCTCGCTGGGATCAGCTTGCGCCGTCCGCTCGGTCCAATGCACTTGATCTGCTGCTGACCAACCGACAAAGCATAGGGCTGCTGCTGGAGAATATGCAGACGGGATCCATCGCACCGGCGGTCGTCTCCATCGATCAACGCCTGCTCCTGCTGCAGAACCCCGACGAAACGATCCGTAAAACTGCGGAAAAACTGTTTGGCGGCACGGTCTCGGCGGATCGAAAAGCCGTAGCGGAACAATACACAATGGCGTTGACTCTGGAGGGTAATTCACAGCGAGGTGCTGAGCTGTTTGCCAGGACCTGCAGTAAATGCCACCGGGTGGGTAACGTCGGGAATAACGTGGGTCCCGACATCAGCGATACGCGGGCGCGAGCTCGGGATGCCCTGCTCTATGATATCCTCGATCCCAATCGTCGCGTCGACCCCCAGTATTCCGAGTATGTCATTGTCACGCAGGACGGGCGACTGCTGAATGGGTTGCTGTTGGCGGAAACGGCCGAATCCGTGACGCTCCGGCAGCCAGAGGGCCGCGAATTGACGGTCCTGCGGGCGGAAATCGACGAGATGCGGTCCACGAGCAAGTCTCTGATGCCGGAAGGCATCGAAAAAGACGTCACTGTCGAACAAATGGCTGATATTCTGGCATTTCTGAAATCATAGACACACTTGCTCGACAACAGGCAGTGTACCGATTACAGCGATTTCGCCGGATATTCGGCATGGAGACTCTGCGGCGTTCAGCATGCACGGGATCTCCATCTCCACCCGTGAAAATGACAGCATGGATGTCCGAACGCTCTGCAGTCCCCTCGAAGTCTCTGACGAAAGACTCTGCCGTTGCCTCGTTGCAGTTCAATCCGGACATTCTATAATTCGGTAAACGGGTGAATTCGCGGTCCAGTTCGCGGTTCGCCCTGAAACAACACTTCTTCAAACACTTTCTCAGCGAGAGGAGCGTAACGCTTGAACGCTCTGCTTCGAATTCTCAGCCTGCCGGCTGTGTTTCTGTCCCGGGTTCCCGGACTACGTCCCGTAGTTCGGGCGTGCTCCACATCGGTCGGACAGAAGTTCCTGATGGCGATTACCGGGCTGTCTCTTGTTGGGTTTCTTGTGGTGCACCTCGCAGGAAACCTGCAACTGTTTGCCGGCGAAGAGGTGTTTAATGCCTACGCTGAAAAACTGCACAGCCTCGGACCGCTGCTGAAAATCGCCGAAGTCGGATTGTTTGCCACCTTCGCGGCACACATTGGCCTCGCGGTTTCCACTGCCTCGATGAACAAACTGGCACGTAAGTCCGCCTATGCGATGAAAGAGACAAAGCAGGGATTGTTCGTCCTTCCCGCGGGTGGTGCCTCCAGCTGGATGATGGTCACCGGCCTGTTGATTCTGGCCTTTCTGGTGATCCACATTATCGACATGAAGCTGAAAAAGGGTTTTGGTGTCGACTACTCAGCAGCATTCCCAGCCGGGCAGGAAGGGGTTGACGAAGATGACGCGAATGCCTTCCAGGCAGTCAAGGCAGTCCTCAGCCACCCAGTTCATGCCGCAATTTACTTTGTGTGTTTGATCGCTCTCGGTATTCACCTCAGTCACGGTGTTCGCAGTGCCCTGCAAACACTGGGAGTCAACCACAGGAATTGGAATTTCCTGTTGCGTCTCTCAGGGTTGCTGCTCGCCTGGGGGATTGCCGGCGGCTTCATCAGCCTCATATTCTGGGCGATGGGTACAAAGTCCTGACGACGCGTATTTGGTCTGCAGTCTGATTTTTGCAGGTTTCCGTTTTCCTTTGCAGTTCCTGAGGTCTTCCGATGTTTCGCGTGGCAAGTGATGAACTGAACTCGCGAGTTCCCGACGGCCCCCTTCAGCAGAAGTGGGACAAGCATCGGTTCAATATGAAGCTGGTCAATCCGGCGAACAAGCGTAAGTACAGCGTGATCGTGGTCGGCACCGGGCTCGCAGGTGGTTCCGCAGCCGCCTCGCTGGGAGAATTGGGTTACCAGGTTAAAGCATTCTGCTTCCAGGACAGTCCACGGCGAGCCCACTCCATTGCGGCCCAGGGCGGCATCAATGCAGCCAAGAACTACCCGAATGACGGCGACAGCATCTGGCGGCTGTTCTACGACACGTTGAAAGGCGGCGATTATCGAGCCCGGGAAGCCAACGTTTACCGACTCGCACAGGTTGCCAATAATATTATCGATCAGTGTGTCGCCCAGGGCGTTCCCTTTGCCCGCGAATATGGGGGCACTCTCGCCAATCGTTCGTTCGGTGGGGCACAGCTGTCACGAACATTTTATTGCCGTGGTCAAACCGGACAGCAGCTGCTGTTAGGAGCCTACCAGGCGTTGATGCGACAGGTCAGCACCGGCCGTGTGAAGATGTTCGCACGTCGTGAAATGCTGGAACTGATCGTTTCCGACGGCGTTGCCCGCGGCATCGTTGTGCGCAATATCGAAAATGGCAAACTGGAAGTTCACACAGCAGACGCGGTGGTCCTGTGCACGGGCGGTTACGGGAATGTTTACTACCTGTCGACCAACGCGAAAGGATGTAATGTCACAGCAGCGTGGCGGTGCCACCGGCGTGGTGCATACTTCGCCAATCCCTGCTACACACAGATTCATCCCACGTGCATCCCCGTCAGTGGTGACTACCAGTCCAAGCTGACATTGATGAGCGAAAGTCTGCGAAACGACGGACGCGTCTGGGTGCCGAGAAACAAGAATGAACAGCGGGCACCGGGCCAGATCCCCGAAGATGAGCGCGACTACTATCTCGAACGTCGGTATCCATCCTTCGGCAACCTGGCCCCCCGCGACATTTCTTCCCGGGCTGCCAAGGAGCGAACCGATGCCGGATACGGTGTCGGCGAATCCGGGCTCGCCGTCTATCTGGACTTCCGTGATGCCATCGCACGGGACGGTGAAGACGCGGTACGCAAAAGATACGGCAATCTGTTTCATATGTACGCCAAGATCACTGCAGAGGATCCTTACAAGGTTCCCATGCGGATCTACCCGGCGGTGCATTACACCATGGGGGGCCTCTGGGTCGATTACAACCTGATGAGTAACCTGCCCGGACTATACGTTCTGGGTGAGGCAAACTTTTCAGACCATGGTGCTAATCGACTCGGTGCCAGCGCATTGATGCAGGGACTGTCGGATGGGTACTTTGTGATCCCCTACACCATTGGCGATTATCTGGCTGGTGCAGGAGCGAAGTTGCCAAAACTGTCGGAAGACCATCCCGCATGTACGTCCGCAAAGAAGGACGCCGAGGATCGACTGAGCAAACTGCTGAGCATCAACGGGCGTCGCAGCGTGGATTCGTTCCATCGAGAACTCGGCTTGCTGATGTGGGACTACTGTGGAATGGCCCGCAGCAAGACCGGGCTGGAGGCAACCATCCCGCGAATTCGTGAACTGCGAGAACAGTTCTGGAGAGATGTGCGTGTGCCGGGTAGTGGTGACACACTCAACCAAAGCCTCGAAAAGGCTGGTCGCGTTGCCGACTTTATGGAGTTCGCTGAACTTCTTGCTGTGGATGCTCTCCACCGAGAGGAATCCTGCGGAGGTCACTTCCGTGAAGAATACCAGACGCCAGACGGAGAAGCCGCTCGTAACGATGAGCAGTACAGCTATGTGGCGGGCTGGGAGTTTCAGGGGGTCGGCAACTCGCCCGTTCTGCATAAAGAACCGCTGATCTTTGAAAACGTCAAGCCTTCGACCAGGAGCTACAAGTAACCATGAGCAGTGACCTTCTGAATCTGACTCTGCGGGTCTGGCGACAGGCAGCTCCAAATCAGCCCGGTGCCTTCCGCGACTATCGTCTCGACGGTGTCAGCACACACATGTCGTTCCTTGAGATGCTGGACGTACTGAATGAGCAACTGATCGCTCAGGGCGAAGAGCCAGTCGCGTTCGATCATGACTGCCGGGAAGGTATCTGCGGCATGTGCAGCCTGATGATCAATGGACAGGCACATGGGCCGGATCGTGGGACCACCACATGCCAACTGCACATGCGTCGCTTCCGAAACGGAGAAACGATCACGATTGAACCGTGGCGGGCCGATCCGTTTCCTGTCATTCGAGACCTTGTCGTCAATCGCTCGGCGTTCGACCGAATTATTCAGTCCGGCGGCTTTGTTTCGGTGAATACCGGAAACGCTCCCGATGGAAACAGCATCCCGGTCCCTGGGGTGGATCAGGAGGTGGCAATGGATGCTGCCGCCTGCATCGGCTGCGGAGCCTGTGTTGCGGCCTGCAAAAACGCTTCCGCCATGCTGTTTGTCTCAGCAAAGGTCTCACAGCTTTCCATTCTGCCGCAGGGTAAGCCCGAACGAGCGAATCGTGTGCTGAACATGGTGGCCCAGATGGATAAGGAAGGTTTCGGATCCTGTACCAACACGTCCGAGTGTGAAGCTGCCTGCCCGGCCGAAATCAGTGTTGCACACATTGCTCGCCTGAATCGTGAGTACATGAAGGCAATGCTGTGTGCTGACCACTAAGACCCTCGCGCAAGGGTGTCCACTCAACTTCAACCTGTGACGCTGATTTTCAGTGCCACAGGTTTTTTGTTGTCGCTTTTCAGCTGCACACCACAACTCTGCAGGCTGTCTCCAGCCTCGGAAATTCGATACTATGGCGTGGCTCAGGCAATTCTCTGAGGCACCTGACAAAGGGAGCCTGCGACGCGGAAGCCTCCAAAGTCAGCATGCGTTCATTGTGACCTCAAGCGTCCCAGCCTCAGCGAATCCGTAGACCATCCTGATTCAACATAAAAAACCAGACAGGGAGACTGCAGTCGTGAAAGTCTGTCGTGTGCAATTGACGTGTGGTGAGATCTGTTACGCAGCTCGAAAATCGGATGGAACGCTCGAAAAGCTCAGCGGTGAGCTGCTCACGGGGCTGCAGCCCACCGGTCACGTCGTCACCGCAGCAAAAGTGCTGGCCCCCATTCAGCCGGCCGCTGTTCTCTGCATCGGTCTGAACTATCGAAAACACGCGGAAGAGGGAAAGCAGGCAATTCCCGAAAACCCAGTACTGTTTATGAAGACTCCCAGTACCGTTCAAAACCCCGGGGATCCGATTGTGCTTCCCCGAAAACTCCGCAGCGACATGGTGGATTATGAATGCGAACTGGCAGTCGTGATTGGCAGGGACTGCCTGAATGTCTCCCGGGCGGACGCCCTGAACTATGTACTGGGTTACACATGTGCAAACGATGTCAGTGCCCGCGACTGGCAGCGAAACGGGGGAGGCGGTCAGTGGTGCCGCGGAAAGACATTCGCCACCTTCTGCCCGCTCGGCCCGGTTCTGGTGACCGCCGATGAGATCCCGAATCCAAACGCTCTGAAGATTCGCACAGTTCTGAATGGCAATGTCATGCAGGACTGGAATACCGACGACATGATCTTCGACGTACCAGCGCTAATCGAATTCCTCAGCGCCAGCAATGTTCTGGCAGCCGGAACAGTGATCCTGACGGGAACACCGCATGGCGTCGGGTTTGCTCAGACGCCACCGCTTTTCCTGAAGGCGGGGGATGTCGTGACCATCGATATCGAAGGAATTGGTCAGCTGACAAATCCGGTCATCGAAGAACAGCTTTGAGGTTTCGGCGAGCATCGTGTTCACGTGCCGGGCTGCAGAGATGCGGCCCGGGGTGTTCAGGCTTGCGTAATACACGATCGTTTGTGACGAATGCAGCGACGCCAGCCCGCGAATCCAACACCGCGTGCCGACGCGCAGCGTGATCATTACAGCAGGTGAAACTTCACGACACGTGCTTCCCGATCGTGTTACTGCAATTCAGTTGCCTTTCGAGACACGGACGGCAGTGCGTAGAGGGGTGTGCTTACCCGGCGCCTTGAGGAACTGGCATAATCCTACACGGGAGCATGGCTGCAGCGGCTTCTGTTGCCTTGACACTGTACGGCGGTAGCCTGTCGAGCCGAAAGAACAGGAATCCGTATGGAAAAGAGGTGGACATCCCTGTCCAGCCGCGTGGTCGATTTTCACCGCCACAGGGCTCATCTCCGTATGTGCACGGAGGTTAGGGATCGTCGGCGGTTTTCGCAAACGAACACGGCCCATTGTCATGCAATCCGCTGCAAAATTTCGAAACTCGGAAGCAGCTCGTTCTGAGTCTCTGCATTCTGCACACTTCCTTGCAGGATTGATTGCAGTGCTGTTGTGTGTGGGCGTTCAGATGGTACACAGTTCCAGCCTCACTTCGCGCCCCAGTGCCCAGGAAACAGTTTTCCTCAGTCGACATCTGACCTGGCTGGCTCTTTCCGCCTTCGTCGCATGGATCCTGTCGCGCCAATGTCCGGCAAGCATCGCGGCATGGAGCAGGCCGGCATTCTGGGGCTATGTGGTACTGCTGGTGCTCGTCCTGACGCCCGGTATCGGAAGTCGTATCAATGGTGCCCAGCGCTGGCTTCGATTTTCCGGATTGTCATTCCAGCCCTCAGAACTCGGACGTCTTATTCTGCCCATGCTGGGGGCATCAAAGATTCTGCAACTGCGAGCCGAGAATCGCCTTGGGCTGTCCACCATCCCCGAAACACTGGCTCCCTTGTGCCTGGTACTGCCGCTGGTGGCGGCTGAGCCGGATCTTGGAGCAACACTGTTTCTGACTCTCGGGTTTCTTCTGGCGCTCTATTTTGCGGGTTGGCCACTGCGATACTTTATCGCCTGTGGCCTCGTCATGATCCCGGCTGCAGGCTTTCTTCTGGTGCTTCGTCCCTACCAGATGCGTCGAATCACTGGCTTTCTGGATTCATGGAAAGACCTGGCGGCTGCGCCGTGGCAGATCCGACAGTCCTTGATGTCTCTCGGATCCGGTGGACTGGAAGGGACCGGCATCGGAGCTGGCTGGCAAAAGCTCAGTTATCTGCCCGAGGCCAATACGGACTTCGTCTTTGCTGTCATCGGAGAGGAATTGGGATTGCTGGGCACACTCACCGTCTGCTTTGTCTGGATCAGTGTGTATCTGAGTGGGCGAACCGTGCTGAGCCCCTTGCCGAGACAGAGTTTCGCCTGGGTCGTGGGCACCACGCTGCTGACGCAACTGGTGATTCAGGCCATGGCCAACATTGCTGTTGTGACAGCGATGGTTCCACCCAAGGGCGTGCCGCATCCGTTTATCAGCTACGGTGGAACCAACCTGCTGGTGAGCCTGTCTGCTGTCGGTCTGTTGCTGGGTATGGCGGCCAATCGCCAGCCTTCTGACATTGCTGGTCAGTCAAACAGATAACTGACCGACTCGTTGCGATGCACCCGGCGTATAGCCTCACCCAGTAATTCCGCTACGGAAACACGAGTCAGATTCGGCAACCGTGACGCCTGAGGAATGGGACAGGTGTTGGTCACCACAATCCCGTCGACTTTCGCCCTCTCCAGCCGTTCAATGGCGGGCCCGCAAAGCACAGCATGCGTTGCCCCGAGGAAAATACGCCGCGCCCCGTGTGCGCGGACGACCTCAACCGCACCGCAGATCGAACCCGCTGTTGTAATCATGTCGTCGAAAATCAGCGCCGTCTTGCCTTCAATCGGGCCACCGATCAGGTTCGCCTGACGCGTCTCCAGCGCATTCGCACGCCGCTTGTCGACAATAGCCAGCGCCCCGCCGAGGTGCTCTTTGTGCTGCAGCGTCCTCTTGATGCTGCCTTCGTCAGGACTGATGATCACTAGTTCGTCGTGAGGAATCGCAAGGGAAGCAAAGTGACGGTCCAGAATGGGTGCCGCATACAGATGGTCCACAGGGACATCAAAAAATCCCTGAATCTGAGCAGCATGCAAATCCATGGCCAGCACTCGATGCGCCCCAGCCTGAACAATCAGATTGGCCACAAGTTTTGACGTAATCGGGACGCGACCGGAATCCTTGCGGTCCTGACGCGCATACCCGAAGTAGGGAATTACCGCGGTAATTCTGGCAGCGCTGGCCCGACGACACGCGTCAATCATCACCAACAATTCCACCAGGTTCTCATTCACTGGTGGACAGGTTGGCTGTACCAGAAATACGTCACATCCCCGGATGTTCTGATTCAGCTTCAGGCTGATCTCTCCATCCGGAAAATTTCCTACGTCCACCTGCCCAAGAGGAATGCCCAGATAGGCCGCAATCTCCCGGGACAAATCAGGATTGGCCCGACCACTCAGGATCGTCAGATGTTCATGCATACAAGCTGTGTCAACCGCGATTGCAGGAAATATCCTTGCCAGGCCACCAGATCCGTCGGTCAACCTGCGTTTTCGAAGGGTGGCGTGCTGCATCGCCAGGGAGCAGGCTCCCCTTCACAATCGGAATCCTGACAACTCTGCGAACCGCTGTCAATCAGCACAGGATGCGGGGGGCAGCGAAACCTGCGTGTTCAGCCGATGCCCCTGTCCAGACGTCAGCGATGGCCCCACTGGAGTCGCTGTCAGCCGCTGCTCAAATACATGCGACACATCACACGCACCAGACCGCAGCCGATCCCGGTACGCCGCAGAATACTCCAGTATCTGAGTCCCCTCAGACTCATGCACAACCTGAAACGCAACAGCATGGGGCGCTGTTCCATGCGGCACAATCGTAATGTCCTCCGGATACCGTTCCCCTTCTACCACCGGAAAGTTGATATTCCAGAAATGCCCCTCCGGAAGTCCGTACTCCGGCGACAGCATCAGTCTGAGCACCCGCTCCACATGCACAGACAGTTTTTCCCAGTCAATGGGAAACCCCGAGTGAATCAGACGAGACAGTGCGATGGCTGGCACACCAAGTATGGCAGCCTCTCGTGCTGCCGCGGCAGTTCCGGAGTAAAACAGATCCACTCCCAGATTGGCACCAGGATTGATTCCCGCAATCACGAAATCCGGCGGCTCTGTCATCACATGCCGTAGCCCGACCCGGATGCAGTCCGCCGGTGTCGAATGCACCACACTGATGGCTCCAAAAGGCTCAACTTGACGTCGCTCCAGACGGATCGCGTTTTTTGTGTCCACCGCGTGGCCACGTGAACTGTGGCAGGTCGCAGGGGCCACGACAGTCAC
>JBDKIW010000430.1:0-5401 GCA_039796955.1 Planctomycetota bacterium
GAAGGTCTCCCTTTGGGCAACGAAAAGTCTGCGGTCCCCGGATCGGAACGTGAGACCGGTGCATGGCCGGAACTGGCACGCTTCGAATGCTACGCCTGTCACCACGACCTCCGGCATAACAATTGGCGTTCCACATCGCAGGAGCCAGGGAGACCGGGCAGGCCGCGTCTGCAGTCCTTCCCTCACGTTCTCGCGAACGTGGCCTTCAGCACACTGGATCCGACACGCCGATCGACGGATCGTGAGTCTTTGCTGCGCCGGGCGACTCTGGAAGTGCCATTCGGCGATCGCCCTGCGCTGATCGCTGCCGCGAGGACGCTGGCCGAGGAAGCCGCCGCTGCTGCGACACAACTGGACGCTGACGAACGTGCGTCGGTCGACGTGTTGAGCCTTCGGGAACGTTTGCTGGAGACTGCTGCTGAGACTGTGATCGATTATGACTCGGCACGCATCCTGGTCTGGGCCTCGCTGATTCTTGAGCAGGCTGAGCGGCCATCTGACTCGGTGTCGGGCCCATCTCTCGGGGCAGAGCGACTGCTGCAGGCTGAAAAACTCTTTCCGGACCTGTACCTGCGACTGCAGCAGGGCCAGGCCACTCAAATGCAGATCCCGGGTGCTTCACAGAGTCGTTCGGTACTGCTGGTCGATCCTGCCCTGACCCTGCCTCCCGCGGCAGCGTGGGAGCCAACCACGTTTCTTCAGAGATTTCGGCAATTGCATGCTGCGCAGGAAACGCGGGTGGAACCGCCTTCTCCAGTATCAGTTATGCCGGAGTGACCTCGTCTCTGTGAAGTCACGGGGTGGCCGCTTCTCTGTGCCCTGGTGAACGGGTTACGGGGCCATCGGAGTTGCATGACACAGGGCCGTTACATTCCGGCCGCGGCATCTTTCCAGAACTGCAGTTCCTGCTGCACACCGTTGGCTGGATCGGTGATAAATTCCTGACGCGATGAATAGATCTGCAGGAATCCCTCGTTCATTCGGCCGAAGTGGGTACCAACCGTCAGGGCCTCACGAACGTCATGAGTCACAAAAATGGCCGTCAGTTGGGAAATGCGGCGGAGCTGGCAGAACACCGTCTGCAATTGCTGACGGGTCTGTGCATCAAGGGCACTGAACGGTTCATCCAGCAGCAACAGCCGTGGCCTGGCGATCACAGCCCGGGCGAAGGCCGCTCGCTGCTTCTGGCCACCGGACAATTGATGCGGCAACTTTCTGCCCTGATCCTTGATTCCAGTGGCCTCCAGCACAGAATCCACGCGAGTCGACAGGGCCGCTTCGGGCACACGTTTCATGCGCAGGGCAAAGGCGACGTTTTCAAACACGGTCAGATGTTCGAACAGCAACGGTTCCTGATCGAGGTACAGAGCGGCGTCGATCCCGACCTCCGTGGAGTCCGAATTTCGATCCGCAGAAGCGCGTGCGAGGGCCACGCGGCCGGACGAAGGCGTGAGCATGCCGCCGATGGCTTTCAGCAGCGTCGATTTGCCGCAGCCCGATGGGCCGCAGATCACCAGCGTCTCGCCCGTGCGAACCACCAGCTCCACGTTCCGCAGAATCGTGGCCGCTCCAAACTGTACCGTCAGCCCCTCCACACGCAGTTGTTCAGAAACGGCCTGCTCACTGGATTTCGCGGGCGCGACATTCGGGGAACCTTCAGGATTCACGGCAGCTCCTTCACGAATGTCGCATCGGTCGGAGATTCCACAAGTGGAAACGCCGTCAGTCGATCCCGCAGAAACAGAAATGCAACGGCCAGCAGCGATGGCAGGGTCAGCAGCAACGAGGCAAGTGCCGCCTGATGAATACTGGCTTCCCGAATCAGGGCGAACAAGCGCAGCGTCAGTGTGGAAACATGTCCGCCGCCGATCATCGAAACCAGACCGTAATCCAGCCACGAAAACAGCCCCGTCTGCACCAGACACACCGGTAGCAGCGGACGACAATTCGGCAGCACCACGTGTTGCCAGACCTGCCACGTCCCGCCGCCCAGCGTGCGAATCAGGGATTCCTCGCGGTCGGTTCGGTGCGTCCACAGATCCATAAAAAAAATGGCGGCGAAGGAGGTGGCAAACAGCGTCTGGGCCAGAAGCACTCCGGTCAGAGTACCGGCCAGCCCAAGGCGAATGAACAGGTCATAAAGGCAAACAGCGGCCACGACCGGTGACATCACCCACGGCAGAAACACCAGAAAAGCCGGAATCGCCGAACGCACCTGCCTGAGGATGCGACTGATCAGCAGGCCCGCCAGCGTCGCCAGCACCGCCACCGTCAGACTGAGGAGCAGGCTGGTCATCAGGCTGCTGAGCAGCAGTTGACGCTGCGTCAGCAGCATGCGCCACGGCAACAGATTGAGTGTCTCCGGGAACATGGACGGATACTGCCAGCCGACTCCCAGTGACAGAACCAGCAGCACAGCCCACGGCAGCAGCAGGCAAACAGCAGGCACGAGAATCCGGGGCCAGTGTCGTGCCCGGCGGGGAGTGAAATTTCGCCGTTGAGGAGCAGCAGGTCGGGGTCCCGAGCGATTATCCACGGCGAAACCTCCTGAAGGCAAAGCCGGCAGCGAGGAATGTCACCAGTCCCAGGTACACTGTGGCGTAAACAAAGGCCAGTGGCCGCATCTCTGGCGAGTACTGGCCGGAGCTCTGCTGAATCAGCACCGACAGCATCCGCGGCGACTGCACACCCAGCAATAGGGGCACTTCCCAGGCCGCAAGGTTCCAGAGCAGACACAGCAGCAGCAACGATGGGCTGCGGCGAACCAGCAGAGGCATGGCAATCGTCCGCATGGCCTGCCAGCGAGTGGCCCCAAGTTGCCGCGCCAGCTGCAGGCAACGGTCCAGTCGGGCGGCCCGCCATGAACGCACGTAAAACAAAATCAGCAGCGGGCACGTGGAACAGAACAGCCCCAGCGACAATCCCACCGACCAGCGATCATTCACGAGCACCGGGAAGTCGGCAGGCCCCTGCACCAGTCCCAGCCAGTATCCCAAACGTGAGAGCACCCCACCACGTCCAAGAATCTGCAGAATCAGAAATCCAAGAACACCCGGCGGCGTACTGAGTGGGATCAGCAGCAGCAACAGCAATCCGGGCTGATTGCGCAGCGACGTCCAGCCACACACCAGCAGCAAGGCCACGGTCGCACTGAAGACTGTGACCACGCCGGCAAGCAGCAGGCTGTAACCCAGACACAGCCACAGCTGCGATCCCGAGAAACCCTCAACCCAGTAGGCCTGCGTCAACCCGCGCTGCAGTATGTCGGTCCACCCCAGACTGCACGCAAGGCTGAAACCAAAGACCCAGACCACAGGCAGTATGAGCAACAGGACCATCAGCACTGAGCCGATCGCCAGTTCCTTTGGGCACCGCTGCAATGGCTGTTCAGTGGTCACGTTCGATCAGCTCTCGTCGAAAATCGTCATGCAGGCGAATCATGATTTCCGGCACAGGTTCAGCAAGGGCACGCTGCTGCAATTCGTCGCGATCAGGAACCCGTTCGCGACCTTCAATACTGGAAAATCGCTGCGGCCAGTCGCCGGGAAGCCGCTCGGTGGCCAGCACCGTCCCGTCCCCCCAGACCGCGGGCCGGGCCTTCTCCAGCTGAGCCTCGGGGGAAATCAGAAAATTGATCACCACGAGCGCACCGGCAGGATTGGGGGCATTGCCGGGAATGCCGAGGTAGTGGGAATTGCGAATACTGCCAAAACGCGGCACGTAGCCACGGCAGGTTTTCGGCAAAATGCCCTGCAGCACTTTGTTGTCCACCTCGCCGTCGTTCAGACTCATACTGAAGTCCACTTCGCCACTGTTCAGCAACTGGTGCAACTGCGCCACATCCTCCGGAAATGTCCGGCCTTCCCGCCAGAGAAATGGCTGCACTCCGCGAAGCCATGCCCAGAGCTGCGTTGCCGCCTGCTGGTACCGGGTTTCGTCAAACGGCCCGTCCAGCGCGGTCCCGCCACCGGCAAAGTGAATCAGCAGACTTTTCAGAAACGACATGCCGGTGAAACTGTTGTCCAGTGTGAAGCGGCCGGGGTGGCTGCGAATCCAGTCCGTCAGCTCTTCCAGCGTTTCGGGCGGTCGAGGCACCGTGCTGGAGTCATAAATCAGGGTCATCTGCACACTTCCCCATGGACATTCATAACCCTCAATGGGTTGTTGAAAATCACGGGAGATAAACGGATCGCGTAAATTCAATAAGTGGGTGTTAGGAATTAACTCCGTAATGGGTCCTAAGAGCGCATCGACGCGACGAAGCTGATAAAACGTTTCTCCGTTGATCCAGACCAGATCCAGATCGCCCCGCGTACGACCGGCCTGCTGGTCGGCCTGCAGTCGCTGCACCAACTGAGGACCTCGCAGCCCCACAAATTCCAGCGTCACGCCCGCGTCCTGCAGTCGAGGTGCTACAAAATCCCGCATGTAGGCGTTGATCAGCGGATCGCCGTCCCACATAGCCATCCGCACGTGCGTGCCGTCCGCCTGCTGAGTGATCTCGGGCCATGGTGTTCCGGGCGTCAGCCCCTGTGTGGGGGACGCGGCCTGTTCGCAGCCGACCAGACACAGCAGCAAGCCAGTGAGCAGAGCCACCGGCGCAAAGCCCATGGGACGCAGTGCCGTGATCCTGCCGGTGCAACTGGCAGAGCGACGCTTCCGAGCGTCTTGATTCGTGTCAGACTGCATCCTCTATCGCTCTCCCACATGCTGCCCCGAAAGAACCGTGATGAACCACCAAACAGCTTCTGCCGACGAAAAGGTGAGCTTCCGAAGAGTCGCGTTTCGCTCCGTCGAAACGTACGGTTCGGATCTCACACCATGCTTTCAGCAAACAAAGCTTTCAGCAAACAAAAACCTCTCCCCAATCCCGCGAAAAACGCACCTGATTTTCCATGGTGCGATTGCTTTAGCATCCCGCGAGCCCGACAACGGCGGGGGATCAGAAAGCCCCCGTGATCTCACCGCCGCTGCGTGTCGAGAGTCCACGAAAAACAGTCATGTCCAGACTGTCGCTGAGAAAACGCACACTGCCGTCAACCAGGGCGAACTGTGCTCCCCCGGTATGCTGACTGCCAAAACTGTTCAGTCGTCGCACTGTTTCTACTGCCGTATCAAAGGACGCCGCACTGCTAATACTGCCGGGGCGACCAGCGAAATCGAACGGTATCCGATAATTGATCGGGGCAAAACTGCTGAGCGTCAGGTCGGTCAGACCGTGTTGTCCGTTGGTGGCGGCCCAGAAGCCGTAACTTCCGATGGGCGCTGAGGCGTAGCCGGCTGCCAGGAAACTATCAAAGTTCAGATCGACGGGACTGCGTTCTCCCAGCAGCAGCGTATTGCTGGTGCCATCCGTGACATCACGCAGACGAACCACGCCGTGCTGCACGGAGGCCGGAGA
>JBDKIW010000431.1:0-4991 GCA_039796955.1 Planctomycetota bacterium
CGCGTCTGGCGGACGCATTGCCGCTGGAGCAGAAGGTGATTCAGACCTTGTTACGGATGCGAGCGGCTGAGGCGGAGGTTCGTCAGCAGCAACAGCAGCAGGGTGGAGGTGGCGGCGGTGGTGGAGGCAGCAGTGCCTCTCAGCAGCAATTGCAGCAGCTGGAGCTGGACAACACCCGCAATCGTTATGAAACCGAACGACAGGCTCAGCAGCAGCAGGAGAGCAGTCAGCAGCAGCGAGAAGAGTTGCAGGTGTTGAATCGCCTGAAAGAGCTGGCGGGGCGTCAGCAGATGGTGAACGAACGATTGAAGCAGCTGGAATCAGAATTACGAGCTGCGCGAACAGATCCGGAGCGGGACGAGATTGAGCGTGAGCTGAAACGTCTGCGTGATGAGCAGCGGGAAATGCTGCGGGACGTGGATGAGCTGAGTGAACGGCTGCAGCAGGCTCCGAATGCTCAGGAGGCTCCGCGTCAGGAGCTTCAGCAGCAGATGCAGGAAGCGCGGCAGAATGTGCAGCAGGCGTCGCGGGCGATGGATGAGGGACGTCTGTCAGAAGCGATTGCTGAGGGCACACGCGCGGAACGACAGTTTGACACCTTGAAAGAGGAATTCCGCAATCAGACGTCGTCTCGTTTTGATGATGCGGTGCGGGATCTGCGTGAGCAGGCGCGGGAACTGTCGGAGCAGCAGGAGCAGATTGCGAGGCAGTTGAGTGGGCAGGATGCTGATGCGGAATCCGCGACCAGGCCGTCACTGAAGTCGGACCGTAATCGTGAACAGATCGAGCAGGCGTTGAAGGCCCAGCGCGATCGGCTCAGTCAGGTACTCAATGAATCAAAGCAACTCATTGAGCAGGCGGAAGAGAGTGAGCCATTGTTGTCCGGCAAGTTGTACGAGACTCTGCGGGACGTGCGGGAGTTGAAGCCGGAGGAGGCTTTGGAAGCAGCGGAGATGCTGGCTGGGCGTGGATTATGGCCTCAGACGCAGGAGGCGGATCAGATTGCACGGCGTGGTCTGGATCAGTTGAGAAGCGGCATCGAGCAGGCAGCGGATGCTGTTCTGGGAAGTGAAGCAGAATCGCTTCGCAGAGCTCAGGAGCAGTTGCAGTCAGCGACACAGCAGTTGGAAGAAGAGGTTCGTAACGCCACGGGTCAGTCCGAGACCGAAGCCGCAAAGGCCTCTGCGACGGGGCAGCAACCGTCGGGCGAGACTTCGCAGGAATCACCGTCCGGGACTGGTGAACAGTCGATGGAACGCGAGCCTTCGGATGCAACGGCAGAGAGATCGGAGCGAACCGGAGCGGGAACTCCCGGAGATGAACCACCGCCGGACGCCAAGGGGGCGGCTGGGACCGGGGCACCATCGGAGACTCGTGGTGAATCTGCCCCGGATTCGGCGCGGACCCCGGCAGAGTCTGAGCGAGCGGGAGAGACAGGCCGCGGGGCGGAGCAGCGGGAGCGCGAGCCGGGAGCCGGAGAATCTGAGTCACCGAGTGGTCCTGCCGGGACAGGTGCCGGAAATCGTGGGGCATCTGCGGAGCCGCCTTCGGAAACACCGTCGGGGACATCAGAACAGCCGTCAGCGGGAAGTTTCCTGCGGGACGGTGGCCGGGAAAGTCGACGCGGGGCGGGCGCGAACAACGCGCCGGGCCGACCTTTGACGGGGGCCGAGTTTTCGGAGTGGTCGGATCAGTTGCGGGAAGTGGAAGAGATGCTGGAGGATCCCGAATTGCGAAGCCGAGTTGCCCAGGTCCGTGATCGGGCGCGTGCCATACGGGCAGAGTTTCGGCGTCATGGTACGGAGCCGCAGTGGAATCTGGTGCAGTCTCGTTTGCTGAATGAACTGCAGGAACTGCAGCAGAGGATTTCGCAGGAATTGCAGAAGCGAGAATCCAGCCGGGCGATGGTTCCGATTGATCGGGAGCCGGTTCCGGAAGAGTTTGATGCGCTGGTGCAGCGGTACTATGAGTTGCTGGGGCAGGAGAAGGTTGTGGAACAGAAGAAGTAGCGGGTTTTCGAGGGCGGCGGGATCTGCCGGGGTCCTGCGGCCTGCGGACGTCTCGACCTGAGCGGGCGGGCCGGATAGACTGGCGGTTGGGATTCCGGAGTCAGGATCTTTTTTCGGAGCCCAGTGGTCGATGGAATATCAGTGACTGTGGGCGGGCCAGAGTTTTACGATCGCGACCGGGGACAGAAGAACACCAGACGGAAAGAGACCGGAACATGAATCTTGCATCGCTGGACCGTCGTCGATTTCTGCGTGGCACCGGGGTCGCACTGGCCTTGCCATGGTTTGAGATTCTGTCGAATCAGGCGGGTGCTGGTGAGCAGCGGGTGGCGCCGCGACGGCTGGGTTGTTTTTACATGCCGGACGGTGTTCCCATGCCGCTGCGGGAAGATCCGGCTTATCAGGACTGGGCCTGGTTTCCTCACGGCAACGGTCAGCAGTTTACGCTGACAAAGTGCCTTGAGCCACTGGAAGCTCTGCGTGGTGACATGACCATTCTTTCCGGGTTGTCACATGCCTCAGCCAGAAACATTCATGGGCATTCGAATGCGGATCAGTTTCTGACGGGCGCTGCCACAGGGCCGTCGGGCGACTATCACAACACGATTTCGCTGGACCAGGAGTATGCTGCGTTCGTGGGTGATCAGACGCGAGTCTCGTCGCTGGTGATGTCCACCGACGGCGGTACTGGAACACCGCGTGGCACTCACACGATGTCATTCAGTCGCAGTGGGCGGGCGATACCGGCAGAGCATCGTCCCAAACGAATTTTTGACATGCTGTTTGTGAAGAGTGATGAGGATGCGGCGCGTCGTTTGTCGCTCAGTCAGAGTGCACTGGATGACCTGCTGGCGGATGCGAAGTCGCTGCGAGCCACGTTGTCCGTTTCGGATCAGAAGTCACTGGATGAGTACCTGCAGTCGGTTCGCGAGACGGAGATTCGCGTGGAGAAAGCCCGGCGCTGGTTCAACATTCCCATGCCGACGGTGAATGTGGATCATCTGAAACTGGACATTACGCCGGACGATCCTCGCGGCTATCTGCAGACGATGTTTGAGTTGATTTATCTGGCCTTCCGCACCGATTCGACTCGAGTGGCCACTTACCAGATTGGTCGTGAGAATGGGATTGGGGTCAGCGATTACCTGGCGCGTGCGGTGGGGTTCAATCTGACTCATCAGTTAACCCATGACACCAAAGAGCCGGGTGGCTGGCAGAACTTCGGGACCTACTGTCGATTTCTGAGTGAGGTGTATGGCGGCTTCGTTCAGAAACTGAAAGACACGTCGGAACCGGGCGGGGAAGGCACGATGCTGGACAACACGCTGCTGTTGTTCGGGTCGGCATCCAGTGCGTTTCATTTGTCCCGTAACTACCCGTTGATTCTGACGGGTGGCAAATCCATGGGGTTCCGGCATGGGCAGTACCTGAACTACGCGGGCGATCGTCAGGCGGGGGGTGCGTGGAATGGTGGAGCGGAGCCATGGCAGCAGGAGGCGGCGCGTGAGGATCTGCCGTTGTCCAATCTGTTTGTGACGATGCTGCAGCGTCTGGGTGTGGAAACGGAGTCGTTTGCCGACAGCACCGGGACGATGGCCGACGTCTGACCACAGGCTGTAGCCAGCATTATGGGGGCAAGCGTTGTGTGTGGAAGTGGGAGCATGAAACGGACCGTTTCCTGCCCTGAAGTTGCATCGCGTTCTCGTGACGAGTGATTCCGGCCCTGTCCCGCTGGCGAGCTGACTCCGACCCCTCGGCTGGCTCCAGCGTCAACACGCTTCGGAACTCCTGCGCCGCATTGATTTCACCAACTCGGGTGATGTATGGATATCGTTTGAGGCGGGGCGTTTGGTGTGGAATTACTTTTTGGGTTTCAGTTGAGTGGCGGTGAGTTTCAGGTCACCCAGATCGAGTTCTCCGTCAGCAGGAATCGTGAGTGTGAGGGCGCCTTTGTCGAGGATTTGTGGGCGTCCGTCCTGTTCCAGTTCCGTGAGATTTCCGGGGCGTTCGTGCCACATGCGAATCCGCCATTGACCGGCGGGAACATTTGTCAGTTCGAAGCGTCCGTCCTTGTCCGTGACTGCGGAATACGGGTGATCCAGCACAACCAGCCATGCGCGCATCCACGCGTGGATCGAGCAGTCGACGCGGGCAGGCAGAGTTTCAGCCTTTCGAATGATGCGTTGCGTGGACTGACCGATGGGAATCACCTCATTGAATGGTGTGGAACGTTTGAGCCATGCGGCGGCGTTGTGAGCCACGGGGTCTGAGTTTCTGAGTTCGAGGGATTGTCCTGTCCGCAGCTGGACCACGCGGGGTTCGAAGCGACAGCCGTTGTTGTCGAGTCGTGCTGGTTTGGGGGCGTTATTAAGGTAATCAGGATGGACAGGTACGGGCGTCTTTGATTCCAGCCAGAGAATGACGTTCTGCAGTCCGCGGTTTTCCTGGTGGATGACAAGTGATTCGTCGACGAGTCCCGTCAGACCGCAGACTTCGGAGTCGCGTTCGATCTGCAGTTTTTCGACGGCAGGAAGTGGTCCTTCAAACAGAAACCGGCCTCGAAGTGTTCCCCATGCGGCATCCTGCGCGGTGACGGTTGAATTGGTGAGCAGCACGACTGTGAGCAGGAACAGGCAGTGAATCCCGCGGGATACGGGAGCCGAGGCAAGCCCTCGGGATACAGTTGAAATGTGCAGCAGATGCGGCAGACGCATGGTGGTGGGAATTCCTTTCAGTGTGGGTTCAGGGTGAGTTCAGTGTGCGTTCCGGAGGGGAGTGTCAGCGCTGAGGACGGCTGGGCAATCGGAGCAGGCGTGGGTTTCGCAGTTGCAGAACGGTGTCACCGCTGGCCTGCTGGAGGGACGCGAGGAGCCCCGGTTGTCCGGACTTCAGGGCTGGCAGCGTTCCCTGCAGTACCTGTTCTCCATTCAGGCGGACTTTGAGACTGTTTTCGTCCACGAGGATTTCGAAGTCATTCCAGCC
>JBDKIW010000432.1:0-6347 GCA_039796955.1 Planctomycetota bacterium
GCAAAACACGCCGCTTGCGGGGCGGCAAAACCGGGGCCAGTCATCCTCATACTCGCAGCCTGAACCGGGGCCGGCCATCTGTCGGTAACTCCATCCCCATCCTCGTGCCACCTCGTTGGTGCCATGCACCTGTAGCCGCATGGCACGACTCACAGAGTGTGCGAATTGATGGATGGGTGGCCCCGAGTGCGCCCCGAGTGCAGAATTGCCCCGAGTGCCCGGGAAAAAGTCGGGGCAGCAGGCCCGACGATGCTACCTGCTGCCCTCGTATTGAATTCACAGTAACCAATCAGCGTCCGGACTGCTTCCGCCGCCGCCAGGCCGCCAGAGCAAGCCCACCCACTCCCAGTGCCCACGTCGAAGGCTCGGGCACGGACGCGGCCGAGAGACTGCTGATGCTCACACTGGTCGTGATGAAAGCCGCCGAGACTATTTGACTCCCATTCGAGGCAATTACTGCATTCGCTCCAGAAGTGCTGCTGGCCGTGGCAGTGTACGTACCAAAGTAGTTACTGAGGAACGTGGCCGGGTTGGGCACAGGTCCAGAAAAAAAAGCAGATAGAGGGAACGCACCGATCCTGTCACTAAACTTAAGCTCTTTGATAAAATAAGAATTATTGGCCGTTAGGTAAAGGCCGTGATTTCTCAAGGACACATCGAAGCCGTCGGTCTTCAATTCAGCCGAGATGTCGTAGCCGGACGAGGGATTTGGCCAGGTTGACAGCCTCTCATACGGCCCAGTAGCATCGGGTTCGCGGTACGATCCGCCAATGCCAGTGCCCCCCGCGCCGGCGAATAACAAGGGCTGAGAATCGTCTTCCTGAGTCCAGAAAGCAACCGAAGAGCTCATCCCACCAACTGGAGCTTCCGGCGCGTAATCGTTCACATCCCAGTAGAACGAAACTGCGTCGCCTACGGTGTACCCCATGGCACTGGACGAAGAGATCGAGCCGTTCACCGTGATGCGGACAACCCCCGCCTGGGTTGAGGTCGCCATCAGCAGGCAACACACCATAAAAAATGATCGAAATCGAAGCCTCATTGTAACACTCCCCACCAAAACCAAAGTTAAAAGCCATGACTCACCCGGCCATGCCGACAGTTGACTTTTGCGCCCGAGCGGTACGACTGAGCCTGCTGTGCCCGTCCGCGGGAGGCTGGACAGGGGCCGTCGCACTCACACAAGCCGGTTACAAAAAAGGCGCCAGCCGCAGCTTGCGGCGATTGTTCCACACAATCCGCAAGTACTTACCACGAGATTTCCCGGAAACTCGACTCCGATTTTCCTCGAGGCTCCGCAATTTTCCTGCTAACAACAAAAACCACAACTCCATTGCAATTGCTTATGATTCTGATAGTGCGAGCGATTTTGTGATTGACCTAAGGTAGTGTTTTCGAATGCCCACGGGAGAGATGTGGGTGCAATCGCAAAACACACGAAAGGCACGAAATCGAAATGAGATGGGATGAGATGGGATGGCGAAGCTCCTGCTGAGCCGCGGTTTGTGAGCCGCAACGCGTTAGCGACTAGTTGTGATTTGTCCGGAAGGGAGAGGTTCCACCCGAGCCGCATTCAGGTTTGCGGCGTGGCCGGAGCCGCATCCGGGGATGGCGAAACGAGGGCAGGATGGAAGTTCATGGGCGTTTTCAAGCCCCTCTGCGAAAAGTCGTCGTTTGAGGTTATTCGCGATCAACGAGCTGGGTGCACGTTGCGACGGAGCGAAACGCGACTCTGGACAGGATTCGCGCCGTTTCGCCATCCCAGCCGCGTGCTCCCGCAAATCTGCAAACAGGAACCGTCCAGTCTTGTTGTCCGCCCTGCTGGATTCCCGCGCGAGGCGTTCGGAAAGCAATGGGATGGACCACGAGATGCTGGACAGGCGCCGTCGCTTGCTTAAACTGTTTGAATGTCTGCGGTCCGCCCTGGCCCTGGTGGAGCAGAATCCGTGGTTCTCGTTTCTGTGGCCCGGAGAACCCAGACAGTGTCCCAGCAACCCACTGATTCTTCAGCCCAGGGGAATTCAGCCGCAGCAGCGAACCGCTGGCTGGTTACGATTCTGATTGTGATGGCGTCCCTGCTGCTCTATCGCACTCTGATGGAGAGCCTGGCGAACCGTCCGGACTACACGCCGCGCATCGTCACTCCGCGCGGTGATCTGGCTCTCGACGAAAAGGCCACTATCGGCATCTTTCAGGCCGCATCACCCTCCGTGGCTTTTGTCCGCACAAATCTCGAACAGAGCGCGCGTGGTCAGGTGCGTGAACTGGAGGTTGCGTCGGGGACCGGAATTGTCTGGGACGAAGGCGGACTGATCGTCACTAATCTGCATGTCGTTGAAAAGACAGTATTCGGCGGCATCGGCAAGCTTCAGGTTCAGCTGGGCAGCGGACGGGGCTATGACGCCGAGTTTGTTGGGGCGGTGTCCAGGCACGACATCGCTTTGCTCAGAATCCGGGCAACCCCTGGTGAACTCGAACCCATCACACTGGGGGACTCCAACAATCTCAGCGTGGGTCAGAAGGTTTTTGCCATCGGCAATCCATTTGGTTTCGATCGAACACTCTCAACCGGCATCATTGGTGGTCTGAATCGAACGGTTGGCGGGCAGTCTGAAACGGTGCTTGCAGGAATGATCCAGACCGACGCAGCGATCAATCCCGGAAATTCCGGCGGGCCGTTGCTGGATAGCTCCGGGCGACTGATTGGCGTCAACACGGCGATCGTCAGTGCCGGCGGGGATTCTGCAGGGCTGGGGTTTGCAGTGGCCGTAGATGACGTGGTCAAGTCGGTGAGTTCCATCATGGATGCCTCGCTGAATGACCAGACGCCGTCACTGGGAGTCTCCATCCTGGACGCAGAGACGGCACTGGAGAACGGCATCCCCGAAGAACTACTGACAGGTGGCCTGATCATTCTGAACGTGTATCCGGCAACGCCTGCCGCGGGGGCTGGCCTGCAGGGCTGTCGCCGGCGCGGCTTTCAGGTGATGCTGGGAGACCAGATCATTGCCGTTGATCAGAATCCTGTGCGGTCCCTTGAGGATCTGCGTGGGCTGCTGTCCACAAAAAAGGCTGGCGATACCGTGACCTTGAAACTGGTCCGTGGCACGCAGGCTCTGGAAATCCCCGTGACACTTGGCAATCGTCAGGTACTTCTGTAACGGGCGACTTTCGCCAGCGTCTGTGTACCGAAGCTCAGTGCTCAGGTATTCCGGGGGGTCACAATTTACCGGTCTGACGGTCTCGGTGATTCCGCGGACGCCGGCTTCGACTGATGACGAGACCAGTGGCGAATCAACAGGGCGGTGATCACCAGGCTGGCCACAATCCCGGCAGGACGCGTCACGCCGGCTTCAAACACCACCGCACCATTGAAGGCGATAAAGAACAGGTAGCAGTGCAGCAACCTGTGAATCCATGGAGAACGTTGTTCTCTGGCGGCTGGCAGAAACCAGACCCAGACGAGATCGATCAGCCACAGCAGCACAAACAGATAGCTGAAGTACAAACCCTCACCGAAGGCCCATCCCAGCAATTCTTTGGTCTGTTCTGCCGTACTGCGAATGGCCGCCTGATGATCCCACTGATGTGTAAAATGCAGGGCCGCAGCGACATGCACCACGAAGAGCAGCGCACCAGCCGTCCACAGTGTCCGAGTCACAGCATTCAGGGTTCGACTGCGTCCGTTCCACAGGAGCAGGATCAGGCAGGAAGCGTAGCACAGAAGTGCCAGACGCACGCTTGCCGAAATCAGAAATGCTCCTGAACCCATACGTCAATCCTGCCTCCCGAATGATTGCCCCCGGCGCTTTCCACGTCAGCGTTGCCGACTATTCCTCAGGAGTTTCCGGCTGGTTTCAGATAGAACATCAGCACGGCAATATCGGCCGGCGTGATCCCGCTGACACGTCCGGCCTGCCCGACAGTTGCCGGGCGATGACGACTCAGTTTGTCACGAGCTTCAATGCGAAGCTGGGTTACCAAACGAAAATCAAAGGTCTCCGGGATACGGATGGAATCCACCTTCTGTAACCGGGCGATTTCCGCTTCCTGCCGTCGCACATAACCCGCATACTGCGCTTCGATCTGCATCTGCCGCTTTGTTGCGGCCGAAAGATTCATTTCGACGAGCTGCGGAAACGCCGCTTCCAGTTCCTCCCAGGCAGGTGCTCGTCGCATCCATTCCTCAAGTGTCGCTCCACGCGATCTCAGATGCGTCATCGCGTGAAATGCTCGCTCCAGTTCGGACTCGTATGCACGAAATCGCGTGGCTCGCTCCTGGCACACAGTTCCGATCTCAATGCCAAGCGGAGTCAGGCGACGATCGGCATTATCCTGACGCAGCAACAGTCGGTATTCCGCGCGAGACGTGAACATTCGATACGGCTCGTCCACCCCGCGCGTGACCAGATCATCAACCAGCACACCCAGATAAGACTGGCTTCGATCCGGCACAAACGCGGCCCGCCCCTGTAACTTCAGAGCAGCGTTGATTCCGGCAATCAATCCCTGACCGGCGGCCTCTTCGTAACCCGTCGTGCCATTGATCTGTCCGGCGAAGTACAGGCCCTCCACCAGGCGAGTTTCAAGAGTCGGGTGCAGCTGAGTCGGCGGAGCAAAGTCGTATTCAACGGCATACCCGTATCTCATGATCTGAGCGTTCTCGCAGCCGGGGATGCGACGAATGATGGCGTCCTGAACGTCGCGAGGCAGGCTGGTGGAAATTCCGTTGCAGTAAACCTCCTGAGTGTTTCGACCTTCCGGTTCCAGAAAGATCTGGTGCGTCTGTTTTTCTGCGAATCGCACCACTTTGTCTTCGATGGATGGGCAGTATCGCGGCCCGGTGGACTGAATCTGCCCCGAGTACATCGGGGCCCGATGCAGATTGGCACGGATGATGTCATGAATCTCCGGCGTCGTGGACGTGAGATAGCAGTGAATCTGTGGCTGGGCAATGCGATCTGTCAGAAAGGAAAACGGCTCCGGATTGTCGTCGCCCGGCTGAGGTTCACAGCGTGAAAAATCGATCGTCCGTCCATTCAGACGGGCAGGGGTCCCTGTCTTGAAACGACGCAATTCAAAGCCCAGTGAGCGCAGTGAACCAGACATTCCATGAGCCGCTTTGTCACCGGCTCGTCCCCCTTCCGCCTGCTGTTCTCCCGTGTGCATGATCGCCTTGAGAAACGTCCCGGTGGTCAGAATGATGGCCCTTGCGCGGTAGAGCGCCTGTCCTGCCACCCGAATGCCACTGACACGTCCACGCTCCGTCTCGATGGATTCCACCATCTCCTGACAGAGCGTCAGATTGTCCTGCTGCTCGATCCGGTGCTTCATTTCAAACTGGTAGGCTTTTTTATCGGCCTGCGCGCGAGGACTGTGCATGGCGGCGCCTTTGCTGCCATTGAGCATCCGGAAATGAATTCCGGTGGCGTCGATCACGCGCCCCATCTCGCCACCCAGCGCATCAATCTCACGGACGATCTGTCCCTTGGCCACGCCTCCAATCGCCGGGTTACAACTCATCTGCGCCACTGTGTCACAGTTCATGGTCAGCAGGGCGGTCTTCGCGCCGATGCGGGCCGCCGCCAACGCCGCTTCCACGCCGGCATGCCCGGCACCGACAACCACCACATCAAAGTCATAAGTACACTCAACAGACATGCGCGTCACTTCTTTTTACAGCAATCTTTCACACCATCTTCAACACAGCCAGCGGCCGCCGTTGATCCTCGACCAATCATCATGCAGCAGCCACGTGACACAACTCACTCATCCGGTCAACCACCCGGATTCACAGACAACAAGAACCTGCCAGTGCTGCTGCGCAACCGTACGGCCGGCCCCCATACTCTCGGACACGTTCACATCAGGTGGACATCGGGACGGGCGTCGAGAGCCATCAATCTGCACTTCCGCAGGAAAGAATACGCACCAGCGGCCGTGCTGTCCCGGATTCCAGCGGGTTGGCTGAGACATTTTCGGAACTCGGAGCCGCCGCGCCCCATGAAACCGGGCAATTTACGGCGCTGCTGTCCGCAAGGCCGCAGATAGTCGCGTTTCACCCCGACGAAACGAGCGATCTGAATTTCAACTCGCGGATCCTGAGAACAAACACATCTCCGAAATCAATCAAAAAACGACCCTGACTTTCCATATTGCCATCTTTTCGCCCCCCGAGGCTCAAACCCGCTGAGTGCTTATGGCCGCACGGGAGCCATAATTCTGGATGCGTGAATCCGGTTATGATGAATGGTGTTCGTGGCAGCGACGGCATCGGCCGGCATCTCCAGTGTCTGTGGTCCACCGGTTTGGGGGTTGGGTTCGTAAAGCGGGGCCCCGGTGCTGGC
>JBDKIW010000433.1:0-7694 GCA_039796955.1 Planctomycetota bacterium
GTTCGCCCCGCCACAGACTCGCTGGACCAGCTGGATCCGTTCGTTCCTGCACCGGCTCCGAAGGACCGGATGGACGAGGAGTCTCTGAAGATCAATGAGATTCTGACGCAGCGTTATCAGAATCCGGTGACGGTGCGGGCCATCCGATCGATGACCTCCGCACAGGGCACAGAATTGTTTGCTGAAGTGTCGCGACGGATTGATGAGCGATCGCTGGAACCTACGAGTTATGACGTGCGAGTTCGTCGAGCGCTGCGGAACCTCGGACTGGCTCTGGACAATCCGGCCTTCATGAAGGGACTGCGGATTTCTGCGGATTCCTTTCAGACCGATGCGTTCAGAGAGTCACTTGGTCGACTGGCTGGGGCGACCCCGGTGCGTGGTTATGCCGATGCCCGGACTGTGCTGAATCAGGTGGTGCGTGAGGCCAGTCGGGTTCCGGGACTGACTGCGGGGGTCATCACCTGGGAATTCTCACTGGCCAGCATCGATACGCTGGATCAGTTTTCAGGTCTGGAACCTGCGGATCCGTCATCGCGAAACGGTGCCGAAGCTGTCGGGGTGCGGAGTGCCGCGCTGGACGAGGAGATCGTGGGGGTTGGTGTCGAAGTTCGCGAGCATGCGGAGGGCCTGCTGATCGTCAAGCCGTTACGGGGTGGACCTGCTGCAGAAGCGGGTCTGGAAGCTGGTGATGTGATTCTGAGCATTGATGGTCGGACTCTGGCCGGCCTGAAGATGGCGGAAAGCGTGGATCTGATGAAGGGTGTCTCGGGAAGTCGGCTGAGTATGCGGATTTTTCGGGAAGGTCGTGGGGAGCGTGAGTTCGCACTGGTGCGACGCCGGATTCGGGTCTGGACGGTGAATGACACAAGAATTCTGTCCGGCACGAATGTGGCGTATCTCAGCCTGAGTCGTTTTTCGCAGAGTTCGACGGCTGAACTGGATCAGGCTCTGAACGACCTGTACCGCAAGGGAATGAAGTCGCTGATCGTGGACCTGCGCGGCAACCCCGGGGGATTGCTGACGACCTGTGTGGAGATCAGCGATCGATTTCTTCCCTGTGGGACGATTGTGACGACGAAGGGACGACTGAGTTCTGATTCGATGGTCGAGACGGCTCGATTTGAGCAGACCTGGGCGGTGCCGCTGGTGGTGCTGATCGACGGTGACAGTGCCTCCGCCAGCGAAATCTTCGCGGCTGCGATTCAGGAAAATGGTCGCGGAGTTGTCGTGGGGACTCGTTCCTACGGAAAAGGTTCGGTTCAGACCCATTTTCCCTTGACTTCCATTCCCGGGGACCTGCGGATTACGACGGCCTTGTTTTATTCTCCAAACGGTCGCCGGATGGCCGGAGCCGGGGTGACTCCGGATGTGGAAGTGACAGATGCCGATGGTCTGGAAAATGGAGACCGGGTACTGCAGGAGGCGTTGAAGATTGCAGGCAGTGAATCTCTGCGGGAAATGGCACGCAGCTCAGCACGCTGCCGATCCACACGCCCCGCTGCAGCCCGGAGTTCGTCTCTGGAGAACCTTTCAGATCCGACCCACATGGCAGTGCGTGTGTTCTGAAGGTCGGACGGGTACACCCGAAAAAAAGGGTGTTGATCGTCCGGTGAATTCTGTCGGTGTTCTCTGAACCAGGATGGTTCAGAGCCGATTTTTCGAAGGTTTCAGGAGTTGATGGTATGCGGTTAAGTGCAAACGCAGTGGTTGCAGACTGCCGGGGATATTCTGTCTGATTTTTCCAGCATTCTTCAGGCTGGTTGTGGAAAAGTCAGACACAATATCCCCTGCAGCATGTTTATCTTCAGGGCTCGATTGTCAGTATGTCGGCGTCCTGATAAAGACGCCCGTCGCTGCAGCGGGTGTTGGACGAATTCTTTGAATGGCGAATGATGAACAGTTCTGTCCTGCCGAAAGATGTCTTTCGCAATGATTTTTCGGGGCGTGCTGACGCGGCCTGCGTGATCGGTGCCGCAGATGCTGAACTTCTCAGACAGCGGATCGACGCAGGAATTGCCCTGTTTCGTGAACAACGTGTGCCTCGGCTGCTGCTGCTGGGGGACGGCAGGCGGAAGCACGCCGAGGGGCGTTCAGAAGCCGACCGGATGCGGGAATCTGCGGTGCAGGGCGGAGTACCGGAAAACTGCCTGCAACTGTTCGATGAACATGATGATCTGGTGGCGGCAGCCAAAGATCTGGGGCGACGATTCAAATCCGAACCCGGGCTGAAGGATGTACGACGCCTCGTGCTGGTCTCATCGGCATGGCACCTGCTGCGCCTGTTTGTATTGATGCGGCGGCACCTGCCAAATTCCTGTGCGATTTTCTGCTGCCCGGCGACGCAGGGAATCACCGCTGCCAACTGGCAGACATCCCCTCAGGCACGCGCGGTGGTTGACAATGAGTTACGGTTGATCGAAAAACTTCTGAAGACCGGCTACTCGCTCAAATAAATCCCCGGCTGCGGCCGTGGCGGATTCGAAGTTTCATCCCTGTGATCCGCGGGGATCGCGTTTTCGATACTGCCCCAAACAACTGGTGGCTTTGTCCCCGATTTGCTCCTCAGATTTGGATGGATGGTTGGCGGCAGAGTCTCCCATTCGATCCGGAACACACCGAGATGAACATCCCCGGAACTCCTTCGTTATTTTTTCTGGCCTATCTGTTTCTGTTCCTGCCGTGGATGGCGTTTCGAAGTCACCGGCGCCTGCAGCAGCGGGGACCGACACCCGGTGAGATTCGCTTCAGCGATTCCGAGCTGGAACGCATCTGGATCGGGACTCTGGTGCAGCAAGTGGTTCTGCTGACACTGGCGTGGCTGGTTGGACGTGATTTTCAGTATTCACTGTGGCGCTGGCCGCCCATCCTGCTGCCGACTCTGGTGGCGACCTTGCTGGCACTGGCGCTGTGTTTTGTCGTGCGATTTGCTCTGCGGTACACGATGGCACCGATCGAACGACGTTCCCTGCTGGTCTATGCCCTTGCGCCACGGTCGCGACGGCAGTGGTGCCTGAAGACGCTGGTGGTGCTGTGTGCCAGTCTCGCGGAAGAGTCGGCTTATCGCGGGGTCTGTTGGCAGATTGTCGCCTGGTCGACAGATTCGTTTTGGCTGGGCACCCTGCTGTCTGCCGTGGCCTTTGCCGCTGTGCACAGAATTCAGGGATGGAAGTCGATGCTGGCAATTGGCCTGTTTGCCGTGAACATGCAGGCTCTGGTCTGGCACACACATTCACTGTTGCCGGCAATGCTGGTGCACGCTGTCTATGACTGTCTTGCGATCCTGCTGATCGCCCGTCAGGCGGCGCGTCAGCGGCAAAGCTCGTTGGAACAGGCAGCTTCCTGATCGCTGTCCTGGTTTATGTCGCCGCCGATGAAGTTCCGCACGACCAATGGCGCCGCATGCCGCTGGCGAGCTGATTTTGCGGCAGGAACATGGCAAGCCTAATGGAATCCGGGGATTCGAAATGGGCCCTGAAAGAAACACGCTGCACCACAGGGCCCGGCCTGAAAACAGAACGCGGGCACTGCGGTGACGTTGTGGCACTGTGCGGCTTACGGCTTCTGGATCAGCACGTTGACGCCTTTTTTATTCGACAGCACAATGTCCGGTTTGCCGTCGAGATTCATATCGTGGATTTCAAACTGAGTTCCCACGCCCGTGCCGGTTCCAGCTGTGATCCTGTGAGGAGTGATTTTTGGAGCCTGGCCTTTTTCACGCACGACCTGGAACCAGTACATCACGACCGGATCAAAGGCACCCGGGTCCGCGCCGTTGTGAGCGAAGAAGCGTTTGCCGGTCACATAATCCAGTTGTCCGTCGCCATTGATGTCCGTCTGTTCCACGGCATGAGTCTGTGAGAAGGACTTGTCGATTTCGTGCAGAGTCCATGGGCCGGAACCTGTATTTTCTGCCCACCAGACGCCAAAGCCGTGGGCCGAGGACAGGAACAGGTCCATGTCGCCGTCGCTGTCGAGGTCATCAGCGTAGAGATTCGCGCAGGCTGGCAGTGGCTGTTCACCGTTGTCTGCCTTGATGCGAACCGGGTGGAACTGCCAGACCTTGCCGTCGCCTGTTGAGCCCGGGTGTTGCCACCAGCCATGGGCGATCAGAATGTCTCGATGGCCATCGCCGTTCATATCGCCGACACCCAGGCCATGATAATACTTAAAGGTTCCGTTCTGATTGGGGTCTCCCTGCTCGCTGATTGCGTGAAACGCCGACATCTCCGTGGGGCGGTCCGGGGAGGGAAGAAAATTGAAGCCCATGCGTGCTTCGGGCTGTGAGCCGATGATGATTTCCCGCACCCCGTCCCCGTTCAGATCTTCGAACTCGGGGGATTCGTTGCAGGCACTGGTCCAGATCACGTGTTGTTTCCAGAGCCCTTCATTTCCCGCACCCGGGTTTTCGTACCAATGGTAGGGATCACCCGGGAAGCCGATGATGATGATGTCCTGCAGCCCATCTTTGTTGATGTCATGAGCGAAGTTGCAGAAGCTGTTGCTGTAGCCGACACCGGCGACAAATTCCCCCGGCATGCGCACTTCGTGAATCTTCCAGGCTCCGCCATCAGTATGAGCCGGTGTGGTGTGTTTGGGCGCTTCATACCAGACGTCGCCAGCCACCACATCGGGAGTGCCGTCAGCATTGAAATCGCCGGCAGCCACACCTTCCGAACGGAATCGTTCGTCCAGGCGAATACGCACCCAGTTCTCATCGTCATCAGCCAGAATCATCCCGGACGATCCCAGCAGGACCGCAGACAGCAGGAAGCAAATTCGTTTCACGTTCAGAATCTCCTGAATGAACCACCCTGCAGCAAACAGAGCCAGGGCGGGGGCATGAACTTTTTAATTGTCAAGAAAAAACGCCGGCCGGAATACAGCGGATTCAGCATGATACCGGACCACTGGCCGGGCAAAAAGCGGTCGGCAGTGCAAATCTGTGAGCGGATAAGTGTCAGTGTCCGGTTGTGTGGTTGTTCAGACCGGCGATTGGCGATCTGCGGCTCACGGTGCGGTGTTTCAGTTCCAGGTCACCGACAGCACACAGCCGGACTGCGTGGCTATGATCAACTGGTCGCCCAGAGGCGAAACGGCGATGTGCTGCGGTGGGTCCAGTGACAGATCCACGGCCCATTGCACGGCGCCTTCGAAGTTCAGCCAGAAGATCCGGTGCTCCAGCGTCATCACGGCCACGCGTCGCTGCACAGCCGAACAACTGACACGGCAGGGAATGCCATCAATTGCGAACGTTCCCAGCTGATCGCCGGATTCATCACAAACCAGCACGCCATGATTAAAGGCCGCCAGAAACAAACGCCGGCCACCCTCGGATATGGCGATGTCCCCAATGTTGCTGACCTGCGGTTCGGACCACTGCTGCCGCCCCTGCAGGTCATAACAGCTCAACTCACCAAACTCCGCTGCGGCAATCAACGCGGCTGAGGTCGACAGGAATCGCAGGTGCTCAATCGGGCGCCGAACTTCAATCGTTGATACTTCGCGTCGGTCAGAGGTAATCACATGAATGCGCGAGGAATCCGTGGCAAAGGCGATGTGACTTCCATACGGAGCCATCGCGACCGCCGTGATCCGTCCCGTCACCCGAGCGTCCCAGTACGGTTTCAGGTCTTCACCGAAACAGATGAGCTCGTTTTCCCCCGTGACTGCCACTCCACTTTCACCCGTCTGCGCGACGGCCAGCAGTCGCGTGCCCCCGAAATGCAGGGACTCACGCAGCCGTTCACCGGATTCTGACAAGACACACAACCGCCCGTTACGCGTGGCAACGAAGACCCTCCGAGCTTCCTGGGAAAACTGCAGCGCCGCCACGCCATCCGGAAAAAAGTCCTCAAAGACTTCATCCGGCCGCCCCCCGACACACTGCTGCAACAGCCTCGATCCCATCATTCACCTGCTGAAAACCCCGGAGTGGACCGCCACTCTGTCCCGCTGTCCACCGTCCCGACATCCGCGGTGACAATGGCACCGGACATGGATCATGCTTCGGCTGAGATTGTCACCCGGAATGCGTGACCATATTCCGAGACCAGGATCAGGGCAAGTCTGCCGGCTTCGGCTCGACGAGACTTGTGGCCTGTTGACAGGGGACCAACCGTTGTTGGGATGGCTGGTCGCTGGCTGGGAAGAGTGGAACGAACACACGATCGATGAGCTCGAAGGGCAGGGGAGAGACCGTCAAAATGATCGCGTGTACCAGTGACTCACACACCACTACCGGTTGCTGGTTCCAGCGAAGCTGCTGCACGAGGTGTGCTGATGAACCACTGGCATCTGGCATCTGGCATCTCGCTGGGTGTGACTCTCCCCAGCGATCCCTCAGCACTGGGCCGCTGTCACCTCCGCTCGCTCGTCACAGCGACGCGGAGGATGAAGTTCCGGAGGCCCGCATTATTTTCGGCTCATGCGGGTTTCCAGAGCTTCGATCGCCTGGACCACATCCGGGTCCGTGTTGATTTCTTCCGAGGTCCGATTGCGGAAGAACGTGACCTGAGACGATTCCGCCTGAGGCACCATCACGTCCGGTTCCAGACCTTTTCCGGAGTAGTTGCGATCGTCGGGTGAGTAGAAGCGTGCCGTCGTCAGTCGCAGGGCCAGACCGCTGTCGCCCGGCATGCGCACAATGGTCTGTACCGACCACTTGCCGTAGGTCTTGCGTCCGACAATCACACCGCGTTCATGATCCCGAATCGCCCCCGCCACAATCTCACTGGCACTGGCACTGTTCTGGTCGACAATCAACGCCAGGGGATACTTTCGAACGGACTGACCGTGAGCCCGGAACACCTGATTCTGTCCCTCGCTGCGTCCGCGTGTCGAAACCAGCACTCCGTTGTCGATGAACCGTTCCACAACTGCTGCCGCCGTGTCCAGTAGCCCTCCCGGGTTGCCACGCAGGTCCCAGACCAGCGCCCGCATGCCCTGTCGCTCCAGCGATCGCAGGGCTTCGTCCAGTTCCTGCGCGGTATCGTCCTGAAAGCCCTCCATGCGGATGTAACCAATCCCCTGCACCGGATCCAGCATCACGTTTCGAGTGATACTGCGGATCTGCACACGTCGTCGGACGAACTCGCCGGTTTTCTTGAGCCCGCTCGGATTTTCGAAGGTCAGCGAGACCGACGACCCCGCCGGGCCTCGCAGCAGTTTGGCGGCTTCGTCGGTGGACATTTCCCGGCAATCCTGACCGTCCACTGAGACGATGAAATCTTCAGGGTTCAGTCCGCCTTCTTCAGCCGGGCTGTTGATCAGCACGTTCATCAGCTGCATCCCGCGTCCCTTCACCGCTTTCATCTCGATGCCGATTCCCACCAGCTCGCCCTGAATACTGCCGAACAGGTCGTTGTAGCGATCGGGAGTCAGCAGGTTGCTGTAGTCGTCGAGCGCATTGCAACCGCCGAATACGTATTCAAGAATGACAGCGGCGGGGGCAAGACGCAGCTCTGTGCGGCAGATTTCACAGACCGAACCGATCAGGCCGCGAGCTTCCGCAATATTTTCCACGGGACGATTCCAGTACTCGGCAATCAGTCGCTGGCGGACGCGATTCACCGCTTCTGTGTCTCGCTGCGGCAGATTGCGTTTGAGGAATTCCTCATTCTTCAGGGCCATATACAGGCTCTCCGTGCCGTGCGAGGTGAATCGCGTCGCGGAAATCGGTTCCAGGTACTCGC
>JBDKIW010000434.1:0-6783 GCA_039796955.1 Planctomycetota bacterium
TCCGGGCGGCCCCTCCTGCGTGTTTTCGCGATTCTTTATTGACCGGCCCATTTTTGCCGCTGTGATCTCCATCGTGATCACAATGGTCGGGGCGATTGCGCTGACACGTTTGCCGCTCGCGCAGTATCCCCTCGTGGCACCGCCGACGGTCGAGGTCGCCTGCAACTACCCTGGTGCCAGTGCTCAAACCGTTGCCGAAACAGTTGCGGCCCCGATTGAACAGAAGGTGAACGGCGTCGAAGAGATGCTGTACATGAATTCCTCCAGTACCAACGACGGTTCCTATGCCCTGACGGTAACATTCAAGCCCGGCGTGGACCTGAATCTGGCGCAGGTGCTGGTGCAGAATCGCGTCAGCCTCGCGCTGCCCCTGCTTCCGGAAGTTGTCCGGCGCACCGGCGTCACCACACGCAAACGCAGCCCGGACATTCTCCTGCAGATCAGCCTGAACTGCCCGGACGGACGATACGATCAGCTGTATCTCAGCAACTATGCCAAACTGCATCTGCAGGACGAAGTCAGTCGCGTCCGGGGTGTCAGTGAAGTTCGCGTGTTTGGTCAGCGAGACTACAGCATGCGGATCTGGCTGGACCCGGACAAACTTGCCGCACGCGGCCTTGCCGTCAGTGATGTCACAACCGCAATTCGAGAACAGAATGCAGAAGTCGCACTGGGGCAACTGGGACAGGCCCCAACGTTTCAGGGGCAGACATGGCAGGTTCCGCTGATGATTCGAGGGCGGCTCGAATCCATCAATGAATTTGAAAACGTGATCATCAAATCTCTGCCGGACGGCCGCACCATGCGCATTCGCGATGTGGGACGAGTGGAAATCGGGGCTCGGGCAGAAGAGACCAACAACCGCTTTAACCAGAAGCCCACAGTCGGGCTCGCCATTTTTCAGTTGCCCGACGCCAATGCGCTCGAAACAGCTGAACTGGTGAAAGCGAAGATTGAAGAACTTTCGGCGGACTTTCCGGAAGGCATGATGTACGAAGCCGGATACGACACCACGCCATTCATTCGCGAATCTATCCGTCAGGTCTTCAAGTCACTGCGTGACGCGATCATTCTGGTCGCCCTGGTCGTGCTCCTGTTTCTGCAGGGCTGGCGAGCCGCAGTAATTCCGCTGATTGCGGTCCCCGTAGCGATTGTCGGCACCTTTGCCGCGATGGCCGTGGCCGGCTTCAGTCTGAACAATCTGACACTGTTCGGCCTTGTGCTCGCAATTGGCATTGTCGTTGACGATGCGATTGTCGTGGTGGAAGCGGTGGAGCAGTACATTGCTCGAGGATTCAGTCCGCGTGAGTCTTCCATTCGGGCCATGGACGATGTGACCGGACCGGTGATCGCCGTGGGCATGGTTCTCTCCGCTGTGTTCGTTCCGTGTGCGTTTGTTTCCGGTATTGTTGGGGAATTCTTCAGGCAATTCGCCCTGACCATTGCCATTTCCACCGTGATTTCCACCATCAACTCACTCACGCTCAGCCCGGCACTCGCAGCCCTGCTGCTGCAGCCTCATCACAGCCCACCGGATATCCTCACTCGAATCCTCAATTTTTTCCTCGGCTGGCTGTTTCGCCTTTTTAACTCCGGGATGCAGGCGTCGGTGCTGGGATACACCGTAGTGACATCACGCCTGCTCCGCCTGCCCGCGCTGGTCATCATGGTCTATTGCGGCCTGTTGTTTCTGACGTGGAGAGGATTTCAAACGTTGCCGCAGGGCTTCATTCCGACCCAGGATAAGGGCAATCTGGTGTGCAGTGTCCAGCTCCCCGACGCCGCGTCGTCAGAGCGAACGCTTCGTACACTTCAACGAGTCGAACGCATCGCCCTTGAGACCCCGGGTGTGCAGAGCCTGAATGCCATTGCGGGCAACTCCTTTCAGCTGGGTGCTCGAGCCTCCAACTTCTGCTCCATGTTCATCA
Source organism: Planctomycetota bacterium (assembly GCA_039796955.1). Lineage (GTDB taxonomy): Bacteria > Planctomycetota > Planctomycetia > Planctomycetales > Planctomycetaceae > SXXK01. Next base: position 1,929 of record JBDKIW010000434.1, read on the forward strand.
TTCTGGATCCCTTTCAGCAACGGACCACACCGGAATTGACAGCTGCCGCGATTCAGGAATCATTACTGAAACAGTATGCCGCAAAAATCCCGGAAGCCACGGTCAGCATTAATCCGCCACCAGCGGTCTCCGGACTGGGACGTGCCGGGGGGCTGAAGCTGATGGTCGAGGATCGCGGTGACGCTGGACTGAAGGCTCTGCAGGATCAGACGGAGAATCTCGTCCGCAAAGCGTCCGAATTGCCCCAACTCAAAGGCGTACAGAGCGTCTTCAATGTCAACGCGCCACAACTGTTCGTTGACATCAATCGTGATGCCTGCCTGTCACTGGGAATCTCTATGGCCGAAGTGTTTGGAACCCTGCAGGGATTTCTCGGATCTCGATACATCAATGACTTCAACATGTATGGCCGCACATGGCAGGTCGTCGTGCAGGCGGACGATCAATGGCGGGATCGCATGGAGGATGTCCGGAAACTGCATTTACGCAATCGTGATGGTCAGATGATCCCACTGGCTTCCGTTGCAAATGTCCGCCAAACCGGCGGCCCCCTGATGGTGACTCGCTACAACATGTATCCAGCGGCTGCGATCACTGCCAACACGGGAACCGGAGTCAGCAGTGGCGAAGGGATCCAGGCACTGGAATCCATCGCACTGCAGGAACTCCCCGCGACTATGGCAGCTGAGTGGACGGAACTCTCGTACCTTGAACGCACCGCCGGCAACACCGGACTGCAGTTGTTCCTGTGCTCCGTCGCCTTCGTGTTCCTCGTACTGGCAGCACTCTATGAAAGCTGGACGCTGCCTCTGGCCGTCATCCTTGTCGTCCCGATGTGTGTGCTCTGTTCCCTGGCCGGTGTCGCCATCACGGGGACGGACATCAACATCTTTACCCAGATTGGCTTCCTCGTGCTGGTGGGTCTGGCCTGCAAAAATGCTATCCTGATCGTCGAATTCGCCAAGCTCCGGCGAGACACCGGAGAAGAAGTCACACACGCGATCATGGAAGCCTGTCGACTTCGTCTGAGACCAATTCTGATGACCAGTTTTGCCTTTATTCTGGGTGTGGTTCCGCTGGTGTTCGCCACTGGAGCCGGGGCGGAAATGCGACGGGCGCTTGGCACCACAGTGTTCAGTGGCATGCTGGGAGTCACTGCGTTTGGGATTTTCCTGACGCCGGTCTTTTTCCTCATCGTGGACCGTTTGTCCCGCATCCTTCCCCTGACCAACCGCTGGATTCCCGCACTTCGCCTTCGCCGCTCCACCGCCCCCCCACATCGCAACACCTGACCCCCAACCCGTCGAATTGCAAAAGGTGCCATACACCGCTGTCGCCAATAGCCAGGTGCCATGCACCTTGACACGAATAACCCGATTTTTCCCGGGTTTTCAGCAACTTATCCCCGTTCGACTGCCGCACTGAGAAGGCTGTGGCGGACGGCGGTGGTTCCCCAGCCTGCAGAAAGGGGGCGACCATCGGATTCTGCAACTCACGCCGGCTTGTGTCGGTATGGATGGCACGCGTACACTGCCACACAGGCGAGCACCGGAAGCTCCATATCGCCGTAACGTCTGTCACATAGGATCTCGCAGGGCAGACAGAACGATCGGATGCATTCTCGTGTCCGGAAGCAGGCAAAGTGTGGCCTGATTACCCGGGGTCGAACAACAATGGCTCGGGGCCCTCGATGTATCTTCTGCGGGCAACTCTCCGGGGGCCCAGCTGATCCCCGAAAAAGGAACTTTCAGGTGCTGTGGTGCGTTGTAACTGGATCCACGTTCATGTTGTTCTGGATCTACGATGGCTATGGAAGGTGCCTGCAACTGCTTTGTCGACTGCAGGCTGCTCTGCGGTCTCTGCAGCCACAGCCTTCTGAGCCAGGCCCCGCCGATCGAGTGCCATCCATTACGGTCCTCCTGACCGTCCACAATGAAGCGGCCGTGATTCAGCGGCGGATCGCAAATCTGCTGGCCTGCGACTATCCGGCAGAACGGCTTGAGATCTGTATCGCCTCCGACGGATCCACCGACGCAACCAATTCCATTGTCCGGCACATGCAGCATCCGCAGGTACGCCTGCTTGAAAGTCCGGGACTTGGTAAGACGGCCACCCAGAATCTGGCGATGCAGCAGATCTGTTCCGACCTTGTTGTGTTCACCGACGCTGATGTGGAATTTGAGCCCGCCTGGTTTCGTCGTGTCGTGCAACGATTTCAGCAGCCGGAAGTGGGTGCTGTCGATGGCCGTTTGTTTTATGGTCGACCAACGACGGCCGATGTTCAGGCGTGCGAAGGGTACTACTGGCGTTATGAAATGAAGTTACGGGACCTTGAATCGCAACTGGGGCTGCTGGCTGTCCTCTCCGGTTGCTGTTTCGCCATTCGTCGCTCGCTGTTTGTGGAAATGGATCCATCAATTGGCGAGGACTGTATTGTTCCACTGGATATCGTCAGTAGTCGGCATCTTGTCGTCCACGAACCTGCGGCCCTGGTCTTCGACGAATTCGGCAGTGACTCCTCAGTCACACTGCGGCGACGCATCAGGATGACTCTGCGCAACTGGCAGGGCACGTGGGCTCGCAGTCATTTACTGAATCCGTTTCGACATCCGGGTTATGCCTTTGCCCTCTGGTCCCATAAAATTCTTCGCTGGTTGTCACCTGTATTCCTGTTGACGGCCACGCTCGCATCAGCCTTGTCTCTGGTACTCCAGCCAGGACCCGTCAGTCTGCTGGCGTTTATCCCGTTTGCCACATTGTTTCTGCTGGCTGGCTACCACTGGGCTTTCGGCGGACGAGGTCGACGAGTCCCCGGATCCGGTACGGCCTATAGCTTTGTTCTGGCGAATCTGGCGTTTATGATAGGAGTCTGGCGTGCTCTGACCGGCCAGCGGATTCGCGCCTACCGCAATCAGTAATTCATGTCGAAATGCCCTGAATTTCGGCATTTCAACAGCATGTTTTCCCTGCCTTCCAGCTGATGGTTTCGGCTGTTTTCAGAAAGTCGACACATGCAACACCTCTCAGAATTCACTCGCACCACGCGTCGCAGCGTTGTCCGGGCTGCAGCATTATTTGTCCTGCCGCTCTCCGGCGGCGCACTCATGGAACCATTGATGGGAATCGATCCCGTGACTACCAGTTCAACATCAGAGTTGTCTGCCGACAATCCGTTCGCAACCCCCAGCCCACTCCTGTACCAGACTCCCCAGTTTGACCGTATTCGGGAAGAACACTTCAAACCAGCGTTCCTCGAAGGTATGCGCCTGCAATTGCTGGAAATGGACGCTGTTACTGCACAGGCAACCCCTGCGACATTTGAAAACACAATCGTCGCTATCGAAAAATCCGGAGCGTTGCTGACCCGAGTCCGCAACGTGTTCTCCAATCTCACATCGTCACACAAAAACGATGCCTTGCAGCAGATTGAAACCGAACTGGCGCCCCTTCAGGCAGCACATTCCGACAACATCCTGCTCAACAGAAAACTGTTCGCTCGAGTGGAATCCCTGTGGAATGATCGTGACAAACTGCAACTCACAACCGAGCAGTCCGAGGTCCTGACACAGCACTACGAGAACTTTGTCCGAGCCGGAGCCCGACTGAACGATTCGCAGCAAACCCGCATCCGTGCCATCAACGAAGAGATCTCCCGACTTGAAACACAGTTCGAAGAAAATCTCCTCGCACTGATGAAGGAGCGAGCGGTCGTCGTGGAAGATGTCTCCGCGCTGCAGGGACTGTCAGACGGCGAGATTGCCGCGGCAGCAGAAACCGCACGTGAACGCGGACTCACAGGCCGGTATGTGCTGGACATCACCAACACCACTCGCGTTCCCCAGTTGGCTGCTTTACAGAATCGTGAACTCCGCAAACAACTCTGGCTGGCCTCCGCCGAACGTGGACTTGGCCGCGACGGTGGACTGGACAACCGACCGCTGATCCTGCAGTTGGCACGTCTTCGCGCAGAACGCGCACAACTGCTGGGCTACCCCAGCCATGCAGCCTTCAAACTGCAGAACCAGATGGCTCAAACACCCGAAGCCGCCCGGAAAATGCTCACCGATCTTGCCCCTGGCGTCGTTGCACGCGTCCGTCAGGAAGCCAGGGATCTGGAAGCGGTCATTCAGACGTCAGGCAACGCCCATCCTCTGGAAGCCTGGGACTGGGAATACTATGCCGAAAAACTGCGGAAATCCCGTTTTGAAGTTGATGAGTCGCTGGTGAAGCCCTACTTCGAACTGGACAGCGTGCTGACGAATGGTGTCTTCTACACGATGAACCGCCTGCATGGCGTTCAGTTTCGTGAACGAAAAGATCTTCCTGTCTTCCATCCGGACGTACGCGTCTTCGACGTTCTCGAACAGGACGGTTCACCCATCGGTCTGTTTTTCTTTGATCCATTCCGACGCGAAACCAAACGTGGCGGAGCATGGATGAGTTCTTTCGTCGATCAATCGGGACTTCTGCAGGAACGCCCGGTCGTCGTCAATACGCTGAATATCCCCAGGCCAGCCGCCGGTGAACCCGCCCTGGTCAGCTTTGACAATGTCACCACCCTGTTCCACGAAATGGGGCACGGGCTGCACGGATTGTTTTCAGACGTCACCTATCCCTCGGTGGCAGGCACAAATACGCCTCGCGACTTCGTCGAATTTCCATCCACGTTTCAGGAAGACTGGGCCATTCAGCCTGAGATTCTGTCGAACTATGCCAGACATTATAAGACAGGAGAAACCATTCCTGCTGAGCTGCTGGACAAAGTCCTGAAGGCCAGCAAGTTCAATCAGGGATTTGACACCCTCGAATACCTCGCCGCCGCAATCCTGGATCTCGAGTGGCACAGTCTGACGCC
>JBDKIW010000435.1:0-4258 GCA_039796955.1 Planctomycetota bacterium
AGGCGTTGGGAACAGTGGAATATCGCCTGCCTCTGACGGCCGATGACATGATCGCCATGGTCGTGTTCTCTGACTTTGGTTCTGTCGACGATGAAGTGTCGATGCAGGCCTTTCGAGCGACCGCGGGCTTTGGTGCGCGGGTGACGATTCCCGCGATGGGACCAGTGCCTCTGGCGTTTGACTTCGCATTCCCGATTGCGTCGGAAGACTTCGACCGCGAGCAGATCTTCAGCTTTTATGTCGGCGTGAACCGCTAAGCGAACAGCCACGGCCTCGTGGTGGGATGCGGCTCAGGTGGAACTTCGCGTTCCCAGTCCCGAGTTGGTTTGCGGGAGGGCGAGTGCTCCTGCCGAGCCGCTGGACACTAAGGACCGAAACTATCCTGCGTGGAAATCACCGGGGTGTGGACTGGTTGAGCAGCCAGACAAACAGGCCCTTTGCAAGGTGCATGCGGTTTTCGGCCTGAGCAAACACGACGCTTTGCGGACCGTCCATGACGTCATCTGTGACTTCAAGGCCGCGTTTTGCCGGAAGGTCGTGCATGAAGATCGCAGACGGTGGTGCGGCCGTCATGAGTTCGGAGTTGACCTGAAACGCAGCGAATGCGGTTTTGCGTCGCTCGGCGTCGTCTTCCTGCCCCATACTGGCCCAGACGTCCGTGTAGACGATATCGGCGTGGCGTACGGCTTCGAAGGGATTGTTGCAGACGGTGACGTTGTGGTTGGGATAACGTGAGTTCAGGAGTGCCATGAAGTCCGGCGTGAATTCAAATCCCTGAGGCGCAGCCAGTGTCATGTGCATGCCGGTCATGGCTGTTGCAATGGCGAGTGACATGGAGACATTGTTTCCATCCCCCACGAAGACGAGATGACGCCCCTGAAGGTCGCCGAGCGTTTCGCGGATGGTCAACAGATCGGTCATTGCCTGGCAGGGATGACGTTCGTCGGACAGGCCATTGATGACGGGGCAGGTGGCATGCTTTGCGACATCTTCGATGAGTTTCTGCGAGAACGTGCGCATGGTGATCAGATCACTGAAGGAACTGACGACTTTGGCAACGTCGGAGAGACTTTCGCGACCGTTCAGCCCCGCTTCTGCCGTGGTGAGAAAAATGCCGGACCCCCCCAGATGAATCATGGCGGCTTCAAAGCTGTTGCGGGTGCGCAGTGATGGTTTTTCGAAGAGTTGCACGAGCACGCGACCGGGGAACAGCTGAGGTCGTTCTCCGCGTTTCAGCAGCGTTTTCAGCTCTGCAGCTTTGTCCAGAACGGCAAGCAGGTCGAGAGGAGTTAAGTCGAGAAGTGAAGTCAGATGCTTCATGATCGAAGATCACCGGGACGGGAGTTGCGACGGGGCAACGACCGAAAACAAGGAGACCGAGCCTGTGTTGCGGACATCGCCCAGTTGCAGAATGCCGCAAAAGGTCAATCCTGGCAGGTTCGCTGCGTTCCGTTAAGCGAAAAAGCGGAATTTCATAAAGTGTTTACATCACAGAATCCGGTTCTGGCGGATCGATCCGGCCCGGCCGAGTGTGCCGATCGAAGCGGGTGTCAGGGTTTTCGGATGAAGTGATCGGCGTAGGAACGGATCTCGTGCCCGTTCAGGACGTGAAAAATCCTGAGTTTCTCGATGGTTTCGGCACCAAAACGCGCCAGAGGCACGTGGACCAGTTTTTTTCGGTATCGGGATGCGAGTCGTCTCCAGCCGGCACCCGGCGGGGAATGGCTCATGATTGCTACATGTTTTTCTCGTGAATAGTGCAGGCCGGCGGCGAGCAGGCGTTCTTCCAGAGTGTCGGCGAAATCAAAGCGAGGATCTCTCCAGATGTCCGGAACGGGGCGAGGCGGAAAGAGGAACATCGCGCCGCCATAGCGTGCGACGGCGATTCCAGGTCCCACCATTTCTTCGGTGAAATTTGTGGCGAACAGCGAGAGTGTGGATTCGTCCTGATGTTCTGCATGCCAGGTGATTCGCCACGGGTAGTTCCGAGGGTCTGCGGGGCTGTCGAAGAGCATGACCACGCAGTCAATTTTGCCTCGCGCCGGCGGGAAGACGCGGACGTAGAGTTCTCCGGTGTGCCAGTTTCGCAGGGTTTCTCTGATATCCAGTCCGTCTTTCATGCTGGCAGAGAACTTTTCGGTTTTTGCGAGATCGTTGCCGATGAGATCCAGCGCGACGTCGCGGACATGCGTCCTGAAACGTTCGATAGCGACGTCTTCCGGTGGCCAGCTGCATTGGCCATGCGGATCCCAGGATTTTTGCCAGCGGTAGACCGTGCGGGGATCAGGTCGGGTGTTCAGCTGGCAGGTTCTCCAGACGACTGGCGGGCCGGGCAGGCGACTGAGCGGCAGCAGTTCGGTACCGTCCGGCAGGCTGGCTCGATCAATCCCGAATCGTATTCGCGGCATGGATTCCGATGGTGTCCAGGGATATTCGCGAGCCGTTTCAGCCACATGGACCGCGTACTGATCCCCCGCAGTTTGTTTTGCAGCGATGATCAGAGTGTAGAGATCCGGGGTGAATCGTCGTTCAATGAGCGAAAGATTGCGAATGTAACGCAGGCAGCGGGACAGCAGGCTGGGAGTGATTCGGCGAGCCCGGGTGCCGAATTCCTGGCGGTAGCGATCGCGGGCATGAACCAGCAGTGCCTTTATGCCGTCGATCGACAGATTTTCATCGTCATCAAGATCAGCGCGGGCCTGTTCGTAGAGTCCAGTGATGAAGGGGAGTTCTCCGAGGACAAATGTCAGCGTGCGGGGAGCCACTCCATAGGATTCTGTGGGTGTCTGCGACCATTCCGGAGCTTCAGGGCGATCGACGGCCGCATTGAACAGGTCGCGAAGCCAGGGCCAGTCCGGCAGACTGCAGAGACACAGGACGGAGTCATACTCTGCCGATAAGCGGTGCAGCTCGGCCGCCATCCAGCGCAGGCGGGTCCACTGGTCTGCGTCTGCGGGCGGTGGCAGGGCCGGAAGAATTGCGGCGGCAAATTGTTCCGGAGTCACCCGTTTCAATGCATAGGGATCCGGAAGGATTGTGGACTGGGGGATGTAGTTGTCGGTTTCGATATCGATAAACGCCCGGGCCATGCGTTCCTGACGCGCGATGCGCAGCGCAGCGATCACGGGCTGGCAGGGGTCGATCGGCACATAACTGGCGGTTCGGGATTCGCCAGCATACTCCTCTGGCGATTCTGCCACTTCAAGGGCGTCACTGAAGTCCGGTGGCTGGGTATTAAAACTGGTTACGGGTTGTCGCTGCAGGACCACGGAAACCTGTGGCAGGCATTCCACGGCGGCTTCGACGTCGGCCTGGAAGGAAGGAGGCAAAGGAGCCGCAAGGCAGGAAAATTTCTGATTCAGCATCAGCCGACGGACTTCCACGGCACTGTCACCGCTGCCATGGACCACGGGGAAGACCGCGATATTTCGTCCCAGCCGGAAAACATCAGACACGCTGTTCATAACAATTTCTGCAAAAATACGCTAAACTTCAGTCTCGTTCCGTCGTGATCGTACGCTGCGGCGGAAGTGAAGGGAAGTGCCGGACCGACAACACAGATTCGTGTTTCCGATTTGCCGGACGAATCCGGGGATAATCAGTGCTGCGTTGACTGTCGCCTCGGTTAACGGCAGGGGCTTGAACGCTGTTTTGCTCTGTTCCGTTCGGGTGCTGACGGCGTGAACGAGGCCGATTGGCTGAATCCACTGGCAGTTGTGTGATCCCAGGGGCGCGATGGCCGGACTGAGTCTGCCGGACTGATTCTACGAAACGGGCTGCGGCGGCGGACCAGGTGTCCTGCAGGTGCAGGTTCTTTGACGGGACGTGTGATGAGTGCTTATCGCGAATATCTGGAAACTCTGCGGCGTGCCTTTCCGCAGCCTGTGTCGGATCAGGAACATGATGCCTGGTTTGTGTTTTCTGTTCTGCGCGCACTGGACCGTGTGGACAGCATGAAATCGCAGTGTCCCGTGCTGGGGGATGCTCGGGAGATCGACTTTTCACTGGCCACTCAAAGTGTGGTGGCCGAGGAGATGCGCGCTGTTGAGAGTGTTTCCCGCGAGCTTGTGGATCATCTGAGTGGCATGTTCATCTGGGGGCATCCGCGGTCTCAGATCAACGTGATTCCGCCGCCCTGCATCCCGGGCATCCTGGGAACGTTGCTGCCCGCAATTTACAATCCGAATATCTGCAGTGAGGAAGCAAGTCGCGGAGTGGCATTTGCCGAGGCTGAGGTCATCAGCATGACGGCGGCTTT
>JBDKIW010000436.1:0-2820 GCA_039796955.1 Planctomycetota bacterium
ACAAACGGTTTGTCACGACGGTTGCTGAGGTGATGCAGGGCTCGGGCGGTCATGGTCTTGCCCGTGCCACTTTCGCCAAGGATCAGTACGGTCGTTTTCGTGTCCGCCACGCTCTCCATGAGCTCAAACATGCGGAGCATTTTGTAGTCTTTGCCGATGACGCTTGAGAGTCCGAAGCGTTCGGTCAGTTGTGCCTTCAGTTTGCGGTTTTCCTCGACAATCTGACGCTGTCCGATGGCACGTTCGATGGAGAACCGCAGTTCTTCGTCGATCACAGGCTTGGTCAGGTAATCGAAGGCTCCGATGCGAATGGCTTCGACAGCACTTTCGATGGTCCCGAAGCCGGTCAGCAGAATGATGGCTGTTTCCGGCGAATGTTCACGTGCCCACTGCAGCAGCTGAAATCCATCCTTATCCGGAAGATTCACATCGCAGATGACCACTTCAAAAGGGAACTCTTCCATCCGGGCCAGTGCTTCTTCGCATGTCGAAGCCGTCTCGGTGCGATGGCCCAGACTGCGCAGGTAGTCGGCCATTGCCATCTGGATGTGACGATCGTCATCAACGACCAGCAGAGAACCGGAAGAATTGCGAGCCATGAAAGATGCCCTCGGGAGCTTTATCCTCGGTGCTGACTCAGGGGCCAGACCGGACCATGTGTTGAAAAACGGGAATAAGAACCATGCCTGTCCGCGAAATGGCGGAGTGCCCGCGGTTTGAACACAAAACGTGGACAAATCCGTGGTTTCCGATCGGGTAGACAGGTGAGTTGGGGAAAACTAGGTCGTGTCGGAACGGGAGGTCGCTGCGTTGTTTCAACAAAAATGTGAATTCACGATGCATCACGATGGCGAAAAGGCACATCCGTCAGATTCCGCAGAACTGATACAGTTTTACGAGTGGCCGGGCTGACGAGTCCGGTCGGGCGGCTGGGGCGGCGGGTGTTCCCGTAGTTTCTGAAAACTTTTCGGGGCTGGAGTGCAGGAAATGGCGGGATTTCCTACACTTGCCACCTTCAAAAAGGTGCTGGGATTGGATGTTTTGTGACGTTGTGTTGCCTCGCTTCATCACCGGCCTGTTCTGACAAAGGTGTGTCGCATGGATCTGCGAAGTTTTGTTCGCTCAGTGCCGGATTTTCCCAAGCCCGGTATCATGTTTCGGGACATTACTCCCCTGCTGGGTTCGGCTGCGGCCATGAAGGAAGCGACGCGGCAACTGGCATTGCCATTTCGGGACCGTGGCATCACGAAAGTCCTTGCTGCTGAGGCTCGTGGATTTGTCTTCGGTGTTCCTCTGGCGATGGAGCTGGGCGCGGGCTTTGTCCCGGTTCGCAAGCCCGGCAAGCTGCCGTTTCAGACGCATCGATTCAGCTACGATCTCGAATACGGCGCGGATTCACTGGAAATCCACACGGATGCTGTTTCCGCGGACGATCGGGTGCTGCTGGTGGATGACCTGCTGGCCACCGGAGGCACGATGGACGCCTGCGTGCGACTGGCCAGACTGCAGCAGGCAGAAATTGTCGGCGCTGCCTTTGTGATTGAACTCGCGTTTCTCAAAGGACGCGATCGGCTGCAACCCCTCGAAGTCACCAGTCTGATCTCATACCAGACTGAACTGGCGGATGAGTAGTGCATGGCTGCTCGACGTCTGCCGGGGGCTGTACTCCACCTGGTCCCTGTTGGTACGACGCCGGGACTCTGTGGCTGCGTGTTGCTGGTGTCCGATGTCCGGCCCGGGTAGATTCCCTCGACATGTCTGCAACGCGGGGCGACGCGGCATGTCTGGTTCCTGATTCGTGTGCGTTTTGTTTCTGGAGTGATTCGATGCTGACCTTCGTCCTGTCCCTGTGGCTGATGTGTCCCGGAGTCGCTCAGGAGCCTGCAAAGTCGGAGACGCCCGCAATTCGGCACAGTTACATCGTGTTTGGCAATCGAACAGCAATTATCTCTGAGCAGGGCGAAATTGAATGGGAACACACCGGAGGTTCCCGCGACGGTTTTGTGTTGCCGAACGGCAATGTGTTGATTGCGTGGAGCAATCGTGTGCAGGAAGTGACACGCGAGAAGCAGGTGGTTTTCTCGTGGACGCTCAGCCCGGAAAATCGGGAAATCGGCACGGCTCAGCGATTGTATAACGGCAACACCCTGGTGACGGAATTGGGGGCGGTTCCGCGTCTGCTGGAAGTCACTCCTGCGGGTAAAATTGCGGTTGAGGTTCCGCTGCAGCCGGAAACGGACAATGCCCATCTGCAGACACGGATGGCACGCCAGCTGCGCAATGGCAATTTTCTTGTGCCGCACCTGCTGGCGTTTAAAGTCAAGGAATACATGGCGGACGGACGCGTCGTTCAGCAGTTTCCGACAGATTTTGAAGAGCTTGGCGGACGTCCTGCGGAAAACTGGCCGTTCACCGCCATTCGAATGGACAACGGCAACACCGTGGTCTCGCTGACTCACGGCAACAAGGTGATCGAACTCAACCCGGCTGGCGAGCTGGTCTGGAAAGTGACCAACGATGATGTCGGTGGCTTATTTCAGGATCCCTGCGGGGCACAGCGATTGGCGAACGGCAATACAGTCGTGGGCAGTCACGCGGCTGGCACCGGGGTGTCCATGGTGGAAGTCAACCGTGATCGACAGATTGTCTGGACCAGCGACCACCCGGCGGCTGCCTACGTGCATCACTTTCAGATTCTGACGACCAATGGAAAGCCGGAAGCGGGAATGCCGTTGAAGTAAATGCCGAGCGAGTTCCGTTTGGCTGAGCAGGGCACCCCGTGCACCTTGTGGCAGACGGGGGCCCGTGTGGTGCTGCGGC
>JBDKIW010000437.1:0-10285 GCA_039796955.1 Planctomycetota bacterium
CGCGAAAACTTGCCTGATGCTGCGAATGACATATCATAAAGGCGGCAATCGTGTTAGAGGCGGCGGACTGTGTTTTTGAGTGCTTTTTTGCACCGGACGGTCAGACGCGGGACAATGTCCCCTGCGACGGCCACAGTTCCCTAGGTTCTGCAGGCAGTGGTCATGTCTTCTGTTCAAGGTTCGCCTAATTTCATGACCGTGCGGAAACCCCTGTTGGTGGCACTGATCGCGACGGTCGGGGCCGGTGGCGTCATCGCGGGAGCGGTGCTGCGGGGAGTACTGGACCGGCCTGCTGACACTCGTACCTCGTCGAACGAGAAACCGGGCACAGCTCAAACGGAGTCGCCTAAAGTTGTTCACGCCCTCGGACGGCTGGAGCCGGGCAGTCGCATCCTTGAACTGGCTTCAGAATCAGGAAACGAAGGGGCGACCGTTTCACAGATCTTCGTCGAGGAAGGTGACTCAGTCAGCGAAGGCACGGTGCTGGCCGTGTTTGACAATCTGGAACGACGGAAGGCGCGGTTAAGCGAGGCCAAAGCCCGTCTTGATGCGGCCTCAGCCAAACTTGAGCAGGTACGGTCCGGGGCGAGAGCCGGAGACATTGCCGCCCAGAGAGCAGTACTGGCGTTGGCTCAGCAGCAGTCCCAGGTGGCCCTGAAAGAACTCGCCCGCGCCAGGGAACTGCACGAACGCAAAGCGATTTCAACTGAGGAGCTGGATTCACGCCAGTGGGCGCTTGACCGTCTGAAGATCGAGCAGCAGCGGGCTCAGGGCACGCTGGAAAGCCTCCAGGAAGTGCGTCCGACCGACGTACAGGCAGCAGCGATGGAAGTCGAAGCCTGCCGAGCTGCGGTTGACGTGGCACAGGCAGAACTCGAGGCTTCATCACTAAAAGCACCCCGCGCTGGCCGAATACTGCGGATTCACACGCGGCCCGGAGAGAAGATCACCTCGGACGGGATTATGGAATTGGGTGATGTGGAACACATGCATGCCGTCGCAGAGGTCTTCGAAGCAGACATCGATCTGATCCGCAACGGACAAGTCGCAGAAATCGTGATGGATGGATCGGGATCGCGACTCAGCGGAGTTGTGGTGGATGTGGGCCAAATGGTGGCGAGAAAGATCGTACTGACCAACGACCCCGTCAGTGATACCGATGCTCGTGTCGTCGAAGTCAGGATCGCCCTGGATGCTCAGTGGTCGCAGCAGGTTGCAAGACTTTCAAATGCTCGAATTGAAGCGTTTATCCAACTGGACACGCCGCAGAAATTGCCGGCAGATCCGCCTCAAACGACATCGACCAACTGAACGTTGTTCAGTTCCCTCCGTCGCCCCTGGTGAAGCAGTATCGCCGCTCGGTGTTTGAGCAGAGTGCATCCCGGTACCGTGGTGGCAACGCCCGGGAAAGCCGTGCAACCGGCCGTGGATGCGTCGTAACTCTGCCGATTGCAGACTGCCACAGCCGCCCCTCACTATTGGTCAACGTACAAACGAGCGACGTAAGATACGCTACCTCAGCCCCAGTGCGATCTGAACCAGAGACAGTTCATCTACTGTTACGCAACGCTGTCCGGCACCGCTTTCGCCTCTCAGGGCACGTGCAGACGTTCCCAGGCCACAAGGCGGGTAAAGACGTCTTCGCGACAACTGGCTGTTACCGGTTCAGAGTCGTTTACACGATGGACTATCCCGGTCGCAAAAGAACGGGCTTCCGGATCAACCGCGAGGAGAGTCGTTGGCCGCTTAGAAGATACCGAGCATATCCCGGGCTTCGTCGGTCATACGTTCAGGAGTCCATGGAGGGGACAGCGTGATCGTAATGCACGCCTCATCGACGTCTTCCAATCGCTCGAGCGCCATTTTGGCCTGCTGTACGATCTGCGGGCCAGCAGGACACGCTGGACTGGTGAGAGTCATCTCGACGGACACTTTGCGTTCCGTCTGATTAATTGAGTAGACCAATCCCAGATCCACAATGTTGACCATCAACTCGGGATCAATCACCTGCCTGAGGGCTTCAATCAATTCTGCATCGGTCGACATCGATCCACTCTCCGCTCACAAAGCCGCCCAAACGCCACCGTCACGAATTTCCACTTTGAACACGCGAATTGGTTCTGTGGCCGGCATGCACAACGCCTTACCGGTGCGCAGGTCGAAGCGAGCCGCATGTCTCGGGCAGGCAATGCTGCAGTCCGTGACCTCGCCCGTCGTGAGCGGTTGTCCGTCGTGGGTGCAGACGTCTTCAATCACGTGCCATGTGTCCCCCAATCGGATCACCAAAGCCGGGATGTCGTCGACGAATACACTTCTGCGTTCACCGGACACTAACTCGTCCGTTCCAATAACTCGTTCCATAAATTCCCCCGATGTCAGCCTGCCGTTACCGCTCATCAGTTTGCGGCAGGGAATGAATCATTTCCGTGAAGACCGTCAGTTGGAGATTGTTTCAAATCCCAGTTTCGCCTGAACTGTTCGACTCAGAGTTTCCCTGACAACTTCAATCGGAATGCGATCGTACACCGTCTGGAAGAAGCCTTCCACGATCATATGCATGGCTTCCCTGCGAGTTATGCCGCGACTCATGCAGTAGAAAATCTGTTCACGATCGACCTGCCCCGTGGTTGCTCCGTGAGTACACCGAACATCGTCGGCTTCGATCTCCAGTCCCGGGATCGCATCACAGCGGGCCGTCTCATTCAACATCAGGGCATCGCTTCGCTGGTACCCGTCTGTCTGCTGGGCTGCTTTGTCAACCTTGATCATACCACGCCAGATCACACGAGAGTCGTCCCTCAGAACTTCGCGGTACAGAAGGTCGCTCCGTGTTCCCTGCTGCCGATGATGTTGCTGCGTGTAATAACTGATTTTCTGGCGATCACTGGCGAATGTCACCCCATTCACTTCGGCCGTTGAGCCACGACCGTCGAGGTTGATGTCCTGATGAATGTGTGCCAGACGGCTGCCCAGGCCCACAACGGTCCACTGCAGGGAGCCATTGGCCTCGACTGACCCGGCCTGATGCGCCAGATGCCATGTTTTCTGGTTCCAGTTCTGCAGTTGCACGTACCGCAGGCATGCGTTGCGGCCCACGATCAGTTCTACACACCCCACATGCAGGCCGGCTGAATCTGCAGAGACCGAAGTCGTTTCCTCCAGCAGTGTCGCACGAGCCCCGTCCTCGAGAACGATCAGAGTATGACTGAACTCAGCAATCCCATCCTGACGATGGGCGATCAGACTGTGCAGTGGCAGCGAAACTTCCACGTTCCGCGGTACGTACAGCAGAGTACCACCGGTCCAGAACGCTGCATGCCACGCCGCGAAGCGGTCCGCCGACACCTGAACCGCTTTTTTCATGAACCACGGCTCCAGCAGTTCGCGGTGAGATTCCAGCAGAGTTTGCAGATCTCCAAAAAGAACTCCGGAGGCAGCCAGTTCCGGGGACAGGCGAGAGGCCGTCACGTGGCCATCCACATGCACAATGTTGCCACCAAACTCGGTTTTGTCACTGAGTAATGCGGAGATGTCCTGAGTTGGCGGCGCCGCAGCAGATGGACGAAATCGGGAGGCATTGAAGGCCCGCAGATCAAGTCTCTTGAACTCTTCCGGATCAAGCTCTGTCTGCAGCAGACTCTGGTAAATTTCAAAAGCCCCCCGACGGAAATCCGTCATCCATTGAGGCTCCTTTCGGGTTGCGAGAAAGCTCTCAAACACCGCCGCGTCGAATCCTGCCCGCGAATTGTCCACCGTCACCGTCGCCATCGATCCTATCTCCAATGGAGCCATTCTGCTCCCTGTCAAATACAACACCAGGGTGTCCGTGAGCGGAGCAACACCCTCATAGCCGAGGTCCCCGGCCCTGACGCCCCAAGGATGGCCGAATCGAGACGAACGGGTGCCTGTGTTCCGGGAGATCTCCCTGCCCAGCACGACTCACACTTCGATTCGTTTCCCGGCCGGTTATCAGCATCCTGTCCATGGGACAGGGGCCGCCTTTTCAAGACGACCACCCGCGCCAACTGCGAGGATTCTGACCGCCTGGACAATGCGTCAGGGACTGTCTTAACCGACAGAACCTTCCATCTGCAGTTCAATCAGTCGATTGAGCTCCACGGCGTACTCCATGGGCAACTCTTTCACCAGCGGCTCGATGAACCCGGTGACGATCATCGCAGAAGCTTCCGCCTCCGTCAGTCCACGGCTCATCAGGTAGAACAGCTGTTCTTCTGCGATCTTCGAAACACTCGCCTCGTGCTCAATAGCAACGTTTTTCTCTTCCACTTCGATGTAGGGATACGTATCGCTGCGGCTGGCCGGGTCAAGAATCAATGCATCGCAGACCACATTGGAACGGCAGTTCACTGCGCCCTTCTGAATTTTGACCAGACCGCGGTAGCTGGAACGGCCACCGTTCTTCGAAATGCTCTTGCTGATGATTCGGCTGGAAGTATTCGGGGCGCAATGCACCATTTTCGCTCCGGCATCCTGATGCTGTCCGTCACCAGCGAATGCGATGGACAGGGTCTCACCCCGAGCACCGGGTTCCATCAGCCAGATGGCCGGATACTTCATGGTCAGCTTGGACCCGAGATTCCCGTCAATCCACTCCATCAGGGAATCACCATAGGCCATCGCCCGCTTCGTGACGAGGTTGTAGACGTTGTTCGACCAGTTCTGGATCGTCGTGTAACGGCATCGAGCTCCTCGTTTCACGATGATTTCAACCACAGCTGAATGCAGACTGTCGCTGCTGTATGTCGGAGCGGTGCAACCTTCGACATAATGTACAGATGCACCTTCATCCACGATGATCAGAGTGCGTTCAAACTGACCCATGTTCTGGCTGTTGATGCGGAAATACGCTTGCAGTGGGAAGTCGATCTTGACGCCCTTTGGGACATAAATGAAGGATCCTCCGGACCACACAGCCGAATTCAGTGCGGCAAATTTGTTGTCACCGGGCGGGATGACTGTCCCGAAGTATTCACGAAACAGTTCCGGGTGCTCCTGCATTGCGGAGTCGGTATCCGTGAAGATGACCCCCTGCTTTGCAAGATCTTCTCGAAGGCTTCCGTAGACCACTTCAGATTCGTACTGGGCCTTGACGCCCGCAAGATACTTCTTTTCCGCTTCAGGAATGCCAAGTCGATCGTAGGTACGACGGATATCTTCCGGAACGTCATCCCACGACTTGCCCTGCTCGTTGGCAGCCTTCATGTAGTAGTAAATGTCATCGAAGTGCAGATCCGCCATGGACCCGCCCCAGTTCGGCATCGGCCGGGACTGGAAGATCTCCAGCGACTTCAGACGAAACTCCCGCATCCACGCGGGTTCCTTCTTCATCTCGCTGATCTGTGAAACGATCTCGGCGTCCAGCCCTTTGCGGCTCTTGAAGGCATAGAACTCGGTCGAGTCATGAAACCCATACTTGTATGAGCCAAATTCCACGTCACTCTTAGCCGGTGCATCCGCTGACATAATGTATTCCTATCCTGCTGACTGGATTGTCAACTGTGTGGTCAAATTCCTGATCAACTGTTGTGCCAACTTCCGGAACGTCTACCATCCGTAGTCTGTCGGAGAACAAACTCATGGTTCGGTCGTCCGCTTTTTGCAGATGTCCCGAACAACATCGTGAATGTTGACCGAGCTTTCGAGGGGACGCAGTGGGCATACCAATACGTCCACGTGGCGAATAACACTTTTCTGTTCAGGTGCATCCTGCACCTTTGAATCACCGAGTGATCCCGGAATTCATCAGGCCGTCGCTGTTTCCGTCGGCTGGGTCTCTGCAGCCGCCTGTGGATGCCGCGCACGAACTTCTGCATATCCATTCGCATGCAGCTCATGGGCCAGCGACGCATCTCCGGTTTCAACAATGCGTCCGCCCAGCATGACATGGGTGTATTGCGGAGGATTGAATTCCAGCAATCGTTCGTGGTGTGTAATAATCAACACGCCCATCTGTGGACCGGACAGCTTTGCAAGCCCCTCGCTAACGACACGAACGGCGTCACTGTCGAGCCCGCTATCGGTTTCGTCGAGAATTGCGAAGCGTGGTTGCAGCATCGCCAGCTGCAGGATTTCCATACGCTTCTTCTCTCCGCCCGAGAAACCCTCGTTGAGATATCTACGGGCGAATTCCTGATCCATGCCCAGTTCCGTCATCCGCTCGCGAATCTCTTTGCGGAATTCCCGCATGCCAATCAGGCCTTCGCCTTCTTTGCGGTCCGGATTACGCACGTTGGAAACGGCGTGTCGCAGGAAATCGGCGACCTTCACACCGGGAATCACGACGGGGTATTGGAAGGCAAGGAACATGCCCATTCTGGCACGCTCATCCGCTTCCATCTCCGTCACGTTGACTCCGTCGATTTCGATGGACCCGCCTGTCACGACGTAGTTGGGGTGCCCGGCCAGAGCATAGGCCAGGGTGCTTTTGCCGGAACCGTTTGGTCCCATCAAAGCGTGAATTTCTCCCTGACGAATCTCCATCGTCACGCCGCGAAGAATTGGCGTTTCTCCGACCGACACATGCAGATCCGTAATCTTCAACAAACTCTTCATAACCCCGCTGCTTCCTGTAATGAAATCACCACCCTCAGCATCGAGGGCGGAAATCCTGCGTTCATGCTTCAGTCAGTACTAAGCCCGGAATCCAGAAAACCGAAAGTTCGCTGCCGCAGTAGCAACACCGACACTCGTGAAAACCACGAACTGCCGGCAGCAACCCAGCCCGATTTCCTGTCATCCATCCGGACCTGTGGGTGCTGCCCGTCCGTTTCGTGCAGGCACCCTATTCTTTTTCTTCAACACAGCATCGTCAGAGCGTTAATCTCCGACGATCCTTCGAACCCCCCATCGCTGGTGGCACATTGATGAGTCGCTCGCTTTCGACACCCTGGCTGCGTTCGGCCAAAGTGACCTTTTCCACCGGCAAATTCAGTTCGCCGTCCCCCCGATGCGTCCTTTGCACCGCGATCCAGCTGGCTCTTGTCCAGTCGATTTCAACACCAATCACCAGCAATACTATTAACTTTTTTCCCGGAACCGGTCCCCATCAGGACGCAGAGCTTACACCTCAGTTGCGGCCCGACCTGGCACCATTCAGACGTTGAGCGCCGAAAAGCCGGAATGGTGAGGAATCGGCAATGAAGCATCTCCACGAGTGACCTTGCGGGCCTTGATCTTGTCCTGAATCCGCATCAAGCCTTCAAGGAGCGCTTCCGGACGCGGAGGACATCCCGGGACGTACACGTCCACCGGCACAACGAGGTCCACACCTTTGACAACGTGGTAACCATGCTTGAAGTATGGTCCACCCCCGACGGTGCAGGCACCCATCGCAATCACGTACTTAGGATCAGGCATCTGCTCGTACAACCGACGAACGCGGCTGGCCATCTTGTGTGTGACAGTCCCGGCAACAATCATTAGGTCTGCCTGACGCGGAGTTGCGCGGAATGCACCGGCCCCGAAACGATCGATGTCGTACTTGCTGGCGCCTGTGGCCATCATCTCGATCGCACAGCACGCCAAGCCGAAGGTCATCGGCCAGATGCTGGACTGCTGACCCCAGTTCAACGCCTGCTCGAGCGTTGTGGTGATCACATTTTCTTCGAAACGCCCTTCAATCCATGTCATAGCCTGAGTTCTTTCCTTTGAAGTTCACAACGGACTGCACTGACTGAAACCTCTGGCCTGCCACAGCCACAGGAAGCGCAGTCTGCACTGTACCAGTCCCGGTAAGTCTTGCAATCACGGCAAAAACTTTCCGAAGTCTGGCGCTGGTTCCATTCAACCGTCCTGACGAAACTCCCGGAGCCACCAAAATCACCCCTGGGGAGTGTGCAGGACCTCAAATTCGCAGCAGCCATGCCCATCCCGGCACCGTGAACGCACCTGCACCGGAGCCCCCAACACCTGCTCCAGCACTTCGCGTTCTACCTGACAGATCGATTCGTCCACATCCGCCAACATCGGAAAGGGACAGGAGGTCTCACGCAGAATACGCAATCCCCCCAGATGCTGTGATTCGATATTAAAGCCACTGGACTTCATTTCGCTGGCCAGTTGATCCAGCCGATCATCGATCGACCCGCCCTCGGTCAGTTGCCGCCGAAAGCGATCCGCCAACACATCGCGAATACGACTCAGCAGCAAATTACGAACTGTTTCATCCTGAAGGCCTGTGATGGCTTCCCAGAACACGACCGCCAATTGACGATAGTTTTCACCGAGGGAATGCAAACCTTCTGCCGTAACCCGGTAGAGATTTCTGGGACGTCCACGGGTTTGACCCTGCAGGTCCGCTGCGATCAAACCAAGCATTTCCAGACGAGAAATCCGCTGGCGAACGGCCGTCCGAGTCACCCCGAGAACATCGCAGAGCGACTGCACATCCGCTCCGCCGTTGCGGTGCAAATGTTCCAGAATCTCGCGATCTCTTGAGTCCACCGGAGCCAAACGAGCACCTCTTTGAGTGTACAAGCCAAGAGCGACTGCCCCGGATCCCTGCAGCCCTGTTCGGGCTTGGCAGGTTTCCGCTGATCCGCCTGGCCACGAACCGACGGAATCGCTCTGCAATTGGGCTTTGTTCGTAAGGATGGTACCCGCAGATTCATTTTTGGCAATTAACTATGCCAAAAATGTTTGAAAGTGAGATAAGGTCTCAGTGCCGGGGTGTTTCTGGCGACGCGATTCGCGGCTGTTCAACGATCACCACCCCGCAGAGGCTCTGACAAATCCGGGGAATTCAAAGGGCCTTCTCAGTATCGTTTACGCCGCCCGCAGCGTATAGTCCGGGCAGAAACGAGTTCTGGTGTTGGTGCAGTGCGAGGCGAAGGCATGCTGGAAGAGTCAGTCAAAGACGCGGTCCCCCGGGAAGCGGAAACGCAGCGATACGTCGTGCGGTACGGCACATCCCGGCTTCTGGGTGACTTCGAGGCCAGGCGCGGGACAAGCTTTGCGCGGGGGCAGGAAGTCATTGTGCGGTCTGACCGTGGCGTCGAATGGGGCACCGTCCTGTGTCCCGCGACATCTCAGACGGCCGCCTACCTCGGGGCCAACCGCGCTGGCGGGGGGCGGATCCTGCGACTGGTCACAGACGAGGATCGCCGTCAGCGGATGGAATCCGGTGAGCGTGAGAAGCGGTTGTTCCAGCAGGCCGAATCGATGATCCGCGAACGCTCGCTGCAGATGCAGTTGGTCGATATCGAGCGGGTGTTTGGTGGTGAGAAGCTGATTCTGTTTTATCTGGCGGAAAGTCGCGTGGATTTTCGGGAACTGGTCAAAGCCATGGCCCGGGAATTTGACTGCCGCGTGGAAATGCGACACATCGGCATTCGCGACGAAGCCCGCCTGCTGGCCGACTACGGCGACTGTGGCAAACCGGTCTGCTGCAACACTCATCTCCATGAAATGCCCCCGGTTTCCATGAAGATGGCCAAACTGCAGAAGGCGACGCTGGATCCCAACAAAATTTCCGGTCGCTGCGGAAGGCTCAAGTGCTGCCTGCGTTACGAATACGACACCTACGAAGAACACCGCCGGGAGCTCCCACCCATCGGCGCCACCGTCGTGACTCGCAATGGCCAGGGCCGTGTGCTTTCGCAGGAAATACTCGCCCGAAAACTGATTGTCGCGTTTGATGACGGCCGTCGCCTGATGACCGATGCAGACGAAATTGTCACCGTGGTTTCCCGAGGTGGACGTCGGCCCGGTGCAGATGACGATGAGTGATAAAAACCGTGAAAGACGCTTCATTCAGAAGCCTCCTTCGACTAGAATCCGTGGAGTCTGATTCCCGTCGGTGATCGCGGCTTTCACGCGACCAACCGCCAGACACGGCATGAGGGCTGTGGGAATCAGTGGCATTAAGGCCTCTGCGCGAGGCAGTGGTGACGTAAGTTACGGAACAGGGTCGTTTGTCGATGACATCCCTCAGCAGTAAGTCTTCCGGTTCCTACCATCCACTGGCGTACAAATTTGTCTTCACAGCACTGCGGTTTACCCAGGAACAGCTCGGACGAGACAAGACCTCCGAAAAAACAGGTCACATTTCCGGCCCGGAATTGCTCGAAGGTATCCGCCAACTGGGATTGCAGCACTTTGGTATGCTGTGTCCGATCGTCTTCCGACGCTGGGGCATTCAGACCACCGACGACTTCGGCCACATCGTGTTTCGCATGATTGAGTCCGGGGATATGAAGAAAACCCCCAACGACTCCATCGATCAGTTTCTCGGGGTCTACGACTTTTCCCGCGTCTTCGTGGAAGA
>JBDKIW010000438.1:0-4178 GCA_039796955.1 Planctomycetota bacterium
ATTCGACAGAAGGCCCGTGAACATGTTGAGCGTCAGGAGTTTGCCGATCGCGTTAAGTGCTGCTTCGTTGCAATCTTTGCACTGCCGTCAGAGGTGATTGGATGTCAGAAGTGCCGTTACCGCAGAATGCCACCGAATCCGACAGCGCAACACGTTCGCTGCTGCATTTGCTCGGCCTGAATGCGTTCGCCTTCACTCAACCCATTCTCGATCAGCTGAAATCCAATCCTCAGTACCTGATCCTCGAGGACTATTCCGCTGCGGCTGTGTTGTCGACCGTCGCCGCACTGTTGTTTGTACCCCCACTGATTCTCTGGGCCGCCATTCGTGGGTCGCGCCGGCTGGGACTTGTGCGACTCAGTCACAGCCTGATGAAATACAGTCTCGCACTCTATGGTGTACTCAGTCTGCTGGTCCTGACGCGCTGGATCGCGTCCACACTCACACTGATGGAACGCGGTATTCCCGAAACGCTGCTGGCCGTGTTGGCAGCGAGCGTTGGTCTTCTTTTGCCACGACTTCGCGCACAATCCGAGTTATTGCGGCAGGGACTCTCACTGCTGGCCATCGGTGTGGTGATTTTTCCGGCCAGCCTGCTCACATCCCCACCCATTCGCCAGCATGTGCTGAAGCTCCGCACCACTCCTTCACAGGCCCAGGCAACCCTGCAGAATCCCGTGCCGATCGTCATGCTGATTCTGGACGGGTTGAACGGCATGTCACTGCTGAACGCACAGCATGAAATAGACGGACAACGCTTCCCCGGCTTCGCCCGCCTCGCCAGCATCAGCCACTTCTATCGCAATGCCACAACCGTCCACACGCGCACCGATCATGCCGTGCCAGCCATTCTGACCAGCACCATTCCGGAAGAAGCGCAAACACCTGTGGAAGCGGACTATCCACAGAACCTGTTTCGCACCATCTTCGAAAGTCAGCAGTACGATCTGAGTGTCTTTGAACCAGTGACCAGAATGTGCCCGAGCGAACTCCGGCAGATCGATCACCAGCGCGGTCTTGCGGAACAGATCCGTCGATTGCTGGGCACGACGCTCACCGTCTACCTTCAGGGGGTCATCCCCCGGGAAATGCCGGGACTCAGTTCCCGAATTCCACGCGAATGGTTCGGCCTGATTCCCCCAACCACTGGTGGCCGAAAGTCTTTGAAAGGTCAGATTATCTACTCGTGGGACGAGCACCGGAATGTCCAGTTTCAGCACTTTCTGGAATGCCTGACTCCCGGCACACGGCCCGGCTTTCGCTTTCTGCACATCGCCCTGCCACATTATCCGTGGTCGATACTGCCCTCCGGAAACCCCTGCCTGCCGGGCGCTCGTATCACGCAACCTACCTACGGACTGCTGCAGGAAATGTGGACGACGGATCCGTGGCCGGTCCAGCAGGCATGGCAGCGCAACCTGCTGCAGCTGCAGTATGCCGATCGCTGCATCAACCGGTTACTGGACACGTTGCAGTCGCACGGTCAACTGGACCAGTCGCTCCTTGTCGTCACAGCTGATCATGGCATGTCGTTCGTTCCCGGCGCCAGCCTGCGCGAACCCACAGATCAGACGCTTCCCGACATTCTGCCCATCCCGCTGTTTATCAAACTTCCCGGCCAGTCGCAGGGCACCATTTCCGACAGAAACGTCGAGACCATCGATATCCTGCCCACCATGGCCGAAGTGGTCGGCATGCCGGTTTCATCGGAATGGCAGGGGAGCTCACTACTGAAAGATACCTCGCGGCCACGAAAAACCGTCCGCGGGTCCCTGAATACTGTCCTGGAACCAGACTTTCCCTCCAGGTTTCGCCACGTCGAACGTCTGATCGCCGTTTTTGGAAACGGGGGGCCGGAGGATCGGATCGGGCGACTGAATCAGCGCCCGGAACTTGTCGGACGGCAGGTGTCCGAGTTTCCGCAGGAGGCCAGCCTGCTGACGACCCTCGTCACGGAAACGCACGTGCAATCCTTTGTGCAGATCAACCCTGAACAGCCCGAGACAAACTATGTTCCCAGCCTGATTCACGGATACCTGCATGGAACCCAAACGTCCGATGGCCCCGTGGAAATTGCGATTGCCGTGCAGGGACGCATTGTCGTGACAACACGCACCAGCACCGATCCGCAGGTCGGACAGTGCTGGTCGGCGTTGATACCCGAAACCGACCTCCCTGCTAAGCCCACACCCCTCGAACTCTACGAAATTGACGGCCCCGCGGGACACTGCACACTCCGGAAAATCCCGCTGCCGCCGCAAGTGGCCCCTGAACTACGCGACTTGCTGGAAGAAAACGACTACCCCTGAACCAGCAGATTCCCCCTCATCGGCCCCGGAATAGCTCAATCGAAACGTAGAAAATGCCGAGATATCGCCGGAAATCGGCCCCCGAAACCATGGATTCTCTGAATCGTCGTGGGACTCGGGTTTGCCGTTTGACGCTTCACACCGGAGTTTGTATGATCTCCGGTTCGAATTTTTTGGGGAAATCGTGGGATTTCCCCCCGGAAACAGTCACCTCCGGTTTGTGTCAGGTGGCGTGTTGTGTGTCGAACCGCGAATTTCGCAGATTGACATTCACACAATTGTTCTGAGTGGCAGTCTGTTGGGCTGTCACACTGCAACTCTGTTGCAGAACCAGGAGATCGGCAATGGCTGAGATTGTGGTGAAAGATATTCTGGATGCGGGTGTCCATTACGGGCATCGCTCCAGTCGCTGGAACCCCAAAATGCGACCGTATATCTACGGTCGTCGTAACCAGATTCATATCATCGACATCAAAGAGACAATTCGCGGTCTCATTCGCGCCCGCAAGTACCTGCTCAAGGTGGCTGCACAGGGCGGGTTGATTCTGTTCGTCGGCACCAAGCGGCAGGCCGCTGCATCCATCGAAGAACTCGCGCTGGATTGCCGGATGCCGTTCTGCACAGAACGCTGGCTGGGAGGCACGCTGACCAACTTCCGGACCATTCGTACGCGACTGAAGCGTCTGGAAGAACTCGAAAAGATTCGTGAATCTGACGAGATTCGCAACTACTCCAAAAAGATGCAGTCCACGCTGAATCGCGAATACCAGAAGATCTATCGCAACCTGAACGGCATGCGGGAAATGAACCGTCTGCCGGAATGTCTGGTCATCGTCGACCCCACCAAAGAAAAGAACGCCGTTCACGAAGCCCGACTGCTGGGCATCAAGGTCGTCGCTCTGATCGATACCGACTCCGATCCGGATATGGTCGACCTGCCGATTCCTGGCAATGATGACAGCCTGCGATCGATTCGACTGGTCATGCAGCATCTGTCCGATGCCATCAAGCAGGGGCGCAGCCTGCGTCCGGAAGATCCTCGCAAGAAGGATGACACCGCAGACGACGCCTACAAGGCCGTTCCATCCATTCGAGACTGAGCATCTGCGAAGCCTGACGCGACTGCCAACGTCGTTCGCAGTCGCCGCAGGGCTTTGTCAGGTCACAGAAATTCAGGATGTTCCGATGCGACGGTTTGCCAGCAGACCGTCGCATCTTTGTTGAAGTTGTCGTTGACATCGCCTGCCACATTTCCGTAGCCGTGCTCAACAACAGACCGCCACACAGGTCCACCTGTGCACCAACTGGTAACACGGACCCCGCAACGCTCCAGTGCCCCCGTGCTGCCGCAAGACCTTTCCCCGGGGCTCCCCGGAACCGCCAGCAAGTCGCTGTGCTGATACACTGACATTTCGTTTTTTGATTGCCCCGTGCAGTTCGATCCCGATCAATCGCCGGACAATCCTGAAGAAGCAGGGAGTTTACAAATGGCCGAGATTACAGCAGCAGCCGTGAAGGCTCTTCGTGACAAAACTGACCTTCCCATGATGGAATGCAAAAAGGCTCTGACTGAGGCTGGTGGTGACGAAGCCAAAGCCATTCAGATCCTGAAGGAAATGTTCAAGAAGGTTCAGGAAAAACGCGCCGACAACGTCACCGCCGAAGGACGCATCTTCCTCGCCTGCCTCCCCGACAACTCCGAAGCCGCAATGGTCGAAATCCAGTGCGAATCCGCACCGGTTGCCACTGGCGAAGTGCTGCAGCAGTTCGGACAGGCCATGGCCGACCAGCTGCTGAATGGCCCAGGTGCTGCCGATCCAGCCGCCCTGATGGCACAAAGCGCCCCAGGTGCCAGCCAGACCTTTCAGG
>JBDKIW010000439.1:0-4084 GCA_039796955.1 Planctomycetota bacterium
CGATGCTGCCGGGGACAGATACAGCTGTGGAATAACGGTGGAGGGACGGCGTGCTGCGCGTCAGGCGAAGAAACGCAAAGGGCGTCAGCAGAACGAGCACGCTGACGCCCATGGAGGCGAAAAATGCCTGTGCGAAGACGAATCCATCCGGCATGACTTACTTGCTCATTCCTTCGCAGTCGATGATGACGATGGCTTCGTCACCGATCGGACCGATGGCATTCTTGTCAAAGCCGAAGTCGCTGCGTTTCAGTCTTAATTCGGTTGAAAAACCAACACGGCGAACTCCGCGGGATTCGATTTGCTTACCGCCCATCAGTTTGAAGGTAATTTCTTTTGTGGTGCCGTGCATGGTGAAGTTGCCGGTGACTTCAAAGCCACCTTCAATCGCCTTGACTTTTGTGCTTTGAAATTCGATCGTTGGGAACTGTTTGGTGTCGAAGTAATCCGGCTGTCGCAGATGTTCATCGCGGGCTGGATTTGCTGTGTCCACGCTGTCGGCCTTGATCGTCAGCTGGAACGAGGATTTTGAGGCGTCTTCGCGGTTGATGGAGAACTTTCCATCGACCTCATTGAAGCGGCCATGGATCCAGCTGATGTCAAGATGTCGGGCTTTGAAGCTGACCGATGAGTGGACTGCGTCATAGACGTATTCTTCTGCCGCCATGGCCGGAAGTGCGGCGCACAGGAGGGCCAGCAGACCGGAAAAGATCCGGCAGGATTTGTGGACGGTGATCATTGGTGGGATTCCTGTTCTGGGGATGGTTGCCGGGAAGGAACATTGACACTTGCTGCGTGATAGTACCTGGGAGCGAGAGCAGCGTAAAGCGGGTGCCCGGAGCGACTGGACAGGGGCAGGCAAAGGTCTGGTGCTGCGGCGGAGTGATCCCGGGTGACGTGGAATCAGCTGAGGATCTCGTGAATGACGTGGCCATGCACATCAGTCAGGCGGCGATCGACACCGTCGGTGCGGACAGTGAGTCGTGTGTGATCGATGCCCAGCAGATGCAGGATGGTGGCGTGCACATCATAAACCTGAGTGGGTTGATCGCGATCGAGAGGTTTATAGCCCCATTCATCGGAGGCACCGTGGCTGATGCCGCCGCGAATTCCGGCACCACACAGCCAGTTGGTGAAGACGTAAGGATTGTGATCCCGACCACGGCTTCCCTGGGTTGATGGCATGCGTCCGAATTCGGTGGTCCAGAGGATGATGGTGTCCTCGAGCAGTCCGCGTTGTTTCAGGTCACGAATGAGGGCGGCCGTCCCGATAGCCATACCCGTGGCGAGCGGACCGTGGTCGCGTTCGATGTCTTCGTGGCTGTCCCAGTTCCTGCGCGGGAAGCCATTATCATTGCCGCTCCAGATCTGAACGAAGCGGACACCGCGTTCCAGCAGTCGTCTGGCGATCAGACATTTTCTGCCGAAGTAATCGGCTTCTTCCGGGGCATTGATTTCTGCGGGCCATGACGTCCCGGTCGGTGCCAGACCGTACATTTTCAGAGTGGCTTCGGTTTCTGTGGAGAGATCGAAGGCTTCCGGGGCACTGAGCTGCATGCGAGCGGCAAGTTCGTACGAGCGAATTCGGGATTCGAGTCGTGAATCACCGGGGCGTCGGGCGTTGTATTGCCGGTTGAGCTGCCTGAGTAATTCCTGGCCCTCAATTTCGCCTGCGGGGGTCACATAGTCAGCTTTGGCATACAGATCATCCACGGGCGATTCTCGCTGGGGGAAGATCATGGTGCCCTGCGTGCTGGCGGGCAGGAACGCGGAGCCCCAGTTCTTGGGGCCATTGCTGGCGAATCCGCGATGATCCGGGAGGACAACAAAGGCGGGCAGGTTTTCGTTGAGTGATCCGAGTGCATAGGTGATCCATGCGCCCATACCCGGGAAGCCGGGGCGATCGAAACCTGTCGCCTGCAGATAGGTGGCCTGGCTGTGCACACCGGTTTTGCCGACCATGTTGTGGATGAACGCCATCTGGTCCACGAAATCACCGAGTGGCCGAACGACATCGCTGAGGTGTTTGCCGCATTGTCCGTATTGGGCGAAGCGGAAGGGCGATTTCATCCATGGCCCCAACCCATTCTGGAACGCTTCGACAGGTTCGCCGAAGTCTGATGCCTCACCGTGATGTTTTTCCAGCTGAGGTTTGTAGTCCCAGAGATCCACGTGGCTGGCAGCTCCGCCCATGAACAGCTGGATGACGCGTTTTGCCTTTGGTGGATGATGGAGCGCCTGAAGTGTGGCGCCTGCACCGGGCGGTTGCGCGTTGCCCGGCGATTGCTGACCGAGGGCCTGATCCTGAAGCAGCATCACGGTGGCAGCGAGTGAGGCGAACTGATGCCCGGCACTCAAAACCTGGCGGCGTGAGGGATGAAAGATTTGCGGGAGCATCGGTGGGACTTCCGGGAGCAGGCGGGTGAGACGTGGTGTTGATCGTATCCCATGACCTGCGACAACTCCAAATGTCTTCGGAAAAAAATACGAGACTGAAGCAATTCGCCTGTTGGGGGGCCCGGGAGGCGGTTCGGGGCCGCGAAGGCAGGGGAGCCGTCGCAGCTGGGAGGGCCGGAAGCCGGCAGGATGTTGAGGATTGCACGGGGTGTGAACATGCGGGAGACTGCCGTCCGGAATCAAGGGGAATGCTGACGCGGGAATCCTGATGTGGGAATACGACGATGCCAGCTGAGCGGCAACGGCATCGTCCGCGATCGTGGATCACTCGTGTGTATTTGAGCGCAGCCATGATGAGAGCGTTTGTTTGTATGAGCTGGAGAGGATCATGGATCCTCGGGAGGGGTGGCAGGGCGATGTCTGGGCGATTGCTGACGAAGAGCCGGGTTTGGTTGTGTGGCTGGCTGGTGAGTTGTCTGCTGTGCAATCGTGCAATGCGGGCCGAGGATTTGTTTGAGATTCAGGTGGTGGACCGAGCCACGGGGCGAGGAGTGCCTCTGGTGGAATTGACGACAGTGGATGATGTGACCTGGGTCACCGACAGTGCCGGGTATGTGGCGTTACGGGAGCCGCAGTTGCTGGGGCAGACGATCTTTCTGAAGGTAACGTCGCCGGGATATGCCGTCGATCGCGATGGATTCGGGATAGCCGGAGTGCGATTGACGCTGGGTGCCGGAGAACCGCATCGGATCGAGTTGACTCGATTGAACCACGCCGAGCGGTTGTACCGGATCACAGGACGCGATCGGTATCTCGATTCACAGCGACTGGGGAAAGCGGTTCCGGCGGGGGTGCCGGAAGAGCAGGGGCGGGTTGTCGGACAGGACTCGGTGCAGACGGCTGTTTATCGGGACAGGCTGCACTGGTTCTGGGGAGACACGAACCAACTGACCTATCCGCTGGGTTTGTTTCGCACGGCTGGTGCTGTGAGTGGTCTTCCGGGAGCGGCTGGAATGGATCCCGGGCGAGATCCGGGGTTGCGTTACTTCGTGGGAGAGAATGGCTTTGCGCGGGCGATGGTGGAGGTTGCGAACAGGGAGGGAGTGGTTTGGATTCAGGGGGTTTCGGTGGTTCGTGACGATCGAGGGGAGCCGCGGATGGTCTGTCAGTATTCGCGACGTCGTGGCCTGTCGGAACCACTCGAGCAGGGGCACATGGTCTGGAATGATGCGCGGGAGCTGTTTGAGGTCCTGGAGACTCTGCCGCTGGAGGAAACGTGGCGGCAGATCGCGGGCCATCCGGTACTGGTGGAGGATGGTGGTCGGCCCTACCTGTGCTTCGGTAATCCCTTTTTGGTCACCCGAGTGCCGGCGACGTTGTCAGCGCTGCAGGATCGGGAGTCTTATGAGTCGTGGACGTGTGTGCGTCAGACTGCGGGGCGTGAGGTTGGTGCAGGGCGCGAGGAGGAATTGGAGCGGGACGCCAGCGGGCGCTTGATCTGGGGTTGGAAGAAAGGGCCTCCGGTGACACAGCGGGACGAGCAGCGGTGGCTGAAAGCAGGCCGGATTCGACCGGACGAATTGCGATTTTTTCCGGAGGATGCAGGGCGACCTGGTCAGCGGGTACTGATGCACGCGGGGACGGTCTCCTGGAACGCGTGGCGAAAAAAATGGGTCATGATTGCGAA
>JBDKIW010000440.1:0-8553 GCA_039796955.1 Planctomycetota bacterium
CGCGGGGTGGATACGGCCCAGGCGCCCGTTAAACCACCTCGGCCGGGCCTGTGATCAGGCTTCGGGGGGCCGACGAGTTTGCTCAGGCGGGCAGTGCTGTGGCAGTCGGTGCACGGTGCACAATGAACCGTGGCCGGGTTGTCACAGCCGGCGTCGATTGCCTGTCGCTGGCCTGATTGCGAATGGGGTTTCCCCGCATTTTCGGGATTCGCCTCAGTTGCCCGGTCACGAGGCCGGTTAAGAATGTCGGCCTTGATGCGGTTTACGCCAGAACGGTAGTCTGGCAAAACTCCGTAGAGAGAACCGGCTATTGCAAATCCTACGCTGCTGGGTTTGGAAGTCAGGGGTGGTGTTCCGACTGAAAGTGGGTGCAAATCCCGATCGGATTGACGCCCGCAGGAACAGAGGCTATCGGACTCGTACTGGCAGGCAAACGCACCGTACTAAGTCGGGCTGATCAGGGCGTGTTATTGGCGGCGTGGATTCAAATCGGGGCTGGCGACGATGGTTAAGAGTATTTTGGGGAATAAACTCGTGATTTCTGCGATGCTGACAGCTGTGCTGTGTGTGGCGACCGGTTTGATCGGCTTGCTGATTCTCAGCCTTTCAGCGGGGCCTCCGCGGAATCTGGGAGTCCGCAACGGGCGATTGGCGGCCTGTCCGGTGTCTCCAAACTGCGTTTGTACGCAGGCAGAGGATCAGGAGCACTGGATTGCCCCACTGAATGCCGCATTTCAGGAACCGAATCCTCTGCAGTTGCTGGAAGAGGTCGTACGTGAGATGCCCAGAGTCACAGTGGTCGAATCGTCGAACGACTACCTGCGGGTTGAATTTCGCAGTTTGCTGTTTCGATTCTGTGATGATGTGGAATTCTTCCACGAAGTCAGTTCCGGGCGGATCCATTTTCGTTCTGCATCCCGCGTGGGTTACTCGGATCTGGGAGTCAACCGGCAGCGGATGGAGGAGATCCGTGCGCGGTTTCTGAAGCGAGCGCCGCGGGCGGCCGAACAGCAGGGAATTCACTCGCCGATCTCGACCGGGCGAGCCCTTGTGGCCGCAGTCACTCATGGAGAATTTGGTGCGGACGCGTGGTGAGCGTGCGGTCGGCAATCTTCCCGTGTTGTCTCAAGGCCTGATTCAATTCGCGCCTGGCACAGCGACGTGTTTGGGAGATTGAGGGGCCGAGATCCCGGCAACTTCGGATGATCAACGTCTGGCCGGTTTCTGGCGGGCGAGGAGTGAACCACCACCCAAGTGAGTTTAGCTCCGACGAAATGTCCTCACAGTAACTGCTCGGCCAGATTCAATCGGTAGTCTGAATGGTGAACACTGGATTGTCGTTGTGAGTGCGGTGACTGGCTTGCTGCGGGAGCCGAAATGGGTGAATGGCGGTTGAGGTTCAGGGGGCTTGATCATTCGAGAGCTGCCTGAAGCTGGGCGAAATGGGCGTCTTCTGCGGGTTTTCAATTCACAAAAGATGGTGAATTTGCTAGAACTCGTGGGCCTTCGTGTGTTCAGGCGGTCTGTCCCCTGCCTGACAGTTCCGCTGGCGGAGTGCTGACGCAAGGATGTTAGCTGCATGTCTTCCTTCATCTTATTCATCTGCGGTTGCCTGCTGGGCGTGCTGTTTCTCAGCACACTCTACGGCGACAGCCTGCGACTGAACGGACTGTTTGAAGGCCAGTGGCTCAGCCCTTTATTCCGCATGATTGTGCGTTTTTTTGCTGGTGCGGGGCAGCTGTTCGACGTCACTGCGCTCTTTACACTGACGCATTTGTCGTGGGTCGTGGCTGCGGTATCCGGCAGTGCTGGATTGTGTCTGGTGCTGTTTCTGATGGGCGGTGGTCTGGCGACGGATGCGGCGGCCTGGCAGCGCGACAGTTTTCAGCCTTTGAACTCAGGTGGCGTCCTCGATCGTGTTGCCGCACTTCGGACTGCAGCGCCTTCCAGACTTGTCAGCCTCAGCCGCAACGAACGCGATGATTCTTTGATGCTCAATCAGCCCCGCGGTGGGCAGTATCTCGTGTTTAACCGTCCCGACAGCGTCCCCTTTCGGCCTCGTCCGGACCTCGCGGATGTGCCGTTCCCCGAGGGCGCTGACGCAACGGATGTGAACGCACGTCCTTTGCTGGATGTGACATTTCAGCGGTTGGGCAGCACGACCGATCAGGATGGTCTCGGGGAAACGGGTGTTCTGGGCGAATTGATTGAGTCGTTGCCGGAACCTGGATTCGTAGAGCGTGCACTCAGCTCACTTGGCCGTGATGGCTGGCGGGACAACCTTGGTAATTACCGCGGGTCTCCTGTACGGACCAACGAAAGTCTGCCCGAATCAACCCTCTCAGAGATGCGTGCTCTGGAATCGGACATCCGGGTTCTGCCGGGAGCGATGGTCGCCAGCCAGGATATCCGAGTGGAAAAAAGTGCCCCGACGGCCTCAGAATCCGGGGAGATTTTTATTGAAATCAGCATCACCAACCCGGGCACGGAAGTCATTGACGGGCTTCTGGTGCGCGAGTATTTGCCCCGCCAGACTCTGGTACGTGCCGCCAGTCCTGATCCCGTTTTCCGCGATGACACACTCACGTGGCTGATCAACGATCTGCGACCCTCCGAAAATCGGACGCTGCAGTTCACCGTCTTCCCCACTGAAGTTCAGGAATCCGATTCCGACCTGCTGTTCGAATCCGACACCGAGGTCTCTGCGCTGCTGGCAGTGACCAGTCCGACGCAGGTCTCAGACTCCCGTTCCAGTACATCAACCACACGCGATCCGGTCATCCGCAATCCAGTCTCACGCGGGCCGATTTCAGCGGCGGATGTGCGGCTGACCATTGAAGAACCCGTTGAAACTCCGTTGGTTGGAGAGTGGACGCGTGTGGTCTTCAATGTGACGAATACCGGAGATCTCAGTGCCTCGGATCTTAAACTGCGACTGACTCTTGACGACTCACTGGACCATGCCGATCTTCTGGACCGTCCCAATGATCGCCAGGTGTATGTTTCGGTCAAACGCCTGGAACCGGGTGAGTCGCGCAGCTTTCGTTTGGAAGTCCGTCCAATGCAGCCCGGCAACAGCATCTCAACCGCTGAGGTGCTTTCAGAGGGCTCGCAGATCGGACTGGAAGAGTTTCGGTTGACCGCACGCGAGCCGGCGGCTGGCAATGAATAATGGTTTGCCGTTCCAACCGACTGTGGAAGGCAATGAGTCAAACGATGCTGCTCCGGGCAGATGACATATTTGAAGCAGCCAGACTTGTGCTCTGCCTGCCACGCGATACGGCAAAGCCGGCACTTAAACTCCGTCCGGGGCGATCAAACTACCGAAGTGGCCGTCTGTGCTGACCTGTCAAACGACGACCAGAGCCATGCGGCTTTACGCAGACACACGGTGACCCGAAGGTTCCGGG
This sequence comes from Planctomycetota bacterium, assembly GCA_039796955.1. Classification (GTDB taxonomy): domain Bacteria; phylum Planctomycetota; class Planctomycetia; order Planctomycetales; family Planctomycetaceae; genus SXXK01. The sequence continues at coordinate 3,411 of JBDKIW010000440.1, forward strand.
GATGGCTCTGCTGACACGAGGAAACCCTGATCTTCCTCGGAAAAATCAGCATGGTTCTCAGCCGGCCCTGCGGCCAGACGCTGCTGGCTCCAGCGTCTCACAAGGCACACAACGCGCTCGAGGGTATCGCGGTCGAAGTATTCCAACCGTTCCTTCCCGGAGAATGGATAGTCGACCGAGCGAATCACCCGGATCAGGTCCGCCACCGACAAGCTATGACGGATCTGAGCCAGCGATAATGACGCAATGGATCTCAGATCGGGCAGATCAGAATTCGTATTGGTACACGGACAGCCGCTTTCCTGTTCGAAACTGAGACATTCGACCTCGCTGCCGAAGACTCGCTGCAGCGGTGGTTTGAGCTGACGCAGATCCAGTGGTTGCTGCACGACATGGGAGTACCCCGAATCGAGAGCCTGCTGAATCACTCGCAGATCTGCGTGACGTGACATCAGTACGCCGACAACCGCACCCCGTCCCCATACAACCTCCTTCAGCAACGGCAGACCGTTGCCATCGATCAGACCATGGGCAATCAGACACAGGGAAAAAGGACTTCTCAGGCACAATTCCATCGCATCCGAACGACTGCCAGCCACCATGATCTCTGCAGTCAACGGTCGCAGCAGGGCACACAGGCGACGGATGGTCGCATGGTCGCTGTCTACGATAAGGATACGCCTGAGACTCATGACCATTCCGAACCAGAAAGCGGGCTAAGAGGCGTTTCGGACACAGTGACTGGCAGCACTGACAGTTCAGAGCACGATTGATAAGCGGCAGGCCGTCAGATGTCGGCCAGGTCCGGGATTCTCAGAACACCTGGCGGGACATGCCGGCCGTTACTTTCTCGACGTCGAAACGAAGCACGAGCATCACGCACAACGCCGAGATCAGCACGAGGAAACCGACAGGATTGCCGGGAAACTGCCAACCACTCTGGAAACACGTGCATTGCAACGGCTCCTGCCTGCCTGGAACCTGAATGACCCAGTCGCCCAAAACATCCATTTGCAGCCGTGCTTACCTGGAACTTCGGCTGGCGTTCGAGCGACACAGACCTCATATGGAGGCAGAGCAATCCCGGTGCCAGACTGAGAGAAAAAAAACAGCGGCCAATTTTTCGGCGGAATTGCGGGCAATTTTCTGAAAATCAATGCAGGTTGCTGAAACGAAGTGCAGCACGATGGGGCAAGCCGCACGCGAACCGGGCAGCCTGTTTTCTGATGCCTGTTTTACGTACACCCTCTGTGAACGTTTTCAAGGGCCACCGGCGTGGCGGTTGCATGTGACAATCTGAACGAAATGAATGAATCAGGATGGTCCGGGGATTGGCCTGTTACCGGCGTATGACCAGCGTACTGACCCCGGGGCCAGCGCGTCGTGCTGGTCGACACGTGGACCGGGTCGGGCGGATTACAGGGCGAGAAAATTTCGGAGCAGGTCGTAGCCTTTTTCCGTCAGGAAGCTTTCGGGGTGAAACTGTACGCCGTGCACGGGCAGATCGCGATGCTGCATGCCCATGACTTCAAAAGGCTGTCCCGGATCCTGGACCCACGCGGTCACTTCCAGGCAGTCCGGAATTGTTTCCTGCGGGACGATCAGACTGTGATAGCGGGTGGCCTGAAACGGATTGGGAACTCCGGCGAAGATCCCTTTTCCGGTGTGCGAGATCTGAGAAGTTTTTCCGTGCATCAGACGGCTGGCACGCACGACTTTGGCCCCGAAGACTTCTGCCATGCACTGGTGTCCCAGGCAGACACCCAGCACCGGCATTTTGCGGCCGAAGTGAGCGATCACGTCACAGGATAAACCGGCTTCCTTCGGGCTGCACGGACCGGGCGACACGATGACTCGTGATGGCTTCAGGTCCTCGATCTGTTCCAGCGTGATCTGATCATTACGTTCCACTCGAATTTCTGCTGAGGGATCGATTTCACCGATCCGCTGCACCAGATTGAAGGTGAAGGAGTCGTAATTGTCGAGGAGAAAAATCATAGCGGTCGCCGGAAGGAAAGGTACGCGGACAGCAGTAGAGAATGTCCAGAGACCGTGGTCAGAACGTCGCCCGTCGATGGCGCGACCGCGAGGCCGCGCTGCAGCCGGGTGCTGGAATCTGACTTCGGCCGGCACAAGGTACCAAGGGCGCCGAACGGTTGGAAGGATTCCCGGTGCCGCGAGGCAATTTCCCGCGCTCCTGGAAAGTTCTGCGGCCCGACGAATACGTGAAACGCGGTGCAGCGTTCCGGAGGAGACCATGGCTGCCACCACGAAACTGCACGCTGCGGCACTGGTTTGTGTCCGCTGACTTCCTAGAATCGGTCGCATGAAACGCTTCGCCAAACTTTGCCAGGAGCTGGACAGTACGACCAGGACCAACGTGCGTGTTGAGTCTCTGGTTGAGTATTTCCGAAGCGTTCCCCCGGAAGATGCAGTCTGGGCCACCTGGTTTCTGTGCGGCCATCGTCCCCGTCGCAGCATCCTGATTCGCCAGTTACAGCAATGGTGTGCGGAGCTGGCAGGCATTCCGGAGTGGCTGTTTGAAGTGAGTCGGGAATTCACCGGGGATCTTGCCGAGACGATTGCGCTGCTGCTGCCCGGAGCTGTGTCGGAATCTGCCGAGGGATTGCACTACTGGGTCACGCACCGACTGCAGCCACTTTCCTCCGGCACAGATGAGCAGCGCAGAGCAGCGATCGTGGAGGCCTGGGAGCAGCTGGGGCAGCAGGAACGTCTGGTCTTCAACAAACTGCTGACGGGCGGGTTTCGTGTCGGTGTCTCCCAGAAGCTGGTGGTCCGCGCGCTGGCGCAGGCTAGTGGGGTCTCTGCGGAAGTCCTCGCGCATCGACTCATGGGCCACTGGGCGCCGACCGCCGCGTTCTTTCAGGCTCTGCTGTCTGCGGAAACTGAGGACACCGACGTCAGCCGTCCGTTTCCGTTCTGTCTGGCGCACGCGCTTCCCGAGCAGGTTTGTGAGGAACTGCTGGCACTGCGGAATGAAGGCGAGAGCGAACAGGAACTCGCAGCAGACACTCCGTGCGAGACCATATCCAACACCATGTCCGCTGCTGCGGCTGTCATTCCGTCGGATGCTGTCGCTGGCGAACCCGCGAGTGTCTCAGCTGCGCAAACTCGCCTGGGGCCTGTGTCGGACTGGATCGTCGACTGGAAGTGGGACGGAATTCGCGCTCAGGCCATTCGTCGAAGCGGTCAGGTGTTTCTCTGGTCGCGCGGGGAAGAATTACTGGCCGGGCGTTTTCCGGAATTGGAGCGGGCACTGGCGACCCTGCCCGATGGCACGGTTCTGGATGGTGAAATCACCGCGTGGCGGGATGGTCGGCTTTTGCCCTTTGCGGAACTGCAGAAGCGGGTGCATCGACGCACCGCAAGTCCGCGATTGCAGGCTGCGATTCCCGTGCGATTTCTGATTTTCGATCTGCTGGAGGAACATGGGGGCGATGTTCGCGAATTGCCAGCGGTCGAACGCCGGCAGAAACTGACCAAACTTGCGTCCTGTTTGACCGACCCCTGCCTGCACATCACTGAACCCCTGAAACCTGAGTCGTGGGCCGACTGTGTGCGGTTGCGAGAATCCAGCCGTGAACATCAGGTGGAAGGGCTGATGCTGAAACGTGCCAGTGCCGCTTACGGTGTTGGACGCGTCACGGGTGTCTGGTGGAAATGGAAGACGGAACCCTTCCACTGCGATGCCGTGTTGCTCTACGCTCAACGGGGGCACGGTCGTCGCGCCGGTCGCTTCACCGATTTCACCTTTGCCGTTCGCGACGGTGACCAACTGGTCCCCTTTGCAAAGGCCTATTCCGGGCTGACCAAAGCTGAAATTGAAGAGGTGGATCGGTTTGTCCGCGACAATACCGTTGAGCGGTTCGGGCCCGTGTCCAGTGTCCGACCAGAACTGGTGTTCGAACTGGCATTCGAAGGCATGCAATTGTCCGGTCGGCACAAGTCCGGAATCGCCGTACGCTTTCCCAGAATCGCGCGCTGGAGGAAAGACAAACGCGTGGAAGATGCCGATACGCTCGATTCCCTGAAACAACTGGTCAGGCGTCAGCCAACCCCCGGGCAACAGTCAGCGTCGGAGCAGATCACCGCTGAGCAGCCCGCCGTGGAACAGAGCACCGAGCCGATTCCACCAAAATCCGCCGAGGCGTCTGCTGATTCTCAGCGAATAGAAACCGCGAAATCCACGAAGAAACGTCGGAAGCCCGCGGCAGCACAAACGCGGGATTTGTTCTCCGGGCTGGATGACGAGGCCTGAAGGGGCAGAAAAAGGGGTCAGGTACCAATAGTGCGAAGCACCCTGCGGGCCGTTAGGCTATTGGTACCTGACCCCTTTTTCTGCCCCGAAATTCGCACGAACTCGGGTTGAATTTGTTGACGCGGGTGAGACCGCGGCGGATACTTGGGACACGCACTCGCTGATCGCAGTGTCTCAAGGGCGGGCCAAAGTTCTTCGGATACGTTGCGAAAATGGGCTATGAACCGGTAATTCCTTTGAAGAATCTGGCAGGATGGCTGCTGGCATTTGTGCTTTGCGCTTCCCCAGGTACTCGCGCGTACGCTCAGCAGGCCGCGTCGCCCCCACCAGCAAATGCCGGGCTCGGGCAATTGCAACCGCATCAGCACGATCCAATCATCGTTCGGTCTCGGCCTGTGATCGAACGTCTGCCTGTGAAAGTCATCTCACCCGTAGACCTCTGCGTCAGCAAAGCAGGCCACGTATTTATTGCCGACGACAAAGCGAACTGTATTTTTCGCCTCGATGAATTCTCCGCGGTCAGCCTGGTGGCTGAAAACCTGCCCAATCTGCGCCGCATCAGCCTCGATGCCGATGGTTCCCTCTTCGTACTGACGTCCACGGCAGGCGAAGCGGACCTGTACCAGATCACGCCGGAAGGTCGCCGATTTCTGCTGCAAACTCTGCACTTTCCGACGTCCGCCTTCGCGAGGAATGCCGTCGGCGAATTTGTCCTCGCCAGCGAACGACGTCTGTTGCGTCTGAACACCGATGGCGAAATCATTCCGCTGGCAGAGTTGACGGAACCGGTGCTGGATCTGGCGGCCAACCCCGCAGGTGGGACCGAGGTGCTGGTGTCCGGCGGCCGCGTGCTGTCGCTGGACG
>JBDKIW010000441.1:0-3277 GCA_039796955.1 Planctomycetota bacterium
GTAACGCTTCCATCCCCTTCTTCGTGACCGTCACTCGCAGCATCTGCACCTGTTCTTCACGCCGAATCATGTCCCCCGGCAGGTACATCGTGAGTGGTTTTCCGGTGCGCGGATCGGTCTGGTCCGGCAGCATGATTTCCAACGCGAGGGTGGCGCCGGTGAAGGTGGCTTCCACCTGCACGCTGGCTGAAAAGTCATAGTGCAGTCGTGAAGGCTTCTGACGGGATGTCAGACGAAGGGCTTCCGGAGTTCCCTGACTTCGCAGCAGGAATCGTGTCGTGGGGCGACCTTCGGCATTCACCAGTTCACGCAGGACTTCTGTCTGCTGAGGCCCGGATGTGCAGAACCACTCTGCAGCGGGCTCTTCCTCGGACGCGGTGAGCGCCGCCGGTGCAGCAATCACAGGGCGACTACGATTGGATTGCGGGGTGGCAGTTTCTGCCGTGCCCGTTTTATCCGCGGTCCCCGCGGTCCCCGCGGTACTGCCTGCCCCAGCTGTGCTGTCTGATACAGCGTCGTCAGATACAGCGGCCTTGCCCGCGGTGGACGGGGAGGTTTCTGCGGAATCGTTTGCCGCCGCAGCCTCCACCTCAGACCCGGGCTGTGGCGTCGCCGTTTGCGCACGACTGTGTGCCGTAAACAACAGCGACAGGCAAATGACACTGACCACGATCCCACCTGGCCGCGGGGTGTACCGGGCACAGTGAACCGCAGTCAGAAAGAACCCTGTTCCTGAAAGTAAACGAGACACCATCGACATCCATGTCAGTGTGCGTCAGGATGAGACCGGGCGACCGTCCGCGTGATCCCGGCAATACCGGGCCGCAGTTTAGCAGAGTTTGGTGGTTCAGAACGAGTCCAGAATTGACCGGATTTTCAGCCCGTCAGCGGTCGGAAGAACTCAGGAAAAACCCGTGAAAACGCCGGAACATGGCGGCTGCTGAGCATTACCCTCTGTAGCCGGAAACGCACCGGTCTTTGGGAAATCTGGTAGAACAAGCAACCAGGGTGTTTTATTGCATTGGCTGAAGTAGTTGTCTGTGATGTTACTCAGTTGCCAAATCGCCACGCCAAAAAAATTGAGAATTCCGCAGGGAATGTTGAGAGATTGCGGCGCGTTCACCAGAATCGGCAGCGTCAGCATCCCCCGCTGAATCAGTCATTTTGCCCTTTCGGCTTCACGGAAGTTCCGACCATGTCGACGCGCGCCTCTTTGTCTGGTTCCACCGCCGAACAACTCCCTGCAGAACTGCGGGAACTCTGGAATCTTGTCGATGGGTGTTCCCGCCCGGACCCGGAAAAACTAATGGCTGCCGTGCGTCGCGTCACCGATCTGGTGTTGCGACAGGGACGCATTCAGAGTCTGCTTCAGGACAACATGTCGTCGCTGCGTCATCAGATCAAGCATCTGACGTTTGATCTTGAGGCGACTCGTCGCGAACGTGATGCCCGACCGGATCCCAATGACCCGGATCAGTTCTTTCGCTGAGGAATTTCCCGTGGCCACCGGCGTGCTGCGGAAGCCCGCCCCCGAATTCCGGTAGAAGTCAGCAATCCCCGGCTTCAGGATACACCCGCGTCACGTGGGCTGGTATTCTTTGCGTCAGAACTCCTGACCCACCCGAGCTGCTGATGCTTTCTTCCCACCGGAGCTGCTCATGAACAATTGCTTTCGATTCTGCGTCTCTATTGCGCTGGCCATATTCGCCCTGCTGAACTGTGCCTCCGCGAACGCGGTTCAAACTGACGAATTTGCAGCGTTGCAGAACGAATTTGCGGCCACTCAGCAGGCCATTCTGCTTCGCAGCTGCCTCGAATGCCACTCCACGGAACAGAAGCAGGGCGAACTTGATCTGGAGCGGTTTCATTCCGTCACAGAGATCCGTGGAGATGTGATTCCGTGGCAGCGTGCTGTCGAGGTGCTTGACGATCGGGAAATGCCTCCGGAAGAGGCCACGCACCCGCTGTCCGCAGACGAGCGAAAGTCGTTGACCCAGTGGATCCGCGGGGTGCTGGATGCCGATGCGCGAGCCAATGCCGGAGATCCGGGCCCGGTTGTTCTTCGGCGTCTGAACAATGCAGAGCTGACATACACGGTGGAGGATCTGACCGGAGTGGCTCTTCAGCCAGCTCAGGAATTTCCTGTCGACAGCGCAGCCGGTGAGGGGTTTACGAACGTGGGAAATGCACTCGTGATGTCCCCGTCGCTTGTGCAGAAGTACCTTGATGCAGCCAAGGGGATTGCCAGCCATGCGATGCTGTTGCCGGGCGGGATTGAGTTTTCTCCGTCCACTACATCACGTGACTGGACCAATGAAAAGCTGGCGGCGATTCGCCGGTTCTACGCCCGCTACTCGGACAGCGATGCTGTCACATCGGTCACTCTGCAGGGGATTCCGCTGGAGACAAATGGTGGTGGGCGGTTGCCAGTGGAAAAGTATCTGCTGGTTCTGATTCAGGAACGACAGGCGCTGGTGTCAGGAACCCGCTCGCTGGCCGATGTGGCTCGACAAACTGCACTCAGCGAAAAGTACCTGAATACACTGTGGCAGGCTCTGCAGGGAACGGAGCCCTCCCCGATACTGGATGGGCTTCGTGAGCAGTGGAAGACAGCTCAGCCGGCACATGTGCCGGATCTGGTCCGCCGGATTGCCCAGTGGCAACAGTCGCTGTGGCGATTCACCACCATCGGACACATTGGTAAGCGTGATGGCCCGACGGCATGGCAGGTTCCGGTCAATCCCATCGCCACGCGTCAGGATCTCCGTCGGCCGTTGCCACCTTCTGCGGATGGAAAATCCAGCACCTTTTTTCTGGTCACCTCGGATGCCGGAAACGGAGCTGAGCACGACATAGCGCTCTGGCAGAATCCTCGCTTTGTCAAACCTGGTCAGCCGGATCTTCTGCTGCGGGATGTGCAGCGACTATTTTCGGAGCTGAGTGCTTTCCGTTCGCGTCTGCAGGACACGACGCTTCAGTCACTGAACGCGGCGGCAGAGATTTCGGACATTCAGGATCGCGTCGTGGATGCCACCATGGTGCAGGAGATTGCCACCAGGCACGGGGCGGATCCTGCTATTCTCGCGGCATGGCTGACGGCACTGGGAATCAACGCCGGCAGTGCAGAAGTCACTGGCCACATCACACAGCAGGCGCAGCGTCTGGAAAATTATGACTTTGTCCGGGGCTGGGTCGGAGCCGATGCGCTCAGCGTCCTTGCAAATTCCTCCGACAACCTTGTTCGAGTTCCCGGAGATCTCAAGCCGCACAGTGTGGC
>JBDKIW010000442.1:0-6690 GCA_039796955.1 Planctomycetota bacterium
AGATATCATTCGCACCTTTCATCACGATATGGTGGCCGTGGATGTACTTGAGGTCATAGCCGTATTTCTCAGCAAGCTCAATCAGTTCTTGTGGCTTCTCTCGCCCCCACTTCTTTTCCAGAAGCTCGCACCAGCTTAAATTATGGGCCAGCAATTCATCGGCCCCCACCAGAAACGTATGGTAATCGCGAACCGTCAGGTTGCAGACCGGGGCGTTCACCGAGTCCGAGACTTCGACACGCTCGATGACAAGATTGCCGCCGGTTCTCGACAGCAGCACATCGCCCACCCGCAGGTCCTGCGAGTTGATCCAGCGCCCGACAAGCGATTTGCCCTCGTCTTCTCGGATGTCGAGGTGCTCCGGGGCAGCCCGATCTGACAGACCATCGCCATCGACCACCCAGATCGGGTGATTGGCCGTCAGCGCGATGTTTTCGCCATTCGCGGAAAACGTAACCCACGGACCTGAGTACAAATTCTCATGCCGCTGCAGCACGTCTGCCAGTACAAACCGCCCCGCGCCGTAGTCATACGCAAACACCCGTTCGCCCGGTTCAATCTCCCGAATTGCTTTTTTCCCTGATTCCGCAGCGACCAGCGTGTCAGGAGAGAAACACCATGAATCAATTGCTTTGTCCAGGAGTTTTATGCTATCTCCGTTCTTCGCAACCGCGTTGACAACTGCACCAACCTCATCCACATGCTGCACTCCCTCCTGTCCGGCTTTGGCGAGCATTTTGCCGGCCTTCGCATGATCGCTGTCCACGACGTCAGAATAATCTACTCACTCCTTCGGAATCAAGTGACCGTCTCGCTCCCCTCGGTGTCGTGAGCCCATGATTCCAGCCGTCGATCATGCTGCCTGCCATACTCTGCAGACCAGACTGGCGACGCCACCCACTCAGCACGCTACAGGCGTCGTCAGCCCTCGCCTGAAATTTCTGTGCGATCTCGGAATCGCAGTCATTCGCTGCAGCAAACCTCGACCGCAGCTGCCAGCCTGCCGACTCGATGCGCGGTCCGCTGGCCGCTTGGTCAGTCCCCTGCCTTCACACCGCTGCCGCGACTATCGGCGATGCGGGTGGACCCCGCCTGACGACGTGCCAGACTGTTGAGAGCCCACGAAAAGGCACTTACCCATGTAGTCACTTTGAGGTCGGACATAGTTATGTCCGACCCTGTGTACGCATGTTTCGCTTTGGGTGTTTTTCTGAGTATTTTCCAGACTTTTTTCGCCCATGGCATGCTGTTTTGCCCCCTTGGGCTTTGGTAGAATCTCCGCTCCTGCGGGATCCCGGCAGTGATTGCTCAATACTTCTCTTCAGCCGGATCCGCCGCCAGCCTGTCCTCCACAAACGATGAACGCCACAAGACGTGGAATCATCTGCCCCACTTCACGCACCCGGCAAGACGTCAATCATGGCTACTCTGGAACTGTCGGAAAACGACATTGCCACCCATAACGTGCCCGAACAGGGGCAGGTGGTGCAGGTTCGATCACGTCAGTGGGTGGTGACTCACGTTAAGCCGGGAACGCTGCCCGCTCCCGCCATGCAGCTGCCCGGAAGTTCTGCTCAGACGCTGCTCACGCTGGCGTCCATCGAAGACGACGGTCTGGGTGAAGAACTGCAGGTCGTCTGGGAAATCGAACCGGGGGCCAGAATCGTCGAAAAGGTGGCCCTGCCCGAACCCACCGGGTTTGATTCTCCGCAGACACTGGATGCGTTCCTCGATGCTGTTCGCTGGGGAGCATCTTCATCCGCCGACCACAAGAACATTCAGGCTCCGTTCCGCAGCGGCATCGAGCTGGAAGACTATCAGCTTGATCCGGTCGTTCGAGCCATCCAGATGCCTCGCGTCAACCTGCTGATCGCCGATGACGTCGGCCTTGGCAAAACGATCGAAGCCGGCATGGTCGCCCTCGAGCTGATGCTCAGGCACCGAGCTCGTCGAATTCTGATCGTCTGCCCCTCATCACTGCAGATCCAGTGGAAGGAACAGATGCGAGACAAGTTCGGCCTCGATTTTCGCATCGTGGATTCCAGCCTGATGCGAGACCTGCGTCGTCGCCGAGGCATTCATGTCAATCCGTGGTCCCACTTCCCGCGACTGATCACCAGTATCGACTTCATCAAACGCGAACGGCCCATGCGACTGTTCCGTGAAACTCTGCCTGCACCCGGCGAATCCATCTACCCGCGAAAATATGACCTGCTGATCGTCGACGAAGCCCATAACTGTGCGCCTTCCGGAGTAGGTCAGTACTCGGCCGATTCGCTGCGAACTCAGACGCTGCGACACATGGTGCCGCACTTCGAACACAAACTGTTCCTGACAGCCACTCCGCACAACGGCTATCGCGAAAGTTTCAGTGCCCTGCTGGAACTGCTGGACAACCAGCGATTTTCACGAATCAGCGATCCGGACCGTCGGCAGCTGGAAGCAGTCATGGTCCGCCGCCTGAAAAGCGATCCGTCGTTCGCCTTCAATCACCTGGGAATGCGCCGCTTTCCACCTCGCATTCTGAAGCCCATCGAAGTGCCGTACTCGGACGAAGAACGCAGTGTCCACGCGGCTCTGAAGGAATACACACGACTCCGAACGTCCCACGCCGAAGATCAAACAGAACGCTTTGCGACTGAGTTCGTGCTGAAGACACTGAAAAAACGTTTGTTCTCCTGTCCCGCAGCATTCCTGACAACTCTGACGCAGCATGAGCGTTCGCTGGTCACAGCCCGCAAGAAGGTGGCTCGCCCCACCCAGCGGTCGCTGCAGCTGGAACTGGATCGGATGGACGAAGATTATGCGGACGACACCGAATACGACGATGCCACCGCTGATGCTCTGGACACCGCCACACGTCTGTTCCGTGAACCGACCGACAAAGAACGGGCCCTGCTGAAAACCATGCGAGACTGGGCGGATCGGGCTTCAGGCCAGCGGGACTCAAAAGTTCGCCAATTGATTGAATGGCTGAAGACGCACCTGAAACCCGGCGGAAAATGGAGCCAGGAACGGGTCATCATTTTTACGGAATACCGAGCGACTCAGCATTGGCTGCAGGAAGTTCTTGCCAGTGAAGGCTTCACCACCGGCGACCGTCTGCTGACAATGTACGGTGGCATGGACCCGGAGCTGCGAGAAGAAGTGAAGGCCGCATTTCAGACGGCCCCCGACATCAGCCCTGTGCGAATTCTGCTGGCCACGGATGCTGCATCGGAAGGTCTCGACTTCCAGAACTTCTGTTCTCGCCTGATTCACTATGAAATTCCGTGGAATCCAAACCGGATGGAACAGCGGAATGGTCGTGTCGACCGGCATGGCCAAAAGGCGTCTGAGGTGCTGGTGTATCACTTTGTGGGCCAGGGCTACGCAGAACGCCAGAGCCGCCAGTCCGGTGGCACTGTATCCGATATGGATGCGGATCTGGAGTTCCTGATGCGGGTGGCGTTGAAGATTGAGACTATCCGGGAGGACCTTGGCAAGGTTGGGATGGTGATTGCGCAACAGGTGGAAGAAGCCATGCTGGGCCGCCGAACGCGACTGGATACGGAAAAGGCCGAGAAGGAATCCGAGCCGATTCGTCGGATGCTGCGATTTGAGCGAGATCTGCAGAAGCAGGTGCAGGCGCTGATGGCCCAGTACCGGGAAACGCGTCGAGAGCTGCGGCTGTCACCTGAAAACATCGCACAGGTCGTGCAGGTCGGTTTGTCGCTGGCAGGACAGCCGGGATTGGTGGCGGGTGATGAGTGGCGGGTGGAAAAAGAAAACGCAGGGCAGGACAGCGTGCGTATTGCTGTCGAGACAAAGAAGCAGCGCGGCAGCCGTTCCGGTGACCCCAGCTTGACCGCCGAAACACCCCCCAATTACTCACTATCCGATACCGCCCACCAACCACCCCGCCTCTACACTCTGCCACCACTCAAAGGCAGTTGGGCAGCCTGTGCGGAAGGTCTTGAGCATCCGCACACAAAGGACGTTCGTCCGATCACATTTGACGAGTCGGTATCACGAGGCCGCGATGACGTGGTGCTGGTGCATTTGAACCATCGTCTGCCGCAGATGTGCCTGCGGTTGCTGCGAGCGGAGGTCTGGGCGGACAAAGGGCGATCGAAGCTGCAGCGAGTGACGTCACGAGTGGTCCCGAATGATGTGCTGGAATTCCCGGCGGTCGTCGCATTTGCGCGGCTGGTAGTGATTGGCGGTGACAGTCATCGGTTGCACGAGGAGATGATTGCTGCTGGCGGGTTCATCAAGGATCAGAAATGGAGCGGTCGCCTGAACGTTGGCCAGACCGAGGAGGCGATTGCCGCAGGCACCGATCGGGCTCCGTCTCAGGCGGTGCAGCAGCGGCTGCTGGAGTTGTATCCCGGGTTCCGAGCACCGCTGGCCTCAGTTTTGGAAGCTCGAATGAAGCAGCTGGTGGATGGCCTGCAGAAGAAGTTGTCGGAAAGAGCCGACAAGGAAGCGGGTGATATTGCATCAATTCTGACGGAACTGAAGAAGTCGATTGAAAGCGAGCTGAACGACCCGGTTTACGTGCAACCGACACTGTTCGCCACAGAGGAACAGGAGCGGTATGACCGGAACAAGGACGCGATGCGAGCGCGAGTCAATGAAATTCCGGAAGAAATCGAACGCGAAACCGCGGCCATTCGTGCCAGATTTGCAAACCCACAGGCGAGGATGTTCCCGGTGGCCGTGATGTTCCTCGTGCCGGAGAAGATGAATTGACCACGGAACACACGGAATACACGGAAGAGAGAAAAATGCAGGAAGAGAAAGAGTGTCCGATGACGCTGCTTTATGAAGAGGAAACATACAAGATCCTCGGTGCGTGTTTCGAGGTGTATAAGGAAAAGGGCTGCGGCTTTTTGGAGGCTGTGTATCAGGAGTGTTTGGAGATTGAGTTATCGCTGCAGTCAATACCCTTTGAGATTCAGCCAAGTGTGTCTCTGGCGTACAAAGGACACACTCTCAGGCAGATCTACATCCCGGACCTCATATGCTTTCAGAAGATCATTGTTGAGATCAAAGCCGTTAGCGTGCTCGACGACGCCCATCGCGCTCAACTTCACAACTACCTGAAGGCATCAGGGCATCGAGTCGGTCTTCTGGTGAACTTTGGTCATCATCCGAAAATTGAACACGAACGAATCATTCGCTGATCTCCCCCCGCTCTTCACCCTGCGTCCCCTTGTTCCGTGTCTTCCATGGTGATCCCTTAACCTGACTACCAACGTACAATTCTCTGATCTCACCCGCTCTTCATCCTGCGTCCCTTTTTCCGTGTATTCCGTGTCTTCCGTGGTGATTTTCCAACATGTCCATCGCACGTCATCACACCGAATGGCTTTCCCTCGTCCCGGTTTCAGGACCATTCCTGAGCCTCCCAGTGCTCATGGAAGCCTTCACTGCCGGCCTCGAACCACATGATCCTGACCACGTTCGCCTGCTGCGTCAGGAATTCACGGTCTGGCAGGAAGCTACGGAGTCCCGACGTGCCGATCCGGTCCGCCATCAGGCATGGATTCGATTTGTGCTGTCACAGACACTGGACCTGGACGATCGAGTGCTGCGGGAAGGCCAGAGTATCGCACAGACGCTGCAGGTAGAGGTCCCTGAACATCACGAACTGCTGCGACCCAGCTTTGTGGTGGCGGATCCACAGTCCGGAAAACCACGCCTCCTCATCCAATCCTATCCCCGTTCACAGGATCTCAGCAGTTACGTCGCTGGCTCGTCGTGGAAAGCTTCACCCGATACCCGGATGACCGAGTTACTGCACGGAACCGGCGTGCGGCTGGGGCTTGTCACCAATGGCGACCACTGGATGCTGGTGGATGCGCCGAAGGGGGAGACCAGCGGGTATGCGTCGTGGTATGCGTCGCTGTGGCTGGATGAACCGATCACACTGCGAGCCTTCCGCAGTCTGCTGTCGGTGCAGAGATTTTACGGGGTGCCGGATGACCAGACGCTGGAATCGCTGCTGGCGAAGAGTGCTTCGAATCAGCAGGAGGTGACGGACCAGCTGGGTTATCAGGTTCGTAAGGCGGTGGAGGTGCTGATTCATTCGCTGGACAAAGCCGATCAGGACTTCGGCCGCGAGCTGCTCGCGGACGTGACACCGGAGCAGTTGTACGAGTCGGCTCTAACGGTGATGATGCGACTGGTATTCCTCTTCTGTGCGGAAGAGCGAGAACTGATTCCCAGCAAACCGTTTCCGGTGTATGAGCAGAACTATTCGGTGTGCACGATCAGCCGCCAGTTGCGGGAACTGGCCGATCAGCACGGCGAAGAGCTGCTGGAACGGCGATACGATGCATGGCAGCGATTGCTGGCCGCTTTCCGAGCGGTCTATGGTGGGCTGCAGCACAACGACATTCATATTCCGGCCTACGGTGGCAGTCTCTTCAATCCCGACCGCTTTCCGTTCCTCGAGGGTCGCAAGGCGGGAACCACGTGGCGGCTTGAGAAGGCCAGTCCACTGCCAGTCAATAACCGCACGGTCCTGCATCTGCTGGAAGCCTTGCAACTGCTGCAAATCAAGGTGCCCGGTGGCGGTCCGGCGGAGGCACGGCGAGTCAGCTTTCGGGCCTTGGATATTGAACAGATCGGTCACGTCTACGAAGGTTTGCTGGATCACACAGCGAAGCGAGCGACAGAACCGTATCTGGGGCTGGCTGGCAC
>JBDKIW010000443.1:0-4331 GCA_039796955.1 Planctomycetota bacterium
GACCATCACCAGCCAACTGCACCCCAGTATCATCAGCATCGGATAAAGCGTGTCCCCTGCCCCGCGAAGCGCTGAGGAAAACACGACGGCTAACGCGTCGAAGACCGAATAGACGGCCACAAAGTTCAACAGCACATGCGCGTCCGCCGCCAGGCCCGCAATGTCCACGCCTTCCCCGTCCGAACGGTCCGCAAAAAAGAAAAACGGCCACAACGCCTGCTGGGGAAAGGCGATCAACAGTGCTCCAGTCAACCCCGTCCATGTCAGCCCCAGGATCACGGCATTGCGAGTCGTCCGCCGCGCCCAGTCAGTACGACCCGAACCGAGGTGATGCCCCACCAGCGTCTGAATGGCTGTTCCAAATCCCAGCAGCGGTATGAAAATCAGGCCGTTCACACTGAAGGCCAGATTGGTCGCCGCTAACGCGGTACTGCTCAATCGTCCCACCAGCATCAGAAATGCCGTAAAGCCGGAGTTGTCCACAAAAAAGTGCAGGCCACTCGGAATCCCGAATCGAACAAAATGCCGCAGCAACGATCGATCCACACCGCACGACTCCCACAGCGGCAGTCCCAGTCGTCGACACTCCCGAACCAGTAACACTCCATAAATCAGCAACTCCACACACCGCGCGGCAACCGTGGCCAGCGCGGCCCCCCGAATCCCCAACTCCGGAATCGGGCCAATCCCATACACCAGCAAATAGTCCATCCCGAAATTCAGCGATACCGCCACCAGACTGATCAACATCACAGTCGATGTCTTCCGCCGCCCACTGAAGAAACAACTCAGCGCCGTCGACACAAACAGAATCGGACAACCCGCACATAACGTGTTGAAGTACTGCGCTTCATACTCCACCACGACCGGCGGATGACCCGTGTACGCGAGGAATGTCCGCGTCCACGGAATGCAGAACAACAATAAGGTTCCCGTGAACAAGGCCAGCCAGATCGCCTGCCAGAGCGATGACATCATCCGGTCGGTTCGCCCCGCTCCTTCGTATTGCGACAGAAATGTGTTGGCATACAGCACGGTTCCCAGCGGTATGCAGATCACTGTCCAGTGCAGCATCGACGCCGGTGTGACAGCCGCCAGGGCCTCTTCCGAACAACCCGCCAGAATGATTCTGTCGGCGGCATTCATCAGTGACTGCGACCCCGAACTGACCATCAGCGGCAGTGCCACACGGAGCAATTCCCACATGGTTCCCGCTTCCGCTGCTCCGGATTCCTGGGTCCGTTCACCCCCACTGTCACTCGCTGCCGTCATCTGTGACTCCCGGTGTTGCCGGACGGAGTCACCCTGTCCATGGCCACACCATGCCCCCGTGTTTTGCTCACTGTCTCATGCGACCACGCCGCACTCTGAGGCCCCTCGGCGTCAGCCACGGCGCTCCCCGTCCACTTCCAGTCGACTTAAACGCGCGGCCGTTGACATCCGAATCAGCAGAATCCCCGCACGCATCAGTCCCAGAGCCGCAAACATCACGACCGAAGCCTCGACAATCTTCGGCTCCCGCGTATTCATGGCCAAGCCAAGACCCATCCGCAGAATCACCAGCGATCCGCCGATCATCCCCCAGCCCGCTAATTCCCGCACCCAGAAGAACATCGCCTCGACCCCTTCGTTGCGCTACTCATTCACCAGCACACGGCTTGCCGGCCAGTCCCCGCGCAGAGCTCACCAGCCGCCGACGGCATTTTTGCAGATTCGTGCGGCAACTGCTATGCCGTCAAATCCCGCTTCCCCTGGACCTTTATGAGGTATCGCAATCACCTTACAGCCATTTGCTCGCAACGCGTTCGCCGCATCCGGGTATCAGGACTGCTCGAAATGCTCAGGATTTGGCAGTGCCCCGAGCCGGGTTTTTCCATGCCCAGGTGTCGTCTTCCCTGAGTCGCAGGTAACTCTGATAACGTACCGTCGAAATCAGACCGCCATCCACCGCCATCTTCACGCCGCAATGGTCCTCATGAATGTGCGTGCAGTTGGGAAAGCGACAGTAAGAGATGAACGGACGAAACTCAATGTAGTACCCGTCGACTTCTTCAAGCGATACGTTCCAGAGCTCAAACTGACGGATCCCCGGCGTATCACAGACCCAGCCCCCCAGCGATAACGGAACAAGCCGCGCCCGACGTGTCGTGTGAGTCCCCTTGTGCGTCCAGTCGCTGACGTCCGCAGTCGCCAATCCCAATTCCGGATCAATCGCGTTCAACAACGAGGACTTGCCGACTCCGCTCTGGCCACTCACCGCCGTCTGCCGCCCACGCAGCAATTCACGCAGTCGGGCAATGCCTTCTCCAGTACGCGTGCTGGCCAGGACCACCGTGTAGCCCGCTCGCCCAAATGCCCGGATATTCGGCAACAAAATCGTGGGGTCAATCAGGTCCGATTTGCTGATGCAGATCAACGGCAGAATGCCCCGCTCCTCAGCGCACACAAGATACCGGTCCACCAGCTGCGGTCGAAATTCCGGGTCTGCCGCCGACGTGACAATCAACACCTGATCGATGTTCGCAACAAGGATGTGCTCCCGCCCCTGACTGCCTCGAGACAGAATTCCATGGCGAGGCTCCACACGCTCAATTACCCCCTGAGTCGCGTCGCCCTCCTGACGAAACAACACCCGGTCCCCCGTAACCACCACATTTCTGGCGTCTCGCGCCAGTGAACGCAGGACACCCCGCACCGAACACGAATACTCCGTGCCCGTCTGCTCGCAACGCACGATGATGTGCAACCCGATAAAACTCGTGACGCGTCCACGCAGACACGTGGTCTCGTCCACGTCCCGCAGCAATTGATCTCCCTCGACACGGATCCCCACCATCGTGCGACGTCGGAACAAATCTCCCCGCGCTGTCACTCTCTCCGTCTGGTTCACATCCGCAGCGTTCTCCTGATCACTGAGCAGATCGTGAGTCAGATTCTGCTGCCGAGCACGCGACTGCTTGTTTCGACGCAGGTCCACGCGCACTTTGCTGCCCTGGTGCTTTGGCCGGTGATGCTTACGCCCTTTGTCCGCCATGCACTCCCTCGTCTCCTGTACGGCGACCGTCAGGCAAAGTTTCACATACCTGAATCGGCTTATGGCCAACGCAGAAAAACTGAACGCAACCGAAACAGGCCGCCCGATCCCTCACAGAATCGCCGATCCCTTCACCTCAATGCCCTTCAGGCGCATCTTCAACTCCTCGACGTTCGGAGAAATCTCAAACGCGGCCTCCCGGCTGATCATTTCGCGATTCACGAAGTCATACAGGCTGTCATTGAATAACTGCATGCCCTCCGTCTTGCCAATTCGAATCGCCGCCCAGAGCTTTTCGTCCATCTCCTCCATCACCAGCTTACGCACCGTGGGATTGAAGCTCATGATCTCCACAATCGGTACTCGTGGAGGTACGTCTACCAGCGTTTTCAACAGCTTCTGACCAACAATGCACTTCATATTCATGGCAATACTCGCTCGAATTGCCTTGTGCATGTCGAAGGGGAACAAGTCCAGAATACGCGAGATTGTTCCGGGAGCCCCCGGGGCGTGAATGGTTCCAAATACCAGGTGCCCCGTCTCGGCCGCATGAATGGCCGTTTCGAAGGTCTCGCGGTCACGCATCTCACCCACCAGCATAATGTCGGGGTCTTCACGCACCGCATGCTTCATCGCGATGTGAAAGTCAATCACGTCCTGACCAATTTCCCGCTGATTGATCAGGCACTTGTCCGATGTGTAGATGAACTCAATCGGGTCCTCAATCGTCAGAATGTGCTTGTTCATGTTGCGGTTGATCCAGTCCAGCATCGAGGCAATCGTCGTACTCTTGCCCGATCCCGTCACGCCCGCCAGCAACACCATCCCCTGGTCGTATTTACAGTGATCCACCATGCACGGTGGCAGAAACAGCTTTTCAAACGGCGGAATGGATCGCTCAATCTTTCGAGCTACCATGCCGACTTTTCCCAATTGTGTCAGCAGGTTCACGCGAAATCGCCACGGCTCGTTATCTGCCGTGACCACCTTCGAAAAGTCAGCCCCGCCATTCATATGGAAGATGTCGAGGTTTCGCTGGTCCATCATCGGGAATGTCAGCTCAATCATCTGACTTTCCCCAAGTGGCGGCATGTCCAGTTCCCGCAGGCCACCTCGAATACGGAAAATCGGCGGCCGTCCGACCTGAAGATGTATGTCCGAACACTTGTGCTTGACCGCAAGTCGAAAAATCTTGTCGATCTCAAGCTCTTTACGCGGATCAAACGTGGACTTTTTCCAGTCTGCAATCAAAACCATGTTGCCGGATTCCAGTGATTAAAATGAAGTCTCTGTCCGC
>JBDKIW010000444.1:0-4189 GCA_039796955.1 Planctomycetota bacterium
TGCAGCGAACCACAATCCGTCGCCGGGCGTTCTCGCGATTCACCGCATTCGCACCAGAACCCACTTCAATATCCGCCAGCTCCCGCAGCTCAATCTGTCCCCGATCGCCAGGCAGATCAATTCGTAGTCGCCCCAGATTGGCGTAGTCAGTGCGATAATTCTCTTCCAGCCGCACCAGCAGATCAAATCGTCGCTGACCTTCCAGAATCTTCGAAACAACCTCACCCTGCAGGGCCGTCTGCACAATCCGGGCCACATAGGCTCGCGTGACCCCGTGAAACGCCAGATCATCCGCTCGAAGTCGTATATGCAACTCCTCAGTCTGCCGCACAGGCTCCACAATCGGTGGCGTTACCCCGGGAACGGACTGCAGCGTCCGCCTGACCTGCTCAGCAATCCGCTGCAGAGCGTCCAGATCATCGCCCTGAATTCTAATGGCGATCTGCGCGTAAACGCCCGAAACCATGTGACTGATCAGATGAGCCAGAGGTTGCTCCACCTCGATGTCCACGCCCGGAGCTTCTTCTCGCAGTTCCGTCAGCAACTTCCTGAGGATTTCGTCACGATAGTTCTGCACATCAGGGTTCATACTCAGTATGTACTCGCTGACATTGACCGGCGACGCATGCTCATCCATCTCCGCTCGACCAGTCCGACGAACAAAATGCAGCAGAGCCCCCTGCGGATTGGTCTCCGTTTTCTGCATCTGCTGCAGTTTGCGATCGATCACCAGGGACACCTGATACGATGCATCCAGGGAAGACCCCGGTGGCAATGTCAGATTGATCTGCACACTGCCCTCGTCAAACTGCGGCAGAAAGTCACGCCCCAGCTGCGATACCTCGTAACCTGACCATGCCACCATCAGCCAGGTGACCAGCATCAGCAGCCTTGGCCTCGCTATGCTCAGACGAATCAGATACCCGGCCAGTCGCTTCAGAAACTGAAGCAAAAGTCCGTCACCCGCCGCATGAGTCGCTCGGGATTGTGGCAGCAGATACCACGAAAGCACCGGCGTCACAGTCAGCGAAACAACCAGCGAAGCGAGAATCGACACAATATAAGCCACCCCCAGCGGGGCAAACAGACGCCCTTCAACACCCGACAATGCAAACAACGGCAGGAATACCAGAATCACCACCGCCGTCCCGAACACGATCGCACTACGGATCTCTTTGCTGGCTTCATAAACAACCACCAGTGTTGACCGTGGCTGCTCCAGATTGTTGTTCTCTCTGAGCCGTCGAAAGATGTTCTCCACGTCCACGATCGCATCGTCCACCAGTTCCCCCATGGCAACAGCGAGTCCTCCCAGTGTCATGACGTTGATCGACAAATGCTGACCAGTCATGTAGCCCCAGAAGCGAAAGACAAGCGTGGTAATTACCAGCGAAAGTGGAATCGCTGTCAGCGTAATAAACGTCGTGCGAAAATTCAGCAGGAACAGGAACAGAATAATCACGACCAGCACAGCGCCAATCACCAGCGCTTCACCAACATTAAACAGGCCCCGATCGATGAAATTCTTCAGCCGAAATAACTCTGAATTGATCACGATATCAGCCGGAAGTGACGCCTCAGCCTCGGTAAAAGCTGCTTCCAGACTGTCCGTCAGTGCTCGAGTATCCACGTGTGGCTGCTTGACGACCGTAAAGACCACCCCCGGCTGGCCATTCACCCCGCCATCACCACGTTTGAACTGCGGCCCTTCCACCACCCGCGCGACCTGGTTCAGCAGCACTGAACGATCCGCATGATGCTTCAGCGGTATCTTTCCCAGATCCTCAGCGACTCGGAATTCCTCCGGGCCCGGTCGCCCCAGCACACGAATCGGCCGCTCCGCCTCTCCCTGCACGGCAAAACCCCCACTCGTGTTGAGATTGCTCTGGCGCAACGCTTCCTCAACCTCCTGCAGCGATACCCCGTATTCCAGCAGAGCCGCAGGATCAATCAGCACCTGATACTGCTTCCTGTCCCCACCCACCAGAAACACTTCGGCTACGCCCGTTACCTTCAGGATCGCCGGGCGCACGACCCAGTCCGCCGTCGTACGCAGTGACATCTGCTTCGCCGCTTTCGAAGGAAACTGCACCACACAGGGTCGCCCCTCAATCACAATCGTCGCCGCAGTTTGGGGAACCGTCTCCTCGCCTTCGTCCGGTGCCCCGGCCTGCTGTTCAGGCACATGCCAAGTCACGTCGCCAACGGTTACCGCCTTCCACGTTTCCACACGATGGCGATCTACCGGCTGCCAGACTTTCAATTGGCCCGGCTCCGTCACGCTGACCGCGTCCGCAAGCCCGTCACGCGGCAACTCCACCATCCATTCGTGACCCTCCACAGGAAACAATTCCCCGCCGGAAGGCCCCGGTTGCCGATACAAACCCGCAATCAGAATCTGTCCCATGATGGATGCCGGTGGAGTCATCTGCGGCAGAATCCCCTCGGGCAGCACGCTGCCCAGCGTGCTCAGACGCTCCTGGACCGTCTGCCGTGCCGCACGAATCTCCGTGTTCCAGTCGAACTCGACATAGATCACATTCAAACCCGCCGTCGACTGACTGCGAACCGCCTGAACACCGCTCGCTCCAAGCAACGCCACCTCAATCGGCTGCGTCACCAACGTCTCCACTTCCTCCGCCGCCAGCCCCGGACATTCCGTAATGATGATCACGCGCGGACGGTCGAGGTCCGGAAAGACATCAATGGGCATCTGTGTCGCCAGGTAGGAGCCATACACCATCAGCGCTATGCTGATGAACAGCACCAGCAGCCGATAACGCAGCGCGAAACGAATCACCGCATTGAACATGACGATCTACAATCACTTCCAGAGACTTACCCTCAGATCACGCCCCAGCCACCACAGCGGAGCCCCCCGCATTCGTCACCTCAATGAGCACCATGCACCGTTCCATCCGCATGCACATGGACGTCCGCACGCAGGCCACTGGCCGCCTGCGCTTTCAGCACACGATTCAACGTCGCTGCCGCACCCTGTGCCAAATACAAACCCGGCTTCACACTGCCGCCACTGGCCACGACAACCTGCAACCGGTCCTCATGCAGAACCTGAACCGGCAGCCGATTGAATAAATCGCCATTCTGCTGGAACACCCACGCCTCCGGCCCCTCCCGAACAACCGCCGCAGCCGGAAGCACCAGTACATCCTGCATCTGTTCCACCGGGACTCGCAACCGTACACGCTGACCGGGACGAAATCGCCAGATTACAAACGCTCGTTTGTCCTGCTCATAAGCCCTCGACTGATTGCGCAACGAAACGAAGAAATCAAACGTCCGAGTCTCGGAATCGATCGAGTTCGCGAGATGACGAATTTCCAGAACATCCTCAAATGGCGGCCAGTCAGTCTGATCATCCTCCGCAAAACTGCAGCCAATCGGCCATCGCTGCTCCGCAGCTCTGGCCAGTACCGAGGCCTCACGCTTGAAGGCATGGCCAACAATCAGCAGCGACTGATGATTCGACAGTGTCGACAACAACTGCCCCGCCTGAACCTGCTGCCCCAGCTCGACATGCAGCTCCTGCACCTCAAATGACCCCGCACCACCACCAGCGGCATCGCTCTGGTCCACAGCTTCACTCACAACGTCCCGCGGCGGTCCCGCCACACCGTCGACCGGCAACTCCAGCGCCGGGGGAGCCACCACATCGATCGTCGAGACAAACACCCCCTCCGTCACACTGCGAATCTGCTCCGGATTCAGTCCCCGAGTCAACAAGTCCTGCTGAAACGACTGAATCAATGCTGTTTGACGACGCAGTTGATTGTCCAGTTCAATCAATCGGGATTCCGGAACACTTCCGGCTTTCACCAACCCTTCCAGACGCACATGCTGTTCCGTAATCAGCTGCACTTCCCGCGTCGCCTTAAACAACTCCGCCTGCGCGTTCTGCAGATATTCACTGAACAATCGCAACGTAAATAATCGATCCCCGGGCTTCACCAAATCGCCCGGAAACGCATGCACCTCGGCCACCACACCAACCGCCGGAGATGTCACGCCGCGATCCGAATACCCCGGTCGGTCCATAATCTCTCCGGGAATCTCCAGAGTTCGCCAGTACACCTGAGCCTTCGCGGGCCTTGAAACCAATCCCAGATTCTTCCTCGCCTGCTCCGTGAGCCTCAACGTCTTCAACTCCTGAATCGGCAGGCCAGCCTCC
>JBDKIW010000445.1:0-2549 GCA_039796955.1 Planctomycetota bacterium
GGTATATCGGCATGCATGGGAGACCGCATGCTGATTGGCACAGCAATACGCACCCACGAGGCCGGAGTTGCGATGCCGGCTGTTGAGTTCCAGTCTCGAACATGCAGGAGCATTTCCCGCAACAGCAGGTCGTTGAATGTCACGCGGTGTCGAACCACCACGCCCCGGATGGCTCGATAGGCGTCGCGTGACAAGGTCCGAAAGAAAATGGACTGCCGATGAGGCTGAAAGTTGGAGCCGGTAGCTGCATGCGCGGCGCGCTGTCTGGAGTCGGCCAGTCGACTGGGGCGTCGCAGCAGCAGCCGGCAGATTTTCCCGCAGAGTCGGGTGAGGGAGCGTCTGGCTGGTGGTGCCGCTTTGTTTTCGGTTGGAGTCTCTGTTCGTAGCGGGAGAAGATTCGCATCGGGCTCAGCGAACTCCGGCTGCAGACTGGCGGCCGGGGCAGACTTTTGTCCGTAGCGAGCAAACAGCTCACCGATGAGCTGGACCGCGGCGATACCGTCGCAGCAGCAGTGGTGCAGTTCGAGGATTACGCGTGCGTTGTGCTCACCGCGATAGACATGAATACGAAGGCCCTGCCCTGCCCTGACATTCAGTGGGCAGACTTCGGGAAAACGTTCCTCGGGACGTCCTGTGGTGAGGATCTCCCACTGGACCGGGTCCGGCGTGGTTTCGCAGGGAATCCAGACGTTGCATCCATGAATGGATTCGATTCGGCAGCGCAGCAGGGGATGTACGTGCAGCACTTCGCGCACGGATTCTCGAAACTCCTGCTCATTCAGGCTTCCCCTGACGTCAACCAGCATCACAATGACCATGGGATGTGATGCACGGTCATCCGTCAGCATGTAGTCTTCGAATGGGGACAGTGGAAGGGGAAACGTCAGCGAATCCCCCGTCGCGCCCGATAAGGCGACGCTGGCTGTGGGTGCCGCAGGTGCAACACGAGAATTGTCCAGAGAATTTCGATCCATGATCCGGCTCAATCCGGCATCTTCTGTCAGGGGGTTGGACTCCAGGGCGCCGCAGTCTATCCTGAACGTCTGCAGCGCCCTAACGCGTAGGCCCCGTTTTTTCTGCAAACGCGGTCAGTGAATCATTCTCAATTTCCGAGCCGGGAGCTCTGAGCAATCCTGCCTATGTCCCCAACGATGTCCTACGAACGAACCGTGACAATACCTCCGCTGACGCAGTGGCCATGTGCGCTGTGGCGTCCGGCTTCAGAATCGCTGGCCTCCTTGCGCAGCGGTGCCCGGATTTCACTTCTGAGAATTGCGGCTGACTATCAGCGTTTTTTGTGGACTGTGGCTGAGGAACGTGATCTTTCGCTTTCTGAGCCCGTCACGCAGACGGGCGAGCACGCACCGATTCCTATTGTGATGACGGGGCACCAGCCTGTCATTTTTCATGCGGGTCTGACATGGAAATATGAAGCGACGGAGCAATTCGTTCGATCCCGGGATCTGCATGGCATCGCGGTGCTGATTGACACGGACGAGGGGGATGCGGGGGCGTTTGAGATCCCGGTGGCCGAGGGAACAACATCGCCGTCGGCCGTAGTTCGCCGGCGCACGGAGCGTGTTTCGTTATCACGGCAGCCGGGATTGTACCTGACAAGTCAGCTGGTCTCACGGGCCGAGATTGCCACCGTGTTTGCTCGTGCTGAGCGGGCGTTGCTGGAATCCGGGTTACCGGAAGTGGCGGGGCGCGTGGCAGCCGCAGGATCAAGGTACGCTGCGTTCGGCGACAGTTCTGCTGTGGTGGCAAATACGGTGATGCGGCAGGCGGCGGGAATTGGCCGGGGGTTGCTGGAAGTTCCTTTTTCCCGACTTTGTCGACTGCCGGAAATGCTGCGTTTCTTTTCGCAGTTGCTGGAGCGGGCGCGTGAGTTTCATAACTGCTACAACGAAGTGCTGGATCGATACCGGCAGGAGCACGGCATTCGCAACGAGGCCAATCCCTTTCCGAATCTGCGTCTGGATCATGATAGATTTGAAATGCCGTTCTGGCTGGTTGAACCTGCTGCGGGAACGCGATCGACCGTCTGGCTGCATGCATCGTCGGGGGGGCACTGGCTGTGTCGGGGGCGACAACGCCTGACAGAGCTGAGTTCGGGATTTGTTCCGGAATCGCTGTTGGGCTTGCTGGCTCAGGGTTGGTTGCTGGTTCCTCGCGGAGCATTGATCACGGCCTCATTGAGGCTGCTGTTCAGTGACCTGTTTGTGCATGGCCTGGGGGGTGGACGCTATGACGCGGCCACTGACCAGTTGATCCGCGCGTGGTGGCACGAAGAGCCGGCTCCTTTTGCTGTTGCCAGTGCCTCGAAGTGTCTGTTTCCGGAAGATCGGGATCGGCTGCACCGTCTTCAGCAGTTTCAGACGCAGATCCGGGAGATGCAGTATAACCCAGGACGTTTTCTGGATCAGGAGGTGTTTCCGGAGGAACTGGAATCGCGATTGAAAGTGCTGCTGGCAGACAAGGACGGCGCGGTGGCGATGCTGAAAAACTGTCGCGAATCCGGGGTATCTGGTCGGGATACCGGTCGGCGG
>JBDKIW010000446.1:0-15820 GCA_039796955.1 Planctomycetota bacterium
ATAATCGGAGTGCCGTCCGGTAACGGACGGGCCGCAATTCGCAGCTGTAGTCCATGCGCCAACTCGCGGATCGCAGGAAAGCCCGCAAACGAATTCTCATAAATCCACAACGTGATCACGGAATCCGGCGGGTACGTTTCCAGCTGCTGTCGAAATCTCGAACCGGGGCGGACCGCATCCTCCACACTTTCCTGCAACAACGTTTCCTCGACTAACATCTCCCAGCGGGAAACATTCACTCGCACACGCCCATCTCCCATCTGCAGAGACTCCAGTGCTGAAGGACCGTCTTTCTCCACAGTGTACTTCATCGAATAGCCGCCAACCGGTCCCACACGCCCCTCGAACTGGTTGAATCGCATGATTGCCGAACTTCGCGACAGCACCTGAGCCCGCAGCCGCTCCAGCAGATCATTCAGAGGGATCTCGCTGATAAAACCACCGTCCATCCGAAAGTGATGCTCGTCCGACTCCACAGGACGCGTCACCGGAGACAAGCGATGCTGCAGTCGATCCGCTGGCTGCGTTTTCTGCTCAGCAGCCTGCAGCTGGTCAGTGAGCGTCTGTGTTTCAACAACCGCTGTACGAATTCGCCCCGACGCCGACGCCTCAGAGTCGCTGGCCCGACGCAGGGCCGTTTCCAGCTCCTGAACCTGAGTTCGATTCTTCCCAATCGCACTCGTTAACGAGGCGATGCGGGCGGCCACCGCTGATCGCTCCACTTCCAGCTTCTGCACACGACGATCGTTGCCCGCGACTTCCGTCGTGCGCGACTCCAGTTGCCCCCGCGACTGGGCCAGCTGCTGTTCCAGTACTCCGCCCTCAGCCCGAGCTGCCGCAAGTGCTTCCGAAAGATACTGTTCTTCGGCCTCCAGAGTCCCACGCTCCTTCACCAGCGTCTGCTGAAGGGCTCGGGCCTGCTGAAGCGACCGCTCCTCCGCTTCCCGACGAACACTCTCCGCCGGTTCCACCTTCACAGACACCGACGCCGGCGGTTGACGCTGCAGACGCACGCCCACCACCACAATCAGAATGATCAGAATTCCCACAATGTTGCAGACAACATCCAGAAAGGAATCTGAACCGAACTCCAGCTCCGGTCTCTGCGTTCGACGGCTCATGGCGCTTCCTCCGTCACTGCCCCTGCGAGGTGAGCGTAACCGGCGTCATCCCGAGGCAGCATGTACGGCGTCACTTCGTAAAGAACCACGGAATGAATTCCTGATCGACGCAGGGAAGCCGCCAACGGCACTCGCCACTTCTCGCCCCCCGGACTCACCACAAATCGCACAATCGGCATCAGTTCATCCCGCGGCGAACGACGGGCATCCTGCAGCTCGATATTCATACCCTTCAACAGCGCAGCTTCAGCAAACTCCACCTGCTGCTCAGAAATCTTCACCGCCGACTGCTGCGCTATCGTCATGTGCTGTTCGTCCAGAAACACCACGATCCCCACCGGAATCGCTTCGCCCGAACTGCGCTTGCCGCGACCCCCAAGTCGACGCATGGTGTCACGATCCACGCGGGATCGATCCCCCGAACCATCCGATGCAGGTTCCCCTGTGGAATCATGATCCGACTGGCCACCTCCCGGAACAGCCCCCGCTCGGCTCTTCCCCGACTCAGATGACTTCGAGGACTGATACCACGGCACACCGTCTTCCCCTGCTGCCTGCGTATTCGAAGCCGCCAGCGCGGGAACCTCCGGGGAAATCGGTTTGCCCGCCCCCGCTTTCGCACTCTGGGACTGCCCAGTCGCTGATGCCGTCGTTCCAGCCTGTGACTCCGAAAGCAATTGATCCAGTGCTGTGGATCCGGAACCCCCAGCAGCCGGAACTCCTGATCCGCCCACCGAGCTTGTCAATGGGCTGCCCGAAAACGCATGACTACGGCGACCAATCAAACGACTTCCCTGCAGAGTCCCGTCACCGCCAAACATCGCATCCGCAAATCGTTTTTCCGTCTCGCTGCGTAAGCTGGAACCCGGCAGGGCGTCATCACCCTGGGACGGATCCGGCACCCCTTTTTTCGCAACAACATTATTCTCCTCGGCTCCCTCCGCAACACGGTTCGCCGCCAAAGCGGCCTCAGCCAACGCACGCTGCTGCGCGTAACGCTCAGCAAACTCCTCGGCCAGTCGCTCAGCATCCCCGGCCTGCATCCGGCCGCGCGGATTACCCGCCGCCTGAGATTCTGCGCGGTTTTCAAAAAACGATGGGGGAGGTGCAACACCGCCGGCGTAAAATTTCCCTTCCAGTCGACGACGCGCCTTCGGTGTTTCTTCTATCACACGACCATCCGGCCGAATCGTCAACTTTCGCTCCTGCGGCTCAGATTCACCCAAGCCACCACCGCCGCCAGCAGCCCCCTGTCTCTGACGCTCCTGCTCAGTCATGGCAAACAACTTCGCATACAGATTCTCACGACGCCGAAATGCCTCCGCCATGGCCAGCCGAACAAGCGGCGGCTCTCCAGGGTCAGGCTCTCCCGCCACGATCGAACGATCCTGCAGAATCAACTCATATCCGTAATGAATTTTCGATTCCGTCAGGATCCGCTGAGCTCCATAAAATGCCAGACTTCCACCCGGACGAACCAGAAGTAACACATAAGGCGCATCCGTAACCGCTCGACCGCTGCGGTGACGATGAGTCGCCAGAATTGCAGACAGCAATGGATTGTCTCGAACAGGAAAGCTCTCCATATCCCCCATGGTGATCTCGACACCATTCGGAAGAAGCTCGAAGCCCCGGGAAGTCACATCAATCACGATAGGCGTCCGTGAAGAACCTGTTGAGTTGGAAAACTGCAACAGAGTCTCTGTCCCCGTAGAAGCAGCAGCAGTCTGCTCCGCCTTCCGGACCTGCTCCCGCAAGCTGACGAGCGCAGAAGACTTTTCAAAGAGCCTGACCTCCGCATCTTTGACCGCATCTTCCGCTCGAGCCAACTGGTCGCGTTTTTCCAGCAATGCCCGCTCAGTCTCCGATAACTCCGCCACAAGTCGCGCTTCCTGCTCACGCAGAGTTTTCAACTCCACGTCCAGCTCTTCCGCCGCTTTCCCCTTCGTATTCGATGACGTTGCACGGATTTCGGACTGCAAACCAGACAACTGCGCCTGCTTATCCGCAACCGCAGATCGATGGCGAACCACGTCCTGCTCCAGCTGCTTAACTCGCTCCTTCAGTGACCGCACGGTCATCTGCAATGAGTTCACTTCAGCCGACAATTGCGCTAACTCTCTCTGCCGTGATGCTGCGCCCTCCTCAGAAGCCACCGACGCAGCCACCGGCTCCGGAATTGACTGTTGATCCTGCCGAATCTTTCGCGTCATCACCAGCAGGAGAAGAATCAGCGAACCCATCGCGCAGACGAGCACTGCCAGAAATGGAAACAGCGATACAGAGTTTTGATGCTGTCGCCGAGCCATGAATCTCTCTCATCACCGTGAAAATCGCATCTCGGTCGGTTCACAGACAGTCTGTTTCCCCAGCGGGAAACCTCGCTGAGTCCACCTCAAATCACGCCCGTCGGCACCATCATTCCTGCCTTGCTCATCAGCGCTGCCGCCGACGCTGCAGCACACCCATTCAGGCAGCCGCCCGCAGATGAGTCTTGGCTGTCAGCACCGCTACAGCCGCGTTCAAACTGTTCACCGTTTGCTCCAGCGTCTCCACCACACGCAAGGTTTCCAGATTCTGATTCAGCTGCGACTGCAGATTCACCAGACGCTCTTCGGCTTCTGTCATCTGCAGCAGAGTTCGCCCAAGGCGATGCAGCTCTTCTGCCTGTCCGGCGGCCGAAACTGACGTGGCCTGCAGGGCCGTCTGCCACGCATCAACCCGCTGCACAAATGTTGATACCGCGGTCTCAAACTGTCTCGCCACCGCCACCGAACCCTGCTGCAGAGCCGTTGCGTAGCTGTCCCGTGCCTGTCCG
Organism: Planctomycetota bacterium; assembly: GCA_039796955.1. GTDB lineage: Bacteria > Planctomycetota > Planctomycetia > Planctomycetales > Planctomycetaceae > SXXK01. The sequence continues at coordinate 3,940 of JBDKIW010000446.1, forward strand.
AGATTGTCGCGATGCGCGCTCAGCGTCGCTTCCGTCTCATTGGCAAGTGCCTGTGCCAGTGTGGTGGTCTGTTGGTGCAGCGTCGCCTGCCAGTCCATCTGCAGAGTGGCAAATCGCGCATTCCAGAACTCCGCCTGCTGCGACAGCATGTCTGCAGTCCACTGCGCCACGGCCGCATCAGCACCAGCAGAGCCGGAAACGCCGCCCTTGTCAAAACACGGCAGCAGAATCTCAATCCCGAACTGCTCCGTGTCGTTCAGCACGGACTGCTCACTGCGCTCCACCAGAAATGTTCCAAACACCAGAATCATCGACATTCCAAGGGCCTGCGCCGTCGTATCAAACGCCACTGCCAGACCAGATGTCACCTCGGGAAGCGAAGAATCCAGTTGCTCGGGAGTCACGTTGGCAATCGCCATCGTAATCCCGATCACCGTACCCAGAAAACCCATGATCGGCACGGCCCACGTCACCGTCCGCACCAGCTGAAAACTCTGAGTCAGCCGGTCCACCGCAAGGTCCGCCAGGTACTTCAGATGGTCGTCAACTGCGGTCTCCGGACGGCGGGTCACATGATGCAGCACATCTTCAAACCGCTGCCCCATCACCGTGGTACGCACGTTCCGAATGGCCGTCGTTTCCAGCCAGGAACTCATCGCAGCCACTATCGATCCAGTATCCTGTCCCGATGCCGACCACCCCTGATCGTGTGCCAGTCGCCTCGTCTCTTCGATAGCACGACGCTCAGATGGCAGGCGACGAAATTTCTGCCAGAGGATCGCCATTCCAATGAAAAAGATCCCGGATGTCACATACTCAAGCGGATGCCCGCAGAAGTACCGCTGATAAAACTCCGGACCTCCACTGAACATCGCCGCAGGGTAGGGTGCTACCAGATAAAACAGCACCGTAACGCCCAATCCCCACATCATTCCCGACCATGTGGATGAAATCGGAAGTCGGCGAGAGCCTGTGGTCGCGGAAGCAACGTTGTCCATAAGTCGATTCCTGGTCCCGGACGGGGAAAATTCCAAAAACTATTCCTGAAAACCGGCGGCTCATTTCCTGCCGTGACTCAACGGACAATAACCGCAAAACCAACCTTCGCGGGCATTGATCCGCTGTTCTCTCAACGATCCGATGAGCCTGAAAACACAAACTCACACAACAAACGCCAATTGCTGCCGACAAACCGGGTTCTCCAGCAATCCCTGCCGCCAACACCTCGCGCAACCCACCACCATTCCCCGCAATCGACACAACCGACACAATCAATCCAGCCTATCTTCCAGCTGACGACACTTTCGCAAAGACACCACCGACTCACCTTCACCCCACGCCCCGGTTTTAGGTGCCATGCACCTTGATTCCCCCTTGACCCCAATTCAGGCGCAATAATGACACCCTTGCTTGCCGCCACCGCGAGATGCCATTTTGGCATCATGAGCCTCGCCACAGTGCCATGCACTTTTTTCCGATTGGGCACTTAGGTGCCATGCACCTTTGCCCCGGCGTTTTGACCAGGTATCTTTCGGTAACCTGGATGCACGGAAGGAAAAACACGTCAAAATGGCGTTTTTCTGCAGCCGCTGGATAACGGCCAGTTTGGCGGCTCCCCGGGGTTCTGCACGCATCGCCCCCGGAACCAGATCTGGACACCTGTTTAGATGTCGGTCGCTTGCTGCGTCACCGATAATGCCAGACACTCAGCCGCCTAACGACTTCTGGCTGGTCCAAAACTCCCTGTCATCCGGCGAGCCGTGTGCATTTCGGATCGCTCGGTAGTGATGATTGCGATCTGCGGGTCACCGGAAGGCACGACATCAGGAAAACCCGGAGGCCACCGCGTTCTCATTAGCAATTGCCTCCAGCCCCTGCCAGAAATTCTGGTCTGCATGACGTGAACACACGTCAACGACAAAACATCTGTCGGCCGCCGCCGCGGAAGAACCTCGCGTGGTGCCACAGACGAATTGCCGCTTTTGGACAGGATGATCACTGCCCGGTCACACCCAGCCTTCACCCCTCGGACGCCACCCCAGTCGTCAGCCCGCATCACAGCCAATTAGCGACACTATTTCGCCCAGGCTTCGATCTCAGTAACGCCGCTGCGGGCTGCACCTTTGTGCTCGAGGACAGCGCGTATCCGAGTTGCCACAACAGGCTGAAACGTCAAACTGTTGGAGAGTCCACCTACTGGTATTTCAGGCCTTGCCTGAAGGAGCTCTACCGGCTTCCAGTCAACTCCGTCGTGCCACTGCACGACGATCGATTTTGGCGCCTGAACCCCACCCCCGTCGTCATAAATCAGCAACTCGAGGCGGCCTATCTGCTGAGGTTTTCCAAAATCCAGCTCCAGCCAGTCCGTAGAGTTCGGAGACTCGTAACTGGTCCATCGATTGTGAGGATTGGCGGCAAATACACTTCTCCCGTCGTTTGCCATCTCAATTCTGTCAAATCGGGATGTATATGAGGCCGTCACTTTCGGGAATTCTGCCCCTGATTTTGCCACCGCAAGGTTTCCCTCGGGAGCCGGGGGGCGAGCCACCGGTCTTACCGCTGATCCCCAGACTTCAACCTCCGTCAATCCCACCGGTCTTCCCGCCGCTCGCGTCATCACCATCCGAAACTGTCGCACGGGCAATTCCGCAAAACGCCACGTATTGGCCGCTCGCCCCGTGGGAACATCATGAGAACAACGCGCCCGCAAGGGCTCCCATTCGGCTTCCGGAGCAGCTCTGTGAAACACCTCGCACTTCAGCGGCGGCGCAACAGCCCCAACATCTTCAAGAAACATCATCCGCAAAGTGTCCACGGTGCGAACCATTCCTAAATCCAGCTCAATCACGTCTTCGTGGCCCGCACCTTCCTCTGCAACCCAGCGATTCGGAGGGTGCAGGTCATACCATGCATTTCCATCGATCAGCTTCGCGGGCATTGTTCCTCGCTGGACAGACCCAGCTGTAATTCTCGGGTAGTAGTCTCCGTCGTTGTTGACCGCAAAATTAACCGCCACAGAGCGAACATCGCTTCCTGTGCCCGGTGGAACAGTGCTCGCGGGGACTGTCACTGACAATGGCTCCAAACGTTCACTCCAGCCTACCTGCACCCCATTCACCAGAACACGTAATCCCACTCCACGCCCATAACGACTGCCATCACGATCCCAGAGAATTGTCAGTCGCTGATGGTGATACGCCACGTCATCCAGCGCGAACCACGGCCAATCCACAGGCGCCAGAGGGATTATCTCAAGCGTCTCACCGGACGATGGCTTCAGCCCCACCAGCCCGGTGATGACCAGATCGCAAAATCCTGAATGAAAATAGTGTTCGGAATGGTTGTAGCCGTCATGGCCCTCAAACGAGCCTGTGTCCGGGTGCAGGGCTTCAGCCAGATACGGTTTTCCATCCTTTCGATGAGATCTCGCATAGGTCTGAAGAAGGCGAACATAGTCAGCAGCAGTGACCGGCAGTTTTGATTCTGATGTGCGATAAGCCGGGTTCTGAAGGAGATTTGCGAGGCCTTTAAGAGTCTGTGTGGTGGCATAGGGCCACGACTGACCACTCCACCAGCAACACCACTTTTGCAGCAGGAACATCGGGTCATGCCGCTCGACCGTACTGGGACCATAAGCGGCGGCGAAGTATTCCGGGTCCATCAGATACTTCCATGCAGCCTCATAGCCGCGATCAGTAGCCGGCATACCGAACTGCCATGGCACATACCCAATCAACTCTCGACCGTGCTCATTACCAGCGAATTCCCCCGACTCATAAGTGCGGGTCAGTCTGCGGACCTTGTGCCCTTCACGCTCCTCGTCATCACGGTACATCGGCAGAAAAAATCCGCGTCTCTCGTCCCATAACAACGACTGCATCCTCTCTTTCAGTGCATCCGCTTTTTTCTGCCATATCGCAGCCAATGCAGGCTGGTCGTCTAATCGGGCAATTCGAGCGATCGCTTCTGCGTCCGCCCACATGTAGGCATTGAAACTGGGTCGGTACCCCGGCGCTCCCCGCAGGATGTCCTTCGTCTGCCGACTGTTGATGTTGAATTCCATCCCGTCATCGTGACCAGTCTGCCAGAATAACCCAACCTCCGGAGAAAATTGCCGCGACTCCCAGCCCTCGTAGTTCCTGATCAGATCAGGAAGCAGATCTCGAATGAATTTGGTGTCCGGGTGCACTTCATGCACGGCCCAGACCGAATCCGCCAGCCACGTGCTGTAGTTTCGCGGTTGAGCCCCCGGCGTGCGAAACCAGTATCGGGAATAATCGTTGGCAATCTCCGGACTACGCAACCACCGCGCCTCGTACAACTGGTGCCCGGCAGGACAGCTGATTGCCCCATAAGCTCCGGACCAGAACGGGCGATCAATGAATTCCGTAAATGAATACCCGCTGTCAGGCGAACCATAGGTCAGATGGCGAGTCAGCAGCTCCCAGCGGTAGTACCATGTGGTCGTGATGTCCTCATCCGGACATTCAAAAAATGGAATATTCCGGGTATACCAGGCCCAGTCTCGATTCTCCCAGAACGTCTGCTGCTGCAGCTGACGCTGCTTGTCAAGCACCTGAGCACTGGCAGGCAGAGCTTCACACAACAGGAGTCCCAAAACGACCATAATCCAACGCGCACGCATCGACTTGCTCCGTTCTTCCGGAATAGAAGCGACTGGGAAACCGCGTTCTACTGCGGACACTGCACCGCAACAGCGCACATCCGGCAAACCCGCAACCGAACCACCCTTCCGCTCGATAACAAACTAACGCCACGCCAGCGTGGAGGGAAGTGGTCCCAAAAACGATTTCAGCCGCAGTCAAAATCACCAATGGCGACAACCGCCCTGACTACACTTGTGTCTCTGTCCCCTTGTCTGAACAATGCACCCAACGCATGCGTCCCTGTCACTGTGACGGCGTGCCGTGACTACCGTGCAGAACCTGTTCTTCAGGAATCTCGTAATGCCCCAGCCTTCCGTCATCATCAGTGCCTTCGCCGACGAGGCCGCTAATCGTCGCACTGCCCTCGAGCAAATGACGGCTCTCGCCGCTATCGGCATCCGCCATTACAGCCCTCGCTTCATCGACGTCACCGGGGAAGGACGCGTGGAACACGTGACTGAATTGAGTGACGAAAAACTTGAGCTGCTTAACCGCATGCACGCCGAATATGGCGTTAGCGTCACCAGCATTGGTTCCCGCCTTGGAAAAGTAAAACTACTCAACATCGAGGACGGCTCGCACAACCGATTTGTGCCTTTTGCCGAGTACCTCTCAGGTGAGGTGGCCAGAACCATCCACGCCGCGAAGACACTCAACACCAAATTGATTCGCGGATTCTCGTTCTACCACCCGCGAGGCACAGCGCCGGAACAGCACCTTGACAAGGCTGCCGATCAGATCCGCGAAATCACCCGCATCTGCGCGGACGAAGGACTGGTCTATGGGGTCGAAATTGAGCCTAACCTGATCGGTGAGACCGGCCCTCTGCTGGCAGAACTCGCGAAACGAGTCAACCATCCCTCCATGGTGCTGATTTACGATGCCGGGAACGTTGCTGCCCAGAACAAAAATGCCATACAGGTCTTCGCTGAATACAAGGCCACTCTTCCATGGCTCGGCTGGATGCATGTCAAAGACTACCGGATTGACCCATCACTGGTCTGGGAAGGTGCGGTTGACGAAGAACGCCTGAAGAACTTTGTTCCGTGCGATGAGGGTGACTCCGGGCATGAAATGATCTTCCGGGATCTTCGAGAACAGATTCCGCTGATGGAGCCTCGACTGCGACAACTCGGGCTCCCTGGATTCTACCTTGAAACAGAACCGCACCTGAAAGGTGGCGGGCAGTTTGGAGGTTTCAGCGGTCCCGATGGAATGGGAGTTGCCGTTCGATCACTCTGCTCAGCACTCCAATATGCTGGCATCGGCTACAACCTCAGGACATTTCGAGATATTCGGGAACTTCGTGGTTTCTGATCCAATTCCGGAAACCTTCTCATTCAATCTGCCAGCAGGACTGCTCCCTTCGTAGTCGCACTGGTGACCTTACAGCTCTGTTTTCAGATTGCTTTCATCTATGCCGTTCCTCATCGAAAAAACTCAGGGAGCACTCGTCTGTCCGCGGTGTCACGCAAAATTGGTCCAGGATGGCGACTCACTGATCTGTACCGATCCCGACACCCGACTTCGCTATCCTGTGCTTGACGGAATTCCACGACTCCTGGCAGATGAAGCTGAAATTCTGTCTCCGGAAGCCTGGCAGGAAGCCATGACACGTGCCAGCCAGCCATAATCATGTCTCCGTTTTCTCCAATCGCCGATGCAGCGTTGTGTCGGCATGTATTCTTCAGCGGGATTTCGGAACAACGCTGTTCCCCGGCGACACACCATGTGTCCGGACACGCTTCACTCCCGCGCAGTGCTGTTTTCAGGATCTTCTAAAATGACCGATATTCATGATCTGACTCGCCGGCTCCAGAAGCCAGCTGATTCGAAAATTGTTCTTTACGTTGCCGATGGTCTCGGAGGACTTCCCCTTCAGCCGGGTGGGAAAACGGAACTGGAAACAGCGAATACACCCCACCTCGACGCACTCGCACAACGCGGCGTCCTTGGCATGAGTATTCCTGTGCTGCCGGGCATCGCCCCGGGGAGCGGACCCGGACATCTCGGACTCTTCGGTTACGATCCGCTCAAATACGACATCGGCCGCGGTGTTCTGGAGGCCCTCGGGATTGACTTTGCGTTAACTGATCGCGATGTCGCTGTTCGAGGCAACTTTGTCACGGTGGACGCTGACGGAAACATCAGTGATCGTCGCGCAGGCCGCGTCTCCTCCGAAATTGCTGCAAAGCTTTGCGAAAAACTGGACTCCATCACCATCCCGGGAGTTGAAGTCTTCGTTCGACATGTCAAGGAGTATCGCTTCGTTATTGTAATCCGTGGCGAAGGACTCGGTGGCAACGTCAACGACACGGACCCACAACGTACTGGTGTGCCGCCGCTGAAGCCTCAGGGGAATGATCCGGCGTCTCAAAAAACTGCTGCCATTCTGGCTGAGTTCACTCGACAGGCCAGCGAACTACTCAAGCATGACCAGCCTGCAAACCTGCTGACCATGCGAGGTATCGCCAGAATGCCTCCAATCCCAAAGTTTCAGGATGTCTACGGAACACGGGCTGCTGCTATCGCCGTTTACCCGATGTACCGAGGACTTGCTCGTCTGGTTGATATGGACATCCTCGATGCTGGTCACTCTCTCGAAGATCAGATGAAGTGTCTCAGAGACAACTGGGATAAGTACGACTTTTTCTTCATCCACTTCAAATACACGGATAGCACCGGTGAAGATGGAAACTTTGATGCCAAGGTCAGGCGTACCGAAGAATATGACTCCGGGATTCCTCACATCATGGCACTCAAGCCAGACGTGCTGATATGCACCGGCGATCACAGCACGCCAGCCAAAATGAAGTCGCACAGCGGTCACCCTGTCCCAACGATGCTCGTCGCAGACAACTGTCGCTTCGATGGCTCACGACAGTTTGGTGAATCCGCCTGCCGTGTGGGTGAACTTGGTATGTTTGAGGCTAAATATCTGATGCTGCAGGCCCTCGCTCATGCCGGTCGACTCGAAAAATACGGAGCCTGACGTTCAGCAGCAGACTCGCCGGCCACGACAATCGTGGTGGTCGGCGAACTCTCTGAAACAAGAACCTTCCCGCCTGCTTTCAGCGGAACTCAACCTCTTTGAGATAATTGTTTGCCGTCATGCTTCTAGGTCTGGGTACTGATATCGTTGAAATTGACCGGATTCGCAGCATGATGCAGCGTCACGGATCTCATTTTATCGATCGATGCTTTACGCCCGGCGAAATTGAGTATTCGCAGAAGCACCGCGATGCTGCCGTCCGCTTCGCCGGACGGTGGGCCGCAAAAGAAGCTGTCGTGAAAGTCCTCGGAACCGGATTTGTCCAGGGGATCACTTTCCATGATATCGAAATCATCTCTCTGCATACCGGACAGCCAACCGTAAGGCTTTCCGGCGAAGCCTGTCGCATCGCCGAATCCATGGGTATTGATTCGATTCGAATTACGATCTCACACGCCAGAGAATACGCTACAGCCACTGCAATTGGCCTCGCAGCAACAGCGAACGCGCCTCGTCAGTCGAGACAGGGCTGACAACAGAGTCCTCCTCAATACCGCTGTCTGCCGCCACGTGCAGACAACGGATGTTCCTGAAGCAGCAATCACTCCTGTGTCGCCTATCATGCATCGAACAGAGTGCCGCATCAAATCGGTCACTCAGTCCACAAACAGAAACTCATTGGAACAGAACAAAACCTGAACCAGTTGCTCCAGCGGCGTTAACTCCGGATTGGGCGGAACTGGGAAGTCTTTTGTCGAGTTCCATCGCTGTGCGGATTCACTTCCCGGCTGAGTGATTTTGATTTCCCAGTCAAATTGATCACTGTTCAGTTCTCGATCGATATCGACAATGAAATCGAGCGTTTCACCGGCCTGAACATCAATCGGTTCGTGAGCCACTTCCATTCGCTGCTGGTGGAGCCGAACACGTGTCAAAACCCCGCGAACAGAACTCACAACAAAGGCGCGAATACCGTCACCGGGCGCGGGATCATGCTGCAGGACACCACTGATCTGCACAGACATCGCAGTCGGCGCGGTCCACCGACGAATCACCGCATGCTCTCGATCGTTCCCGGGATGACCACCCTTCGCTGACAACTGTACCCAGCCAATCGCTGGATCCGGAAATGCCGGGCCACCTTGCCACGCCGTACCCGTAAAATGTGGCAGAAGCGTAAATTTCGTCGTCTTTCCCAACTCTTCATCCAGAACACCATAACCGTAACTCCAGTCCTTTTCTCCTTTCGCTGGACCTTCGGGTACAGGGAATGGTCCAGCCAGTAATTCCATAGAGCCAGCCAGCTGCGATTCCGATGGTTCTCGCTGCAATGTACTTCGAAAAATTGACCGCACCTGTTGCTCTGCACTGCCCTCGCTTGAAACCCGTGCCGCCAGCTGATGAACCTGTTCCAGAACAATCGGGTGATTCATCAGAAACAACGATTGCTGGGGTACTGTCGTCTCACTTCGCTGTGGAATGTGCAGATCCGGATTCGCAAAGTCAAAAATTCGCAACGCGCCAGGCAGAAACTGACGGTCTACCAAACCATACAACGTCCGACGTACCGGATAGGGCGATTGAAAGAGCTCAGCAGGCTTACCGCCCATCGTCAGATCCAGCTGCCCTGAAGCAAAGAGCATCGAGTCCCGCATTTCCTCAAATGTCAGCCGATGGGTATTCATCCGCCAGAGCATCCTGTTCGCCGGATCTCTTACCTGAGCCTCCTGCAGCAATTGATCATCCAATGGTCCGGTAGAGGACTGACGAAACGCAGCCGACAGCAGTATAAGTCGATGTAATGCCTTGATACTCCAACCACTCTCAACAAATCGGACTGTCAACCAGTCCAGTAACTCGGGGTGCGATGGAGGATCCGCTCGCAGCCCGAAGTCTCCTGGTGTGGACACAAGGCCTGTTCCGAAATGGTGCGCCCACACACGATTGACAAGCACCCGTGCAGTGAGCGGATTACGAGGATCGGTAATTGCCTTTGCCAACTCCAGTCGCCCACTCCCCTGTTGGAATGGCTGACGATCCGGGCCACTCAGCAGCGATAGAAACTGCCGCGGGACATCGTCTCCCTTGTTGGCTGGATTCCCGCGCCGAAACACGCGTGGCGTTACCGGTGTCACCCGATCCCTGAGAATAACTGCAAATCGTGGCTGTGATGGTGTATTCAGAATCAAACGATCCAGCTCGACCTGCTGTTTCCAGAGTTCATTGCAGGTGCCGGAATCAAAATCGTATTCTGTACTGACCACAGGTTCATCAGGCACGTAACACGGTCCACCCGGTGCATAGAGCACTTTACGTAACTGTTCTGCGGCATTGTCCGCCAGCGACACAGGCAATGGTTGCCCCTCGGCCGATGCGTTGGACGAAAGTGATTGCCACGCGACATCCGCCGTGCGAAAGGCTTCTGCGTACCTCTCAATCACGACATCAAAAGATGCCGGCACCGTACTGAAGGCTGCAGATATCAGAGGATTGATTTGTTCCGCAGGAAGCGCCTGCAATTGCTTCGTTACCGCTTCGGCCTGCTGCGAAAACTCACCTGGCGGTATTGTCCGAAACGCATGCCATGCACGAAAAACCGGATCTCCTGTTTGCTCGGCCTCCCGCAGATAGTCTCGCCAGCGACGCACAAACGACGGCAGAAGATCGCTCGATGCAATAATCTGATCAAATCCCTCTTCCGGGTAACGGCCCAGGTCCAGTTGGGCCCGCAGGTAATCACCGGTTCTTTCACGAACTCTGGCCGCTGTGGCCTGCCTGTGCCGTTGCAGCACGGCATCCATCGCGGATGACTTTTCCTCGAACGTCTTATCAAAGGCTTCGTCGCTACTGCCTCCCGGCAGCTGCACCAGGGCTTCTCGCGAACTATCAAAAACACCATACAGTGAGTAGTAATCTGCCGTAGGAATAGGGTCGTATTTGTGGTCATGACACCGTGCACAGCCAACCGTCAGAGACATCGTTCCCCGGCACAGCACATCGATCTGGTCATCGATGATGTCGCGACGAACCCCCAGAAAACGACGGCCCAGGGTCAGAAATCCCATCGCTGCAAAGTCCTCAGCAGACCTGTCTGCGACCTGATCCGCGGCAATTTGCAACAGCAGAAACCGATCATACGGCATGTCGCTGTTTAGTGCACGAACAACCCAGTCGCGATAGTTCCAGGCATGAACCCAGAAACGCTCTTCCCGAGCATAGACATATCCCTTTGTGTCAGAATAGCGAGCAATATCGAGCCAATGCCGCGCCCAGTGTTCCCCATAGGCCGGAGACTCCAGAAACTTCTCTACCAGCTTTTTGTAAACCTGAGGGTCGCTGCTGGCGACAAACTGCTCCACAGACTCATGAGAAGGTGGTAGCCCGGTCAGCGTGTAACTCAGACGGCGAATCAGTGTGCGGCGATCCGCCTCGGGCGACATCGACAAGCCCGCCTGCTGAAGCTTCTGCTGAAGAAAAGAATCCACGGCTGTGCCGATGCGATCCGATTCCACCGACGGCACCTGCGGATCAGACACTGGCTGAAATGCCCAGTGTGTTTTCGCCGCATCGACACGAACGGGTTTCAGCGGACTCGACTGTTCTGGCCAGGGCAAGCCTTCTGCAATCCAGTGGTTCAACGCCGCCTGCTGAGCCGCCGTCAATGACTTTTCAGGAGGCATCTGCAGCTTGCCGTCGTATCGGATCGCCTCGGAAATCCGACTGACATCCACCTTGCCTGGAATTGCCGCCGGTCCGCTGTCACCACCTTTCAGAATTGCTGCTCTCGAATCGAGACGCAACCCGCCGGATTGCTCCTGATCCCCGTGGCAGGATATGCACTGTTCGATCAGCAGCGGTCGAATCTCCTGCTCAAAAAACTGTACCCCGTCATCCGCGGAAAGTTTTCCGGTGGTTCCCAGCAGCAAACACAGACACAGCAGGAATCGCCAGCGAATAACGGCCATCCGATAAAGAGCCGAACACCGTGAACGGACGGCTGAAGTGTGATGAAAAGAGCGATTTTGCATGTGGTCACCTCGACGACATCTCGGCGGAAAGTCTTCTGCTTCCGGATTCTCCCGTGCAACACACGGCTTCACAAGTCCCGACTTCCTGAAAAAAGGCCCTCAGGATAAACGTCCCACAGCCTCCATAACGGCCAGTTCTCATCAAAGCTTCAACAACGGCACATTCTCACAATCGCATTTGCCAGCCGACCACC
>JBDKIW010000447.1:0-6764 GCA_039796955.1 Planctomycetota bacterium
GCACATCGTCACCTTCTGAGCGTTTCAGAAGATCAGTACATCCGCAGCCGTCGAATTGATGACGGTCTGGAAGCACTTCAGAAGTGAGGAGAATCGAGCAATGGCAGTTACAGCAAATCAGGTGGTACTGATGCAGGATGCTGGCGACATCGTCCAGTGCAAGGCCAGCAACGTCAACCTGTATCAGAACACCTTGGCATTTTGGGATGCGTCAACCGGATACATCACCAACGATGACAACGCCGGGGCGAACGCATTCGCGGGAATCGTGTACCAGCAATGCGACAACAGCGGCGGCAGTGCCGGCGATAAGGTTGTCGAACTCTGGACCGAGGGCGTTTTCCGTCTGACTGGATCGAGCTTTACACAGGCTACTGCGGGAGACCTGATTTACGCGTCAGACAATTTCACGATCACCGCCAGCAGTTCCAGCACCTCCCGGATCGGCCGGGCCGTGAACTACGTTTCCGCAACACAGATGGACGTCATGATTGACGTTCTTGGCTGATTCACTTTGACCTGAAAGGGCACCGACGATGGCTATTGATATTGCATCAGCACAGGTCAAGCTGCGAGACCTGACAGCGAAGTTTGACAACCGAGTGGCCGCAGCAACTCCGTTTTATCCGCAGGTGTGCTACGACGCATCCAGCGTGCGGACATCCGAGAAGTACGGATGGATCGGCAACATGCCGGGAATGCGTGAGTGGCTGGGCGAACGCCAGTTTTCTGAATTGCGTGCGGCGAATTTCGTGCTTGAAAACAAGCACTGGGAATCGTCTCTGCTGATTAAGAAAACCGATCTGGCAGACGACAACCTGGGCCAGTACGGGCCAGTCCTTGAGCAGTTGGGCATCGAGGCCGCGCATCATCCTGATGAGCTGTGGTTTTCGGTTCTCGAACAGGGCGAAAGCACAGCCTGTTTCGATGGTCAGTTCTTCTACGACACGGATCACGTCTGGGGCAACTCAGGGAGCCAGTCAAACGACATCACCAGCACCGTTGCCAGCACATCGGCACCGACCGTTGCGGAAATCAAGACCGCAATCCGGAAGATGATCCGTACCATGCTGGCATTCAAGAACGATCAGGGCAAGTTGTACAACCGCCCGACGGTTGGCCGTCTGAATGACCTGACGTTGTTGGTGCCGCTGGCGTTGCGTGACCTGGTCTATGACGCGTTGGAGTCTGAGCTTATCAGCAACAGCAGCAACGTTGTTGTCGATCGGCCGAACATCGTTGCCAGCCCGTACCTGACCAGCGACGTCAAGTTGTACCTGTTCAAGACCGGGGAAGCCGTTAAGCCTTTCGTGTTCCAGCGACGTGAGCCGCTGACGCGAATGATGAAAGGCATCGACGACCTGGAAACGAAGGACGTCAAGTTCATGACCGAAGCCCGCTACAACGTCGGGTATTTCGCATGGTGGACTTCGATCCTTTGCACTCTGACGACCTGATGACGGCGGTTTAATCTGAGCAACACCGGCAGCGACGGCTGCCGGTGGCTGCGATTGCATCCGCCATGCAATCGCAGCATCTTTTAGGCGGGAGGATTTGAGCAATGCCAACGTATAAAATCGGACTCGGGAAAGCGGCTGAAGGCCGGCACAAAGAGACCAACAAGAGACACTTTCGAAGCCGCCTTTCAACAGGTGCATTTTTGGAAGTGACAGACGGGAAGCCGGTCACACTGACCGTCAACGAAGTCGATGATGTCATGGTGCAGAATCTGGCCAGTCGTGAGTTCATCACGCTGGAAGAATCTGCCACAACCACACCTCAGCCGAGCCGGGCACGATGAGCCTGAGAGACCAGTTTGCGGAAGACGTCTGTGCGATCCTGAACACCGATGAACTCGGTGAGCAGGCGACGTGGACGAATTCCGCAGGCTTGGCTATTCCGCGAGTGGTTCGCCTGATTGAACAGCCAGACCGGCAGACGATCAGGCGAGCACATCTCTGGACACCATCCAGCACGACAGCAGTCAGTGCTGGTGATACGTTCAGAGTCAAGCGCGGCAACGTGACGACAACGTGGGTTGTGATGTTCACTGACCCGGCAGAAACAGCCCTGCAACGGTCATACTGTCACCTGCAACTGACCGAGTTTGTGACACTGAAACAGCGACGAATGGCGACAGGTCCAGCAAAGGCTGAGCGGGCCTTCGTCGATTCTGAGGTGGCACAGGTTCGCGCGAAGTGGTTCCTGTCAAGTGCGGAGATATCCGCGACACAGTCCGGCAAACGTCGGGCGATGGTTGGTGAATACTACTGTATTTTGCAGAGCCTGCGAGATGTGAACGTGGCAGACACGATCACGAATGCAGACGGAGAGAACTATCGGATTGATCGGGTGGAAAATCAGTTCAACCGCGTTGATCTGCCCTATCTGATTTGCAGCAGGTGCGACACGTGAGCGTCAAAATAAAGAAGATCGACCGAAGGCCGGAGTTGATGCGATCACTCAACACGGCGGCCGGGAAGAGCCTGAAGAAAGCGGCGTTGTTGTGTCAGGCGATTGCCCGTGAGTTGGTGAGCCGGAAGTTCCCGAAACCGACACGCGAGCAGATGGACAGGAAGAACGCGAGGGCAAGAGAGAAGCGGGCCAGAATGAGACAGGAGACCGCAACCAGTGGCACGGCGGAAACGTAAGAGCGGGTTTTCGAAACTGCGAGCGAGGGCCAATAAGGCCGTTGCGAAGCGAGTGAAAACAACGCGAAAGCGACTCAACCGAGCTACCAGAAAACTGGAAAGAAAACTGGCCAGCAACAGCCTGGCACGAGCCGGCAGAAGAGTTTCAAAACGGGCCGTTCGGAAACTGAAACGAACAGTCAAGGCAACGAAGCGAACAGCGAAGGCCGCACGAAAACAAACGAAGTCACTAATCCGCAGAGCTAAGAAATACAACAAAGACAGGATCAAACGAAGGAACGCGGCCCGCAGGGCAAAGGAAAGGGAATTCAACCGCCTGACATTGTCCGGCGAAGCTGACCTGACTGGTGTGACGTTGTTGGAATTGCGGGAATCATCCGGGGCGAGCAAGCCGGGTGAGCCACCCAAAATGAGAACAGGCAAGGGCCGAAAGTCAATCACTGCTGAACTCAGGATGAAGGGCAAGAAGCCGGAAGCCAGGACATACGTTGACAAGCGGGTGGCACCTTACATGGCCATGTGGGAGTTCCGCCAGGACGGTAAGCAGAGGCCATTTTTGAAGCCAGCAGTGCAGAACAATCTCAATCTATTCGGGGCGGAAATCGGCAACAGTCTGAAGCAACAACTGAGGCCGCAAGCGGGCAAGAAAAAGGCAGTGGTGAAATAATGGCGGAGACTGGAATAGACAAGGCGATCGGCGAATGGTGGGCCGCAACGGCCGCGCTGTGCGATCTGATTCCAGTCGAAAGAGTCGTTGCCAGCGTTGATCAGTTTTTAGAGACCGAGGATGACGACAGCGACGAAGACGGATACTTCGATGACGTGGTTGTGTTTGATGCGGTGAGCGAACCGGCATGGCGAACAAACAGCAGTCAGGGATGGCGTACTTCGTTGACGTTGGCCTGCATGTCCATTGACTACGACCGTAGTAAGGCGATCGGGCAACAGGCGGTCAGCAGTTGGCAGAATCAGGGATTCACAGGCAGCTCGGTTGAGATTGCGACCGCGAAGCCGTCAGGACAAATGACAACAACTCAGGACGAAGCAACAGGCATCTGGACAACATCTGTTCAGTTTGACCTGATGCACGTGGGAGTGTGATATGGCAGACGTGAGTGTGACAGCGGCAAGCGTTGTGAAAACTGCAACCAGCCTGATCGGCTACGGCACAGCCGGGGGAACGGTAACAGCCGGTCAGCCAGTCTACGCTGACACGACAGCCAGCAACAAACTGAAGCCCTGTGATGCGGATGTTCTCGCATCGTCGAAGGCGATCGGTATCGCGTTACACGGAGCGAGCGACGGCCAGCCGTTGCAATACTGCTACGGCGGGAACCTGACTTTCAATTCGGCATTTACCGTCGGTCAGGTTTACGTTTGCAGCGTGAACGCCGGAGGGATTGCACCGTATGCCGATCTGGCATCAGGCGATTTCGTGACGATTCTGGGCGTGGCTACAACGGCCACGAATTTGAAAATCGGGATTCTGTACTCAGCAACCGCAAAACCGTAATCAGGAGCATAAGACATGGCAGCAGGTACGCCATTCACAGGCAAGTCGATGACGTTCAAAACCGGGGCATCTCCGACCGAAGTTGACCACACTGGAAAGTGGGAGTTGACGATCGGCGGAGCGTCTGCAAAATATGCCACGAACTCAACAGGCGGCTGGCGGAAAACGACCGTCGGCGTTGGCGAGTGGTCTGGATCTGTCACAATCATGCTGCACGCCGGAGGGGCACAGCCTCTTGCACGAGGTGACGAAGTGGCGGCACAGTTTCACGCGGATTCAGACGACTACATCAGCGGGACGATCGTGATCACCGAAGTCGGGCCGATCACGTTCGACGCGGATTCCGGAGATCCGGTAGCTATCGACTATGCCTTCGACGGTCAGGGATTGCCGGCGAAGAGCGGAACAGCGTTTGACATCATTTCTTAACCATTAACCAGGAGTAGAGACCGTGGCGGACGGTTTATTCAATCTGATTGGCCGACGGGCCATTGAGCTACAAAAGGACGGAAGAACGTATCGGCTGGCGGTGAGAACGCTGGCCGATCACGCCTTGAAAGAACAGGCCATCCTGCAACGAATGGGAAGCCCGTATGCCGGATTGGAGGACATCAAAGATCCGGCAGCACGTCAGGCGGCGTACAAAATCGCGGCTGATGTTGCGGCGCGTCCATTGATTGCAACGCTTCAGGATGAAGAGCGATTCGACGAATCCTTGCGGGGAATCGGCTACTCAGTTTGGCGGGCGTTGTCGGTTCATCATTCAGACGAATTCCCGCCTGGATTACCAATCGAAAAGGGCATTCAGTTAGGGTGCGATTTTGTCGAGTGGTTCGCAGACATGAAAGCGATCGTTCACGCATTGCACAAAGTCGATGAACGGCCTGAATTGGGAAACTGAGGTCACCCGGTGGCGGGGGTGCGAATTTACCGTCACGCAGAACTGTGCCCTGGGCGACAATATTTCGGAATCTGTCTGAGCGATACGGTTGGACGCCTGAGCAGATTGGCGGCATGACCATGTATCAGGTTCTGGTGTGGTGCGGCATGTGGTGCCCTGAAGACATCTGGCAGAAACAGGACGCGAAGTAATGGCGATAACTGTCCAAGAAGCACAGGTTGTCTTCAGTGCCGAGGGAATGCGGCAAGTGGACACACAAGCCCGCAAAGCATCGTCGGCGATGGACGGCCTGACCAGTGCGACCAAAAAGGTCGGCGGTGCGTTGTCTGGCATCCGCAGTGCGTTCAGCGGCTTGGGCGGTGTGCTGGCTGGACTCGGAGCGACGGCCGGATTGGTCAGGATGGCACAACTGACAATGGACGCCGAGAAGACCGCGATTTCATTCGAGGTACTGACCGGGAGTGTCGAGAAGACCCGCCAGTTACTGGACGAAATGCGAAAACTGGACAAGAAAACCGTGTTCGGCGTTCAGGAACTCGCACAAGCCCAGAAACTAATGATGAATTTCGGAGTGGGGACGGATGAAGCATTCAGCATTCTGACAAATCTGACAGAAGTGGCACAGGGCGACACGGAACAGTTAATGCTGTTGGCGCGTGGCATGGCACAGGTCAAAGCGGCTGGCCGTCTGATGGGGCAGGAAGCCAATCAGTTGATTAACAGTGGGTTCTCTCCGTTGTACGAAATCAGCCAGACAACGGGCCGCAGCATGGCCGACCTGAAGAAGGACATGGAAAACGGATTGATATCCTATGACATGGTACGGGATGCACTGGAGAAACTGACGACAAGCGGCGGACGATTGGCCGGGATGAACGACCGCATTTCGCAGACGACAGGCGGCATGCTGTCAAAGTTCAAGACCAATATTGAGCAACTGGCGATTGCGATCGGGAACAGTTTCCTTCCGGTGGCCAATGATGTTCTGGAAGCCCTGAACGGTATCGCGGACACAACAGGGCAAGCGACGTCGTCAGTGGGGCTGATGATTGCAAATCTGAGAGCGGCATTCACCGAACAGCGTGAGTTGTGGCAGGATCTGGGAGTAACGATCGGCGTTGTGTTTTCGAGCCTACCGAAGTTGCTTGGCGATATCGTCAGCGACATCGGAACCAGAATCCGCGAGTTGCTGTCGTACACAGTCGAAGCTGGCAAGGTGATTGCACAGAACCTCAGCCCGTCTGTGCTGATGGGCAATCAGCCGAAGACTGAAATGCCACGATTGGAATTCAGCCCGATGGTTTCCCGTGGTAGTCTGCGGGAAGCTGTGATGGCTGAACTGGACGTCGTCAGGCGGCAGCGAATTGAAGAACGTCGAGCGGCTGCAAGTGCAGCATTTCAGGAACAGCAGAAACAGGCACAGGCACCTAAGCGAGAGCCGGCACCGGCATTGATTCCGATTCAGGAAACACTGGCAACGGCCGTTGCTGAGCAAGTTCGAATCGAACGTGGCGGAGCCTTACAGGTGTTCCAGCGACTTCAGGAACAACTGGCACCGAAGAAGACCGAAGAACTCCAAAAGCAGCAGATTGAACTGGCGAAAGAGTCGATCGAGATCCAGCGACAAATATCAGCCGGAATCACTGGTCTGCCAATGGTTCCGATTTTAGGATAACGCTATGCCATACCCAGCATTCAC
>JBDKIW010000448.1:0-3059 GCA_039796955.1 Planctomycetota bacterium
GGACCAACGTTGACCACGATGGTGCGGGTTTCTGAATCATGATCGCGATCGGGCAGGTTCAGTAAACGCCGCAGTCGGATAATGGGAATGATGGTTCCGCGAAGATTGCAGACGCCTTCGACGTAATCCGGAACCTGGGGAATGCGGGTCACACGGTCCGGAATAACAATTTCCTGAATCTGTTCGATCCGGAACGCGTATTCCTGATCATTCAGGAGAAAGCCGACGCATTGTCGGGTGGATTTGGCCCGGTTGACGGAAGCGGAGGCTGTTGCGCCGGACTGCAGGGATGTGGACACTGGAGGTCTGCCTGACGGAGAGATGTGAAAACATGTTTGGTAGATAGGGGACAGTCGAATACGACCGATCAATCCTGGTCAGTGAGTTGATGACGCAGGCGGTTGACCATCTCTTGCGGGCGTTTTTGCCGCCGGGTCGGTCCTGTGCCACCGAGTTCTGCCAGTCGGGGGCTGGGCATCGGTGCAGGGCGATCTGTCCTGCGTGATTGGGAGTATCGGATGGAACATGGCGTTGTTTTGAAGGTCTGTAAGGTATGGGGCTCGACGATTTTTAAACTGATCTGAGCTGAGCCTGTTTAAGGTTCCAGTCAGTGGTGTGATTTCAGGGCCGTGCTGCCTGGAGCAGGCAGGCAAGTCGATGTGAGTCGAGGGGCTGATTGCAGATCGCGATCACATCATTTCGATGGACTGCCCGAAGACGAAGTTGTTTCCCGGTGGAGTCGAGCAGGGCGCAGAGGGACTGAGACGCATGGCGTTGCCGGGCGAGTGCTGCTGCGTCCGGAGACTCTGAGCGTGAAGACGCGGACTGCACGAGGAGAATGAGATCTGCTGTCGCGTTTGATGTGGAATGTGAATCGGTGGCTGTGAGGACTTCAACGTCCAGCAGTTGCAGATCGCGAATGCTGTCAGCGAGCGATTCCGGGATGCGGCCTGAATCGAGGATGATCTGCAGTCGGAGTGTCGCAGGATTCAGTGGTTGTGCCGGTGGGCCTGCGTGTATGGCGCAGGGGCTGGCGGCGTGAGTAATGCGAATGATTTCTTCGGGCCGGACCTTCTTGGGAGCGAGAATGAGACAGGCGGATTCACCGGCGTTGGTGAGTTCTGCGAGAGTCGAAGCACTAGAATTCAGCACGACAGTGGTTTGTGAGGAGTTGTCGGTATGAAGGAATTCGCGAATGAATTCAAGGCCGCTGCCGTCCGGCAACTGCATCGCGGTCAGCAGCAGATCGGTGGGAGCCTGTGTAAGAGTTTTGCGTGCGGCTTCGAGTCCGGTGCAGAGTTGAACGGTTGAGACGCCCGCCTGAGAGAACGCTGACTTCAGGATCGTTCCCTGCAGTTTAGAGGGCTCGATGATGACCACGTTCTGCAGTGTTCTGAGCGTCTGCTCGGAAGGAACGGGTGTAGGCGGTGCCATTGGGAGTGGCCGATGCAGCAGGGCATCCAGTTCCTGGGCAAGAGCAGCAGCTGACTGATAGCGATCTTCTGGTTTTTTAGCCATCGCTCTGGCCACAATCTGATCGCAGATTGGCGGCAGACCGATGACGGATTGCGTGGGCGCTGGAGGAGCCTTTGTGAGATGTGCGGTCATGACCTGCACGACGGAACTGCACTGACCGAACGGGTACTGACCGGTGAGCAAACGGAAGAGTGTTGCCCCGAGGCTGTAGACATCCGTGCGTGCGTCTGTCTCTGTGGCTTCGAACTGTTCGGGGCTCATGTACTGAGGCGTCCCCAGGATCTGCCCGACTCTGGTGATACTCTGCTGGGAGTCCTGCGACGCGTCGATGAGTTTTGACAGTCCGAAATCCACGACTTTGACGATGCCGTCCCGCGTGAGCATCAGGTTTTCGGGTTTGATGTCGCGATGAATGATACCGGTGGCATGGGCGGCAGCGAGCCCTTTGGCGGCTTCGGAAATGATGCGACAGGCGTCCTGCCACGGAAGTGGGCTTTGTTGCCGCAGTTTGTCGGCGACACTGCCACCGGAGAGCAGTTCCATGACCAGGTAGTACTGGCCGTTCCACGTTCCGATGTCATAGATCGAAACGACGTGGGGATGATTCAGCCGTCCGATGGCGCGGGCTTCGCCGAGGAAGCGTTGCAGGGCCACCTCAGAATTCGCGATGTCCTGCGAAAGGATCTTCAGAGCGACTTCGCGTTCGATCATGGGGTCAAAGGCCCGATAGACCGCGCCCATGCCTCCGCTGCCAAGTTGGGCACGGATCTCATACTTTCCAATGGTGTCTGACAACGTGAAACCGGTATCAGCATCGTTGGCGGCTGTCGTGCCTTCGATGATTGTGCGTGCGTCCATGTCTGCGGCCGTGGCACTGGTGGGCGAGGCCATCCGTTTAGTGCTGGGCCGCTCTGGTTCATGAGAGTCAGAATTGCCAGTTTCCGGCCGCATGCGGGAATCCTAAGAATTCAAATCCATCACCTGAAGACTCAGACAACGATGGCTGTGTGTGACAGCCTGCAGATTACATGGGGTGAAGCAGCAAACAGACTGACTGGATCATGAGCATTGCGGGGCAGAGGGTGCGGTCGTGTGAACTGACCTGGACCTGAAGACATGTACGCACCGGAAGCCGGAGTTCAATTTCAGTGTGCACTGAGACTTCGAGGGAAGCAATTCTACCGGCCACCGGTTGTTTTACTTCTTTCTGATATACTGGGTATTTCGGGGGATTTGGGGTTGTTGTTTTTTTGAAACAAAGATTGTGCGAGGACTGGTATCGGTTGTAGGAGTCTGAGCGACCTTGAGGACTGGAGCCGGGAGAGTGAGGTTGGGTGCCCCGTGCGGGAAAATGACAGGCATATTGGGGAAAGCGGGAGCGGTTCACGGAGACTCTGGCGGTCGAAAGTTTTCACGCAGGTCACGGTGGGCTTGTATTATGGCTGCTGGTTGACGGATGATGAGGGTGGTGTTCGGCTGGCTGCAAGCTGAGGTTGGCTGGTCGAGGGATGATGTTCTGCAGGTCAGCGGCGGAGGCGAATCATGGGCAGGCGGCAGCTGTTTGGGTGGAGCGGTTCTGGCAG
>JBDKIW010000449.1:0-5819 GCA_039796955.1 Planctomycetota bacterium
GCGTAGCTCTCCAGATAGCGACTGCACGATTCTGCACTCTTTTGCAGCGAGCTGCGATGAACACACCCCGCTCCCGGCGTTCCCTGCCCACGCCCACTTCTCCGCTCCTGATCGACGCGGCCACTGCGGCTCACCTGTGTGGCCGGTCGCTGCGGACGTGGTGGTCGTGGCATGCGGCGGGACGCTGCCCGGAGCCCGTCCGCATCGGACGCTCGCAGCTGTGGCGGCCGGATGAAATCGTGGCATGGGTGGCGGCTGGGTGCCCGCCGCGAAAAGAGTGGGTTTTTGCTGCTGGAATCCTGCGCGAACTGCCTTGAGGTGTGTCGCAAGTTGGGCACACTGGCAGCCGTGTTGTTCTGAACCAGACACCGACGGAAAGGGAGCGATATGGCCAGCCTGTACAAAAAACCTGTCTTTGTCCGAGACCCGAAGTCAGGGTTGCGGGTGAAGTCGAAATCAAAGAAATGGTGGGGTCGATTCAACGACGAAACCGGCGTTGAACGTCGTGTTCCGCTGGCTGTCGACAAAGCTGCGGCACAGTCGATGCTCAACGAGTTGGTTCGCAAGACCGAGCGTCGTGCCGCAGGACTGATTGATCGATTCGATGAACATCGGCAACGCCCGGTAGCCGAACACATTCGAGATTTTCGGAAACACCTGCAGGCAAGGCAAGTTGGAGAATCGCAGGTCAAGCTGGTGGTGTATCGGGCGGAGCGGATTCTTGAGTCATGCCGTGTCAGGCAGGTTTCGGATCTCTCGGCCAGTCGAGTGCAGAAGTACCTTGCCGAACTTCGGGCAGGTGGACTGAGCATCCAGACAAGCAACCATTATCTTCGAGCAATCAAACAATTCAGTCGCTGGCTTGTCCGTGACCGCAGGGCAGGAGAAGACCCCTTGGCCTTCATCTCAATGCTGAATGTTGCGACTGACAGGCGTCACGACCGACGGCCGCTGACTGAAGAAGAGTTCGCGTCCCTGATTGCAGCTGCGGACCGCGGGGTAATGATAGGCGTGCTGACCGGGCGAGACCGGGCGATGCTGTACGCCACAGCCGCATACACGGGGCTTCGAGCCAGCGAACTCGCCAGTCTGACCACAGACAGTTTTCAACTCAGCGAGCAGCCATACACTGTCACCGTGTTAGCAGGATATTCAAAACGCCGCCGACGGGACGTCTTGCCACTACACCCGAGCCTGTCGGAGATGCTGGCAGTGTGGCTTTCGGGCAAAAAAACCGGGGCACCGGTATGGCCCGGCACGTGGGCGCAGGCGAAAATGGCCGGAAAAATGCTGAAACGGGACTTGGCAAACGCGGGTGTACAGTACATCGACACGCACGGACGGTACGCAGATTTTCATGCACTCCGCCACACGTTTATTACCAACATGATCAAATCGGGCATCAATCCGAAAGCGGCACAGAGCCTCGCGAGGCACTCAACAATCGACTTGACCATGAATGTATACACTCGACTCACAATCTCTGACCAGGCGACCGCCATCTCCTCGCTGCCAGCAATCTATTGAGCGGCCGGAAAAGAAGATGATTAGGTTTTCTCACCTCTGCTGGAATTCGACGCATATTTTCAGGCTTCTAATAACTAAAAATTTGCATTCTTTTGGCTGGAAATGATTTTTTGTTAGCGTTCTACCTCATACCTGAGTAATCTGGGCGGTGTTGCAGGTACACACCCGGAAGGAGGAGGGACTGCTGCTCGCCCAGACGCGAATCCGCGGCGCGACGCATTTATTGCCCACCATAGCTCGGTGAGGACCGCACCACAAATTGTGTGTGTTTTTGTTTGCTCTCCAGCGCCTTAGGCAAGGAAGTGAAAATGGCTACGTTCCGTCTGCGTCACTTCTCGAATCCGAACACACTCCGATCCATCGAACCTGAACGACTGCTGGCACTCCTTGATTCGCATCGCGGATTCTTTAGAGGGCGCGGTTGCGAACTGCCTGCCGAAGGACTTGCCGGCGATCTCGACTACCAAGGACTTGTGGACATTTTCTCCACGCCGGACGCGGGAACTCCAAAGGGGCTGCTCGACGCGCTGTTTCTGATCGACGAAATGTCGACCACAGCCGGGATGGACGCCTTGCTGACCGCTGCCTCGACTGTGGGCCTCGATCTCGAACTTGCCTCGACAGATGATCATTCGCCCGCCGACATCGCTGTGCAGGTCTGGCTGCTTGATCAGGACATCCTGGAGCGGAAGCACGCTGAGCAGTTTCTCCAACGCCCGAAGTCCTTCGAGTACTTTCAGACACACCATGCCCAGCTCCCTGCGTTCGCGATGCCGACGACATCCGTGCGTCAGCAGCTTGAGCGCGAACTGGACGATTGGTTTGAAGAGAAACGCCGGGGCCGGGGCACACGCGTTTTCATTTACGCTGGGGATCAGGAGGTGCGGTTCCTGATTCGGCACGGCGAGCCGTTCAAGCGGGAGGAGAGTCTCAACGGCGCTGGCGTGGCCAGTGTCTGTTACAGGCCGCTCAAGTACGACGTCTTGGTCTACGACCGGCAGCTGGGCGAACTGCGGATCAACGCTCAATTGGTGGGCGAGAAGAAGCTCTACTGCGAGAAGCTGGGACTGCACCTGTTCGGCGACAGTGGCTGTTTTCCTGGCACCAGGAAATACACGTTGGAGCCGCTGCGCGAAATGGGGGCTGACGCCCTGTCGTGCGGTGACGTTGAGGGAATCGAGTCGATCACCCTGACTGAGGTGGACTTCCACTGGGGGGGCGGACACGGCGAAATCGAGATTCGCAAAGCTGGCGACCTCTTCGCGGCCTTAGCGGCGCGGGAGGGACATTTGCCGACCAGTCCCCGGATTCTCAAGGCTGTGTTCAAGGTCAAGTTCGAGGATTCGAAGACACCCCGGTCGGTCAAGATTCGACCTGGAAACATCGCCGAGTACACGCGGGACAGCGATGCGGCGCTGATTGAGCAATGGCTGGGCTTGCGGGGCTTCATCCAGCATAAGGAGATCAACGAGCATGTTGCCGCTGCAGAGGCTCTGGCGGGCCATCGAATCCGTACCGGGATCGGCCACATCGCTGCAGGAATGGCGAGACCGCCTCGGCGATGATTTTGCGAGCGTCCAATCCCTGTTGGTGCTGACCGATCAATTCGCAACGAAACTGCGAACTCCCAGTGAGCCGCATGTGGAGTATCGGGTCGTGCATCACGGGCCTGGCGACATCGTCGGAGTCACGGGTGACGGAAGCAAGACGATAACGCTTTCGAAGACTGACGTTCTTATTTATCGCCTGGACCACAAACGGATCTTGCGTGACACGGCTGCGGCTTTGGGCTTTGAAGCTGCAGAAGAAGGAATCGCCGGCGTGCCGTTCACTTTCCGAATGGGGACATTCAAGCCGCTGGCCGGGTTCTCATTTCCTGCGTATGTCGCCTTCGCACTTGAACCGACCGACGTCCGGCGTGCGATTGAATATGTAGCCGCGCTGTCGACTAAGCCATTCGTATTCTTTGCACCGACCGGGCGGTTCATGAATGCCGCGTGCGAGTCTCTGCTGCAGAATCACAACGCCTGCTTCCTCTCGCTCAGCGACGCCCTCAAAATCGATCCGAACGGCAGTTTGTTGGCCACTCCGGTCGCCATGCAGAAACTCGCCGCGTTTCAGGACGCAGTCCTTCCCAGCTCCACGACCAGCAACGGAGTGGTGTTTTTTTCCACACCGTCAAATGCCACCTGGGCTGACCTCCGCATTAAGTTTATCGATGGCCACACAGTGAGCGTGTCGATCCGTGGTGATAGTGGCACCTACGTGTATTCGCAGTTGGGGATGGTAGACAGCAGAAGCGGAAAGCCGACAGTTGGTTGGGAGCTGTTGCGGTCGTTCGCTGAGGGCCAGGGGCTACTGACTTGGAAGAGCGCCGATGCCAAGCGCGAAAACCAAAAGCGGTGCGAGAACCTGACCAAAGACCTGCGGCGATTCTTTCGGATCGAGGGCAAGCCGATCGAATATCTGAAGTCGACCAAAGGCTGGCGGACTTGTTTCAGCATCGAACCAGACGCTTGATTGATCCGGCATCGAATTTTCGATGGAGAATCTTCGCAAACGCAGTTTTTTCTTTGGTGTTCTTACGGGACGTAACCCGTATCGCAGCTATGAGTTGCGATTCTCACGCTGGCTTCCTTTTGCGGCGGAACTTAGGCACCCAGCGAATTTTCGACAGTCAGAGGCGACAGGTCTGATCGCTTCCGACATTGATCGAAAACTCGCCGATGCGGGCTGGCCTCACGGGCAATCCACTGGACCTGTCGCTCGTGGGGATTTCGTCCCCTTCGGCCAGGAGATCCAGAATGGTTCTTCCGCTTACCAAGGCGTCGTTGTCGCCGTCACGACACCGGCTGCTGGTGATGCTTCAGCAAATCAACTTTGGGCGCATTGAGGGCTTGGTCGTTCGCGACCACCAGCCGGTGTTCAATCCGCCGCCCACCGTCATCCGTGAGGTGAAGTTCGGTGGTGATAACAGCCCGCGGCCGGAACTCGCAACCGACGACTTCGCGCTGAAGTCGCAGGTCGTCGAGCTGTTCAAGCATCTCGATCAGCACCCCAGCTGCCACATCGAGACTCTGGAGATCAAGCACGGGCTCCCGTTCCGCATGCTGATCCGGGAGGCCGCTGCCTGATCCCGGACTCGGCATCCACGCAGATGTTCTCGTTGTTCAAACCGTTCACCTGACATTCAGCTGGCCGCAAAGCGGAGGCGATTGTGGGCGACGCCTGACCTGGCGTTCCTCGCATCGCCTCGGCTTTCGTTCCGGGCCTGCTATCCCACTGCCTCGTCACCGTTGACCCACGCTCGATCCTTACTCCGGCCGAGAAGGAGCTACGGACGTGCATAAAAGTCTCAATGAACCCGTGTTGGGGACGTTTGAGTATGGCATTGTAAGAAGAAAAGCAAGGGAACTCGTCGGTGTGGCGGGATTCACGAAACAGGATGTCCCCGATCTGGTGCAGGAGCTGCTGGCAATGGTGTGGCAGTCGCTACAGTCTTTTGACCCGTCGCTCGGGCACCAGAAGGCTTTGGTAACCGCGGTTGTGGAGCGAGGGGCCGTAACGCTTTTGCGGATCGCAAAGACCAAAAAACGATTCAGGGGATCACAGCGATCGCTGGAAGCTGTTGTTGGCGTATGCAGTGAGGCACAGGCGGAACTCGAGGGCGAGGTCACGGATGAGGATGCGAATCGGCGGCGGGGCCTGATGCAACGATCATCTGAGGCTACAACGGATCTGAAACTGGACATCGAGGCGCTGTTGGAATCGCTGCCGCCCGATATGCAGTTGCTTGCTGAGCAACTGAAGGAAAAGTCAATTGCTGAGATTGCGAGGGAGTCCAGTGTCCCGCGGACAACGCTGAACGACAGTGTACGCCGACTCGAGCAGCGTTTTCGCTCAGCCGGGATTGATGGCTACCTCTGATTTTTTTTCGTCACTTTAATGCCGAATCGCGTAGCTCTCCAGATAGAGACACTAAGACTTCCTGACGGGGAGAGCGGCTTATGACTGGTGACCGTTACTGTTTCGAATTTCGAAGCGACCTTCCCATGCAGGAGGTAGAAGCGTCATTGCGATTGGCGTTTCTGGCAACTGAAAGTCTGCACGGCGAAACACAGGTTCGACTTGATGCCGCTCACTCACTCAATCGTCGCAAGCGGATCTGCATGATCGACGTGCGGTCACGAGTGGGGCGAGATATCAGTCGGATCTTCACTGGTTTTTTGCGGCACGAATTTGGCGAAAACGCATTCTCCGTCAAACGACACCAACACAACCATCAAACACAG
>JBDKIW010000450.1:0-25851 GCA_039796955.1 Planctomycetota bacterium
CATAGGTGTCCTGCAGCATCGATAGATGTCCCGATTTGTAAAAGGCCTCCGCAGCCATCCATCGCGAGCAGGACTGGGTTCGGCAGTCAGCGCCTTGGAAATACTACCGGCAACCGAACCCATCTGCACGGGAATCAGGGCGGAATCTGTCCTCCACCGGAAAGGAATAGACGGTCAGGCAGGATCGCTACGCTTCAGTCCTTCCTCTATGCTACCAACCGGGGTTGGACAACATATTGTCCAACCCCTTTGGGCTTTTGGCAATTTTTCGGCGATTCTCAGTGCCGAAAACACAGTCAGGACACAGTCAGCGGAACTCGCCCGGCGTTGGTTGTTCTTCGGGCACCAGAACGCTGGCCCCCATGCTGCTGGGAAGATAGGATCGTCTCGCCGCAGGCTTCTCGGGCGAGTCATCGTCGTCAGGGCCAGCCGGGTTCTGCTGCCTGATCGAGTTCGTCATTGCTGGTTGGATCGCACCGTTATGATTCATCAGCCTCGGTCGGAACGAGGAAACCGGTCAGATAGCAGCGTGAGGGGGTCTGCGGCAGCATCTCGTTGTGATTCCCCAGTGGCCCCGGCAGACCGATCAGATCGATCTGCAAGGCGTCGATCAGATTGCAGCGAACTTCCAGAGGCAAGGGGGGCGCAGTCATTTGTCGAGCGACTCCGAAGGATCGATGTTTTGCCGACGATTCTCGCCGCGTGCCAGACGCTCGCGGGCAAGGCGGATCGAATCGTGTAGTTTCTTTTCCAGAAGTTTTTTTGGTGGCAGTTCAGTCAGGTACTGGGCGACGCGGATTCCACTGTCGTTCAACTGCAGCAGTTCGACGTGTTCATCCGATTTGTCCGCACACAGGATCAGACCGAGCGGCAATTCCTCGCTGGGCTGTCTGTCGTGCTTCTGAAGCCAGCGCAGGTACAGTTCCATTTGCCCTTTGTCGGAGGCCTGGAACTTTCCCAGATTGAGATCAATCGCCACCAGACACCGCAGGCGGCGATGGTAGAACAACAGGTCGAGGTAATAGTCCTCGTTGTCGACGGTGATCCGTTTTTGCCGGGCGACGAAGGCAAAGTCGGTCCCCATCTCCAGGATGAAGGCTTCCAGTTCCCGCAGGATGGCGTCTTCCACGTCCTGTTCGATGTGTTGTCCGGACAGACCGAGAAAATCGAGGAAGTAGGGATCGCGGAACACCATGTCGGGTGTGAGCCGGTCGTCGTCGCGGAGAGCGGCGATGTCTTTGGCGATGAGGACATCGGGCTTCCTGCTGACGGCGGTCCGCTCGTACAACAGATGCGCGATCTTGTGCCGCAGAGTGCGGACGCTCCAGCGTTCGACCCGGCACAGTTCGGCATAGAAGTCGCGTTTGAGCGAGTCTTCGAGTGGGATCAGTTCGACGAAATGGCTCCAGCTCAATTGTCGCGACAGCGCCGCGACAATCTCGATGTCCTGAAAGACCTCGGCGAGTTGGACCATTCGCCGGAGCGATTTTTCGGTGAATCCCTTGCCGTACTCCGCCGTCAACTGTGCCGACAGCGCCGACACAATCTCCATCCCGTACTCGCCCCGTTGGTTTTGCAGCACGTCCTCGCGGATTCGTTTGCCAATCTGCCAGTACATGGTGACCAGCGTGGAATTGACGGCGCGGGCGGTCTGTTCGCGGGCCGCTTCGATCAACTGGCGGAGATCGCCGAGCAGGGAGCGTGTTGGAACCGGCTTTTGTCCAACCCCCTCGAAAACCCTGCAAGTCTCCGGGAACAGAATTGACGACTCGCGATGCGTCGTTTTGGGCTAAGTCTCAGCGACAGCCCCACGCTCAAAACACGAGGTCTCAGTGGCGTGCCATTGGGGAACGGGAACCCGGTGTGATCGATCCGAGTTCCGCGGGACTGCCGAAATCGTTCCGGTCGGGCGATCTGGAAACCGTCCGATGCACACGACGGCATACACGGATTCGCCGCTGAGTGGGTTTCAGTCGCTTAAAAAACGATCCTGATCTCCCCTGCGAATATCGTTTCGCCAATCCCATGGCGAAGTGCCTGCCAAGCCGCAAACCAGGTCTTGCGGTTCGGGTGGAATCTTGCCCGCACGGTGAAACGTGCGTCCGTCCTGATGCACTCGGCCCGATTGATCGGCATCCAGACACTAGGGAGGCCGATGATTCCTGTGAGGAATGAGATGAGGGGAGTCCCGATGCTGGAAACCCACAAACGTGCGGTTGTTGCCGATCAACTGGTTGACAATATTCCGTTTGGGAATAAATTCTTGTGATGAACCGGAGTTTACATTTGGAATGATTCCAAAATGCTACGATCATTCTGGACGATCGAACAACCAATTGACGAACTCGGCAGGATGTCAAAGCCGCTCGTCAAGAAGTACCGACGAGAGCTGAAGAATCTGCTGTAGAATCTTCAGGTGTACCTTGATGCGCTCAACGCGGGGGCTACGCCAGCGCAGATTCAAAGAGGGTTTCTGCATCAGGAGCCGCACGGCGTTCTGGCCATTGACCAGCGTGGTGATGGACAGGGATTGAAAAAGTTTCGGCTCTACATCTATCCAGACACGGAGCAGCACAAACTCTATCTGCTGGCCCTGGGGGATAAAGATTCGCAGAAGTCGGACATAGCGTCATGTACTCGATGGGTGCGTGGATTTCGAGAACAAACAAAAAACTGACAACCACAACGGTTAGCTATGTCAATTCAGCACAAGGCAGGGAAGCCTGAGATGAAAAAGGTGAAAAAGTCGGGGTTTAGTTCAGTGACTGAACTCGCCAGGGTCGAATTCGAGGATGAACCAGCTCTGGTGGAGGAGCTGGAAGCAGAGCTCTGTGCCAGGCAGGTCGTCCGCGCCTTGTTTGCGATGCGTTCGGCTCGTGGAGTCTCTCAGGCAGAGGTCGCATCACAACTTAACTGTTCGCAGAGCCGAGTCTCCAAGATCGAGAACGGTGTTGACGCTGATCTGAGCCTGGGCGAACTGGAAGCCTACGCGAGGGCGCTGGACTGTGATGCGGTGCTGACGTTCCAGAAGCGTCACTCCACTGCTGTCGATCGCGTAAAGCAACATGCCTTGGCCATCAGACGCGAGCTGGATGACATGGCGAAATTGGCTGGTGATAATTCGACATTAAGGCAGGGGGTGGCGTCATTCTTTGGCGAAGCCTTCTTCAATATCGTGCGGATGATGGCCGAAAGTGCGAAGTCACTTCCGACAGTGAGCGATGATGGCCCCGGTGTTCGAGTCAGTCTGGAAACGGACGAAACCGAGATGGACGAGGACTACGTTCCTGAGCCCCGCCGAGCCGTCAATCGATGATTTGAACGGTCACCGTACAAGGACCCCCAGACGGGTTCACGCCCCGATCGCTGCCGTGCTGAGGGCGTTTCGGGGGCTGCCCCGGCCAGCGGCCTGTGATCAACGAAGTGCAGGTTACGCTCCCTGAGGCACTGCATGAGCGTCTGCAGGATCTGTTGGACCGGCAGGGTGACCAGGGCCGCCTGTCCTCGCAGGAGCGGCGTAAGGCGAAGAGCCTTGTGCACCTTGTGGACATGCTGGCACTCCTGCGTCTGCGAGCGGACGGTGGGCAAAAACGGTCAGCGTAATGACTCGGACACAGACTCCCGCTGAAGTCGCGAGAATTGTCCGCGACCGGGCTGAACCTGGCCAAGTGAATCGACTGATTTTTCGGTGCACCTCTCTTCGCCGGGACCGGAACCGCGACCACCTCGTTCTTTGTTTCAGACTGCCTTGCCGCCTCGCCCTGGGATGGCGAAAAGGCGGCGTGCAATGGGCATTTTTTCAAACACAGAGGGCACAGAGAACACAGAGTTTCGCGGCGCATCATCGAGAAGTCATGAGTCCTGGCGACAGGAGGGTTGATGTCATTGTTGTGCGCGGTTTGGTCTGTTTCGTCATCCATGGTGGCTGAACTGGCAGGCACTCCCTGCAGGATGAAGATTCGGCACTTAGCAGATTCGTTTGAGGTCGTAGAGCCCGTACACAGAATCTGTGGATACAACGGGAATGTGTTCTGAAATCGCCTGAGAAATGATCAGCCTGTCAAAAGGATCCTTACGATGCATAGGCAGAGATGCCAGTGTTAAAGCGTGCGCAGCTGTGATAAGAAGGATTCTGAAGTCGCCTGTACAGCCACTGGGCCGTGTGTCGCTGCTTCGGTGGAGCATCTTCGTCCCCCTTCAGATTGGCCAGCAAACGCTCTTTCATCGGCTCCAATTTCGGGGCCGTTTGCGTCCAACGACGTCCATACTTCTTAGGCTCACCGCTACCGCGAAGAACCTCAACGTATCTTCTGCCGCGAATGATGAAATAGCCGCGAAATCTCCCGGATGCTCATCTCGTCTCGATGTGCACGCCGGATCCGACCGGATTCGTCCAGCGTTAACATTCCCGACCAAAAATCTGCTTAAATTATGAGCAGATTCGCCGGTCCGCTCAGGTGGGGCCATTTGAAACGACGGTCTGACTCCCGAAGTGAGGCCGTTTTGCACGCCGGTTTTCAGGGCACCTACAATCCGAACGAAAACAATACTCACTGAGGTCGTACTCTACCGACTGGGAAATTACACTCATTTTGCTGGCTGAGTCTCGAGGATCGCCCTAAAATGTTGAAAAACACAGGCTTCAAGAAGCATTTTTCGCGTTGCCGGGACACTGGAGAGCCGCTTGAAAAACCGGGCTGTTTCGGGCGCTCGCCAGTCTGGTTAACTGAATCTCGCGATTGTGAAAAGCAAATACTGTCAGGAAATCGGGAGCTTCGACACTTCATTCAGGAATGACTGAATTGATTCGCTGCGGTGTTTACTGTTGTGGGAGAGGATTCTCTGAAGAAAGTCAGACCATGCCACAGGGACCGTAGGTACATACTGCCGGATGGATGGCCACTCGAAGTAACTCATGCGCGTGATGACCGCGGCGTCTGACTCATCAGCAGGAAAGGGCAGCTGTCCCGCCAGGGCCTCGAACAGGCAAACACCGAGGCTATAGACGTCGCTTCGGAATGTAATGCTGTCGTTTGCAGCCAGGATTTCCGGGGCCTGGTAACAATAGTCAGCTGCAAATAGTTTACCGCGAGTGATGTCGTACATGGTTTCCTGCACCTCTCCTCGGGCTAGAGTGAAATCGCCAAGTTTTACCTGATCGCAATTGTCAAAAAGTATACAGCTGGGGTTAATGTTACGGTGCACGGTAGGAATTTCAGTGGCGGCACAGAGTGCCTGACCGACACTCTGCGCAATACGCTTCGCAGATTTCAGGCCGAGTCGCGCGTGAGGCATTCGGCGAAGCCGATCTCTGAGACTACCGTTTTGCATGTATTCGAATGCAAGGAACCAGACAGATTTCTCGGGGGCCCGAACACGTCCGGCGTGCCGCAGGCGAACAATATTCCGATGGACAAGCCGCATTGCATCGGGAACAGATCTGAGGAATCTGCGGACCTGTTCAAGATCACGACCAAAATCATCAGGCAGGATTCTGACCGCGACGTCCTCGACACTACGTGGACGGTGCCACCTGGCGAGGTATAGATCACCTCCGCGTCCCGTATGGAGTCTTTTCTGGAGGTCCATACTGCTGATCACACTTGTCCCCTGAAATTCGAGGTCAACATTCCAGCCTGTGCCTGCCGGCACCTGGATGTAGTCACCTTTTCGGAGGATCGCCGGTTTTTCGGGCAGAACAGATTTCCGATTGTGTACAGGGGGGTGGGCGTTGGAGAGGCCGTAGAGATACCACTCTCGCCCCTGGCAGGCGGCCAATGCGAGTGGCTGCGTCCATGGGGGTGTATTCGGAGAGGACTCAAAGCAGCAGGGGGCATCCGGACTGATACGGCGAGTGCTGCCGGAGCCCCCCTGTGTTGGGGTGAGAACAAGTATCGGGCCAAGTTTCCGCTGCGGCGGTTTGAAAACCGAAGCCGCAGGCGTCGTTGCCGTTTCGGACGCAGTATCCAGAGACGGCAGTACCCGGAGCGATTGCAAGCCGAGTTCGCTCAGCCGCCGGAGTGCGGTGTGAGCGGAAGTAAACTGCCGTTTCGAGGGGAGTTTTTCAATCAACGCATCGAGGAATTCGGCGAGAGCCTGGGATACTTCTGGCAGACTCTGCCGCCAGCCCGTGAGGCGTTTGTCCGGATTAGCATGCCAACGCAACCATTGTCTTGACTCGGTCTGAGATGGATCAAACCCGAAGAGTGCCGCGAAGTCTTCAGCCGCCAGGAGTTCAAGTGCGAGAAATCCGAGGTTGTAAAGGTCGGACGAAGGCGACGGGACCCCCAGGCTGGAATCGACCAGTTCCGGGGCTAGATAACGGGTGTCATTTACATTTGCTCTGGGCGGATCACTTTCGTAGCGATATCCGGTAAAATTCGCGAGCCGAATATATCCAGCCGGGTCCACAAAAACATTTTGCGGACAGAGAGAACCATGTGCGAACCCGCTGCTATGCAGGACTGTGAGCCCCTCCAGAATCTGTTTAAGAACACTGGCGACGATTTCATTTGCGAGACGTCCACGCCGACGCAGTAACTGATCGAGCGTATACTGAGCATCCTCCAGAAGCAAGACACTGCGCTCGGGCTGGCTAACGACAGGAAGGATTCTTTCGTGCCGGAACCTTTTAAGAAACTGAGCTTCTTCTTCGAGCCGCTTGACGTAGGCCTCACTGTGTCTTTTATCACCAGTGAGTTCTTTCACCACGAAGCGTTTTAACAGTGTTGGATCTTCACCTCGCCAAACCCTGTAATTCTCCTGCTGAATCAGCATCCGAATCTCATTCAGGTTCATGAGTCTTTGCCGTCAGAGATGCCGAGCAAAAGCTCGCGGGGAAAAAGGAATTGCTGCTTCTCGATTGTACAGGGGCACCAGAGGAATTCAAGGATGCGAGTGAGGCGCCCGTAAATGGAACGTAAGTGAACAGTGATCAGCTTCGTCACATTGACAGCTCAATGAGTCTTTTGTTGAGGAAGTATTCGAGCGCATCGTCAGTTTTGGCTCTTTGCCTGTCATCGATCCAGTTGTTCATTCCCGAAGAATGGTAGGCCTTGTGGGCTTTCAGTTGCTGAAGAAGTCGAGCACAGAGTTCGTAACGTTTCCTTGCTGTCTCCCTGTTACCAAGCCGGTCGGCGAGGCGAGCTTTCTGGAATTGCTCGAGGGTTCGGTCCCAGAGCGGCAGAATTTCATTTGCTTCTGCCCAACCCCGGCATTCAGTGAGTTTCGTCTGAACAATGTCAGCAAGTGCCGGGAGTCTGGCTGGATCGAGGGATTCGCTTGAACTGACCTCGGTGTTGCTGTTTCCAAGAATGAGCAAACCAACAATGATACAGAGTGAGGCGAGTGTGATAGTCAGCGTCAGCTGGCCGGTCGCATTCTTTTCCGGGCTTAATACAACTGCTGCTCGTCCCTGGAAGTTACTCTGCTGTTCGGTATGCCTCAGTCGCAGTCTGGTAGCGGCCGTGGGTTGCAGGATTTGCTCATCATACCAAACACGGGATTCGCCCGGATCAAGGATCTCCTTATCCAGGTAGACAGCACCCTCCAACTGATTTCGCACATGGTAGACACCATTTCTAAAGTCGACGACGAGGTATCCACGTAGCTGCATGTCGGTCAAGGGGAATTCCATAGCAGCGCCAACACCGATTCTGGCGCTGGACTGCACCAGTTGGCAGATTTTACCACTGTCTGGTCCACTGAGGACCTGAATCTCAGCAGGCATTTGTGAATTCCGGTAGGGAATGACTTAGCAGGGAAGTGTCACCAACCCAGGATGTCGCGTGCAGCCAGAATGAAGGGTGCGGCGACGATCATCAGGCAGGAGAGTACGACGAGCATTCCTGGCCACGTAATGTGTACTCGAGTCTCTTCTGCGGCTCTCTCGAGTCGTTGCAGGCGTCTTTGCAGGAACTGACCTGCGAGGGAACGGAGCGTACTTTGCAGAGGCGTCCCACGCTCAATTGAAGTTCGAAGTGCCAGGGCGAATTCCTGAATGTCCTCATCAGCGGAGTCACCAGACCATGCCCGTAGCGCTTCGGCGAGATTGGCACCGCGATTTTCGGCAATCAGGAGCTTCTGAAATTTTCGGGCGATCGGATGTCCGGAATTTTCCGAAGCTGCTGTGCGCAGGGCTTCGAGGATATCAACACCGCCTGATTCCATAAGCAGTGCCATCATTTCCACGGCGAACGGTAATCTGGCTCTCACCAACTGCTGCTCCGTTCGTGCCCGTTTTAACTCGCGATTGGCGAAGTATCGGCTGGTGAGAATTAAGACTATGACGCCGATTACAATGGATGATAAAGTGGAGGTTCCAAGCAACGCTGGTGCTACGGCTGCAGTGACTGTCCCGGCAACACATCCTCGAAGTTGACAGATTGCGAGGAATTCCGACGGAGAAAAAGGTTCAAGGTCTGCTTCGAACTGAACAAAGCGTTTGCACACTTCGGAGCGGAAACGCAGGTTGAGTCCTGTCAAGGCTATTGCGAGGGGTTCGAATAACGCAAACAAAGGATTCTTAAGCTGCTCATTCCGCCGTTCGCGGGCCGAAAGGGGGATCGAACGTTCATTGATCGACGGTGAGAAAAATCCGACAGCGTCGGCTCCCAGCCATGCGACAAGGAATCCATAGAGTATCGAGCTAAGGGAGATTGATAAGTGTTCGGGCACTTGCGACTCCATTGAACACAGATAAGAAATATCACCAGTGGAAAAAAGCCGCAGATTTTCGCGTGTCGATGGCCAGTTAGTCGATTGCAGAAATGAGCCAGAAAGCCCAGCGGACAGCGATATAGGTAAGCAGAATTGCGGCTGAAAGCACGAATTGGCCAGCGATAGTTGACGAGACAAGTGACATCGACTCAGGGTCTATCATCCAGAATAGTCCACCGAAGCCGAAGGGAAATGCGGCGAGTGTCAGTACAAGGAGTCGACCGGAGGCGGTATTGCTGTCCCGTTTTTGTTCAAGTCTCTGCAGTTGTTCAAGGCTGAGACTGATATTCTCCATCGCTCGAGTGAGGTCTCCGCCGCGGCGCATGCATGCGACCAAAGCCACTGAAAACATTGAAATCGCTTCGATACGCAGTCGTTCGCGAAGTTGAGTCAGGCTGTCACTCAGCGATACCCCCCGGTGTTGATAATCCGCGACAACAGCTCTCAGTTCAAGGCTGAGTGGTGGACTGATTTCCTCTGCGACGGATCTCAGTCCGGCGGGGATATCCAGACCGGCTCTCAGTTGGCTGGCAAGTGATCGTGTTGCGGCAACCATTTGGTCTCGTAGCCGCACTCGCCGACGTTCTGCCTGGAAAGCGAATATTGTTCGCGGGAGGCTGATCATGATAACACATAGCAGCAGGGCTACTGGGGGCATTCCCAGCCCGCCCCAGATGACGCCTGTGAAGACAGCTACGAACGCCCACCAGATCCGGAGTTGCAGCGCGACATTCCGGGTGTCCATGCCCAGCTGTCGGGATCGAATCTCCAGATCACCAACATATCGCAGACTGATCCGGTCAATCAGTAAACTCAAGGGCCCCCAGGAAGTGGCCGCAAATGCACCACACAAGCCTGAAGCGAGCAGCTGTAGTATCTCATTGTGAGTCATCAATGGATTCCTGACGTTTCATCGAGCAGAAGATTCTCAAGACGCATTCCTCCCTCGGAAATCAGTTTCTCGATAAAGGACGGAAAACAACCTGTCGGACGGAGAACGCCGGCTCGTGTCAGGCGAAAGATATCCTTCAGGTATACACCACCGACATCCGAGTCGGCTTCCGCGACCTCGGTGATCGCCGAAACAAATCGGCGGCGACTTCGAGAGCCTGTCGCAGGGTTTTCCCTGATCTCCGTTGAAAGCTGGACGATCAGATCCACCGCAGACGAGATTTGCTGGTGAATGGATGAAACTGGCAGTACCGTGTCACCGTTTTGCTGCACCATGACTTCCAGCCTCGATATGACGTCGGATGGTGAGTTGGCGTGAAGGGTGGTCATCGAACCATCATGCCCCGTGTTCATCGCCTGCAGCATATCCAGCGCCTCACCCCCACGACATTCACCAACAATAATTCGATCCGGACGCATTCTGAGGGCATTCTTCATCAGCATACGAATATCTACCGCGCCTTTACCTTCCACGTTCTTCATGCGAGTTTCGAGGCTCACAACATGTCCCCGGGGAATCCTGAGTTCGGCCGTATCTTCAATCGTAATGATACGTTCCTTTTCGGGGATAAATGAACTCAAAGCATTTAATAGCGTGGTCTTTCCTGTCCCGGTGCCGCCCGCCACAAGTATGTTGCAACGCATCACAACAGCAGAACGCAGAAATTCGCTGGCTTCCGAGGAGATCGCGCCCTCTCCTACCAGCCACTTATTGCTGAGAGGATCCCTGGGAAACCGCCGAATTGTGAGACATGGACCGCGAACAGTGAGCGGCGCGATCACCACATTAACTCGGCTTCCATCGGATAGTCTTGCGTCGACCATTGGATCGGATGTATCGATCTTCCGCTGAACTCGAGAAACGATTTTGTG
The DNA here is from genome assembly GCA_039796955.1 of Planctomycetota bacterium. Taxonomy (GTDB): domain Bacteria; phylum Planctomycetota; class Planctomycetia; order Planctomycetales; family Planctomycetaceae; genus SXXK01. Next base: position 10,543 of record JBDKIW010000450.1, read on the forward strand.
GATCACCGTCCCGAGATTCCGGGCGAAACGCCGTCCCGAGTTTTCAATAGAACCATCCTTTTCTATGAAGATGCTGTCTGCGTCATTCACCATGATTTCTGTAACTGTCGGGTTCTCGAGTAGTTCTTCCAGCGGACCGAGGCCGAACATCATGTCCTTGATTTCTCGTCTGATCTGACAGAGGCTGAGATAACGGACCAGGTCGTTGCTGAATTGAGGTGACAGCATTTTCCAACTGGGCCAAAACTCCTTTTCCAGTGTCTGCATCTTTGCAGAAATGTCACGCGGTTTGTCAAGGTCAAGCCTTGTCGTGAAAGTGCCCAGTTGTATCTCAACGGTTCGTTCCAGATTGGGGTCTTTCGACAAATTGCGGTGCCAGACCGCATTGTCGCTTCTGTCCTGTTCACTCCACTGTCCAGAGACAACAAATCGAACAAGTCTGGAGCGAAATGCAAGTCCCGCGAGATGATCTGAAACAGCTGTTCGCACGAAATCATTGTTCAGCCGCGAATCTCGGTCGGCCAACTCGCTGATCAATTGCTCGATTTTAAGCACATACTCACTTCTGGGTTGCTCATGGTCAGCCAAAGGCAACACGGATCCTGATGCATCCCCTCGCTCGAGCTGTGCCAGAAGTTCGGAGTGAAGTGAATTAATAACGGAGGCCGATTCCCCGTCGAGGATCCGTCTACGATCGCGCTCACTTTCAGTGGCATGGGGTTGTGAGAATTCAAAATCGATCTGAAAAGTCGAACATTGCAGTGTTTGGTTCCCGGAAACCGGAACTGCTTCGTCTGCAACCAAATCCCGGTCAGCAATCCGCCAGTCGTCTGTGAGCGGCCTGAATTTCCAGCCACTCCCATCACCTTCGTTAATCAGCATTCCTGCTTTTGCGGCCACAAGATTGCTGTTGAGCACGATATCATTGGCTACATCACGACCAATCCGGATGGGGTTCCTGCCCTCTGGCAATTGTACGAGCCTTGCCTCGTCCCTTAATTGATCAAACACCCTGAACTGCACGTCAACTCTCCCGGGGAATGGATCAGGGACGCAGGACCACAATATTTGTAATTCGTTCCCCTGCTTCCTGCTGTGCGGCTTTGAGCAGTCTCGCAGTTTTTGAATCGAAAGCCTCTCCGGTTTTTGAGGCATCCGGCTGCATAGCATCGACCTTAACGGCGATCGTCAGCACCCGCGCATTCTGCCGATCATCTGACTCACCGGCATCGCGAACTGGCAGGACCTGATCGCCGACAGCAACCAGGCGAAACGGTCTGAGAAGTTCTGGTGGTGCAGGCTCTGGACGTCCCTGAGCAATTACATCCGGGGCCGTTTTATCGACTGCCTGTTCCTCCCCGAAGCCATTCTCATCTGCATTCTCCGGATCGTTCTGGAACGACAGCAGGTCAACTTCCCCGGCATTATATTGCTGCACAACAAAACCAATTTCACTGCCGATCCTTAACTGTGCAGACGAGAATTCAAGTCCCTGGAGGGGGACTTGAATACCAACCTCTCCAGGCGCGAGCGCAAGGTCGTCCCCGGCCTCAGGAAGTAGATCTGCCAGTGTGATCACCTCGTTGGCCTGCACGTTGCGATTGACTCTGCGCCCCATCAATTCCTGACCTCGCCCGCGGTATTCTATGAGCGATCCCGACAGTAATGGCGAGTCTTTACGAACATGAATCGGGAGCGCCGTCAGGTTGGACGCTTCTATGACGTCCCCTCGCTTCAGGTCATCTTTAGCGACCACAATGTTCTGCTCCGTCGTGTCTGTTCGGTTGGCCTGCATATGGGCGAACGAAAAGGCGAGGAAAAGTCCAGCGGGGACGAGTATTCGAGCGGTACTATTCACTCAAATCTTCCTTAAAAAAGGGCCTCTGAGCAGCTTATGGCTGAAGGCGTGGATTTTCGGCATCACTGAGCAAGATCAGAAGTCCGGTTTCAGCTCTGTGCATCCCGACCACCACAAGAGTATGATCAGTGTGCTCCGGACTCCAGCGTCCCAGAAGGATATCTTCTCTGTTTTCCTCAACAACGAAAGGCTGTTTGGATCGCTCAAACCATTCAAGTAGCTTTTCAGTTGGCAGATCACACGGCCAGGCCGCGCCACTGATTTCCCCATCGGACGAAATTCGACGGGCAAGGGGGTTTCCTGAGACAGGCAAATCCTCCGGGATCCATTCCGCAGCGAGCGAATTATTGGCCTGCGCGACATTGATGCTGGCAAAATTCCAGTCCGTGTCGTCTGCGGGCCACCATGCCATGGCTGAGTATACTTCTGATTCGGCACCGTGGGATGTAAAGACCCGAAAGGAAACTCCGGAGTACTGGCCGGAATAGCTGCGATAGGCCGCTGAGTCGGTGACCTCGGCTGGAAGGACGCTCAGCAGCGATCGAATGGATTGCTGGAATTCGAGAGAGTCCTGCTGCAGGGCCGCCAAATCCGGGTCGGCTAAGTCAGGTTTCGAGGGGGGGGCAGAATAGGTCTGCCCCTTTTGTCTGGCTGCACCCAACCTGCTGGCATTGTCAGTTGCTGCCCGCAGTTCCGAATCGAGTTGTTGCTGGGTAAATCTGGTTACAGACGCCCCCAGCCCACTACCCACAAGTTGCCAACGGCCCTCGATCACCACTTCAGTCGCGATCATTTCCACGGAGCCATTATCATCTGCGGTATAACCGGTGGCACTGGGTGTGCGGGGCGCCAGCATGAGTGGCCGAACGAGCCACAGCAGAGATCCGAAAATGGCTGCGTAAAGAGAGAGACGGGCGGTGACGCGGAGCAATCGAAGGTATCTGCTGACTGGTGGCGTCGGCTGTACCGGACCGAGTGACTGGGGGCGTGGCGAGGCGAACGGGGGAGGACTATCGACATCAATCATGGAAATAGTCCCCAGACGTCATATCCTCCTCGCTGCCAGTCGACTTTATGCTGGCGAGAAGCTTTCCAGAGCTGATCGATTGCGTGGAGCCCGTGGTCCATCAGGGATGCCAGTTTTCCGAGGTATCGGGCGAGGGAACGGCGGAACGACCAAATCGCAATCCTGCGGGCAATCAGCACCAGACCCCGCAGAAATCGAACCGGATCCTTGAAAAAACGAAGCGCTCCCGCCGCGCCCTCGACACCCAGCATCGTAGCCTCGGAAGCAAATGCCAGTGTGAATACAGCCGGGTTGGCCGGAATGTTCATCAGGATCGCCATGGCAGGAAGTATTGTCCTGATCACAGACTGCAGCCCAGCCTGGGACGCAATCAGTGCAGCAGGGGCCGTGTGGGCGCGGAATGGTGTGGAATTGGTCGAGAATGGAACCTCTTTGTGGTCCCAGGACCCTGCCAGCGTTCGGCTGCGAGATTCAGCCACATAGCTGCCCTGCCACCATCCATCAGCCTGGAAGATTTTCGTGGAGTCATGAGCAGCAAGGCCATCAAGTCCTGGGGCATGGAGGATCATCTGCCGCTTTGTTTTCGTTTGCTCACGGAGAGCCCATGCCTCATTGCGTGATTCACGGACGACGTCAAGTTTTGTAAGTGTCGCACGTGTCAGCGTGAAGAGTCCATACACCAGTCCGGCGATGAGTGGCAGCAGCATGACGAGTTCAAGAGGTGCGACACCTCTTCTCGCTGATTCAGTAAGTCCAGGTGCCCAGGTCGAGATCTTTCTCATCCATCTACTCTGTCTCTAATGTGTTCGCGAAAGAGGTGCTTCCACTGCAGTCTTGCGCATGATCCGTCCAAGAGCACCACGTTGCCACAGGACTGACTCAGCCACACGAGTGGAGGGCACCAGCATAGACTGCCAGTTGACATGTATTTCAGGACGTGGGGCAAACCTTGCGTACCTTGAAGAGAGTGTATCTTCGGAGGGATTCGGGTCCTGTCCTGCGCGCCATTCGGGCACGCGGACGCGGTGCCAATTCAGTGTGTCCCATGGGGCTTCAGCCTGCAGCAGTTCAGATTTGGACTCCCTTGCCGAATTGGCATTGTAAATCATAGTTTGAGCATAGCAGGCTACACCATCGGCATTGACGCTATCGAACCAGCCTGGCGCTGCGAGAGGAGGCGCCGGACGATGAGCGAAACCCATAATACCAAAATGGCGATCTGCTTCCCGACTACCGCTCTTTCGAGCCCAGGACTCTTTCCCCTTGTTCATTTCGACCTGAGCTAACCCCTTCAGCACGAGCAGGCGGATCCCCTGACGATCCCGGGCCCTGACTGCAAGTTGAAGTGTCATCTCCTGTGTATGCTTTACGTACCATGCCTTGAACCTGGCAAGGTGCAAGGCACGCTCGCCGAAACGCAGGAATGGTAATCGCCAGTATTGAATCCATGGAGTGGAGGCTCGGACCAGTTGGGACTTAAAAATTTGTTTTGAGTTCATTTTCTGAGGCTCTGCTTCCACGGGCAATTGCAGTACTGGAAGACTGAAATTGCGAGTGACTCCGGGGAAAAGAGTACCCTCGACGAGATGCTGCGAGCCTACCTCGCGAGCAGCGTTTTCTGCTCGTAGTGGAGTTGCGAAGGCCTGGAGACGGGCGTAAGCATGAAATCCAGGAATGGCCGCATCTCTGAGTAGCTTTTTCAGTGGGCGTGGAGCCCTGGCAAGGAATTCAACAACGTCCAGTATTCGCCATTCCAGGGTTGCCTTGGCTTCGAAGGCGAGTGAACAGCCCATCACCACACCTCCGAAGCCACCAAAGACGCTACCTACATAAGGAATGTACCTCAACTTGAAAATCATTCCTCCCATGGCGTGCACCATGTATGCGTAGCTAGTCACTTTCTTCAGATGCACGCGTGAATCGCGTATTGCGGCCTGTACCACGATACGTTTTGAGACATGATTGTGGAACGAACGCTGCGGCCTTAAATACCTCGGTACATCAAAGCACCACGCGTTGGCGAGTTGCCAGGTGCTACTGAGGGTATTGCGAACTCCAGTGGGCGTCTGCTCTCGTCGGCTGCTGTTGTCAAGGGCGTCGCCGCCGAGCGCGTGATGCAGAACCACCAGTGCCTGAAGTTCGCCAATCAAATGATTGGTTGCGGTAATTGCATTCATTCCCCGAGCAGCATGAGTTCCAGCGGTTGACGCTACGCCATCAGCTGCATTTTGTGTTTCCATTTTAACCCGCAGCACGCCCGAAATATTGGCAAAAGCAGCGAGAGTGGTGATCATTCCAAGGAGAATGACAAGACTGAGAATGGAAAGTTGTCCGGACTGATCAGAATTAAGTGTTGCGAAAAAACGCATTGGATCAAGTGACTGTCCACGTTGGACCTGCTTTGCAGACTGGAAATCTGAACTCACATTTGTCGACCAGAAGTGCACTGTTTGTCTCCGGTGCAATTTGCGATCTAGAACGACCGATAATCGATGCCTATGGTATGTTCGCTGCTGACTGGCAGTTCAAGAGGCAGCGAAGTTCTTGAAGTCAGGGGATACTCCCATGGCCAACGTCCGTCGGGGTCAAGCAATCTTCCAGCGCCGGGTACGAGAAATCCTGATCGGTAGGTCACCTCTGCCGTGACAGGTTCCCCGGATTCACGCGATGGAATATCAATTTTGAACGTGGTTCTTGAGCCGGTGGCCAGGTACTGACGTACTGCCATCGCTGCGTCAATTTGTGTTCCGGAAAAACGCCGTAGAGCGAGAGCATACCATGGGGCAGCCGACAAATCCTCGGGGGCCGGCAGCGACGGTGTCGTTCCCATGCTGCGGGCCTGAACGGCAAAAGGTGCCATCGCGGTCACGACAGCCGCCCGAGCCCGCGCTCCTCGCAGGTTGACATCCTGAAACTCCCAGACTGCGGCGCAGCGGGCAGCCGCATATGATGCGTAGACAGTCCCGATCTTTGCCAGAAGTAATAGACTAAGCTCGGCAAAGAACCCGCAGATCAGCAGCAGTATCGGCACGGTCAATACGAACGCCAGCGTCATGGAGAGACCACTTTCCTCTGCCCATATCAGCCGCGGATTCCGAACGCGAAGATTTTTCCCCAGCACAAAGCAAGCCACGCCCAAAGCAATGAGAGCTGATAGCCAACAGCCCCACAACCACTCCGCATCCCTGAAAAAATCAATGTAATCCGGGGGCATTGAGATGTTCCGATATCAGTCAGAGGAGCGGGCTACCCGTGAGGTTGGCGATCAGGGAGTGAATGAGGCGGAGCGCATGCCTGATCAGAACGAAGATCAAAACTGCCACCGGAAGCATGGCACCAATGATCATCACGGTTTCGAGGGCGGCCATACCGAAACGAGTTGAGTTCTTTGTGATGAGCGAACACTGCTGCGAATCAGCGCCTACTTGCATCGAACGTTTTCCGCCAGACAAGGGTGGGTAAACCTCCTGACACGCTACAGCATATGCAGGAGCATGTCAACGCAACTCAGCCCCCCAGACAAAGGTGGGCACAGCAGCACAAAAACGAATGCCGCAAGGAAGAACGGCCCCAGTGGAAGACGGTGCTGTAGAGAGTTACGGAGAGCACTTTGCAGTTCGCTGTGCAGAAGCACTGGAGTTCCACTGGCTTTCAGTAACACTAATTCCATGTTTCGACGACCAATGTGCACAGCAAGAAGAACAAATGCGAATGCTCCAGCAAGGAGCATAGTGAGCATCCAGACCTCCAATCCAGCGCGCCAACCCAGGAAGACACCGACGGCTGCCTGCAGTTTCACGTCTCCGCCCCCGGTTCCGGCAACGAGGAACTGAAGGCAAATCACGCTGAAACAAAAAATACCACCAATGAATGCCTGGGGAAGGCCAATGCCGCCGAGGAATAACTCACCCAGCTCAATGTAACGCCCTGAGCCAATGAGATGGAAGAACGACTGAACGGAATTCAGAAGAAGGCCGCTGATTATCGCGGGGTAGACAAGAGAATTCAGTATTCGACGGTCCCGCAGGTCCGTAATCGCAGAAGCCACCAACAAGCAAAACAGCAGCATCCCGGAACAACCACGAGCTCCGGGATGCCAGTGTTGTGAGGCAGCTACCTCAGTAAAAATGTTGCCGGTGCCCACGCTGATTCATTTCCACTTGACGATGTTGTTGATGCCCTGCAGCACCCACTGGACGATCGTCATGTTGCTGCCATTTGCGTCGGTGTCACTGTTGCCATTGAAGATCTTGTAGGCAAACGCAAGGATGATGGCGGCGATCGCGAGAATCAGCACGACCTGAAGCGCTTCCATGCCTTTTTCGTCGTTGTGGATCCGGCGAAGCGTGTTCTTGACGCGATTGATCATGTCGACATTCCTGATTGATTGTTCATTTTAATCTGTGTAAAGCAGCCGGTGCTGCACCTCTGAAGGTACCAACGACAACTGGTCAGGAAATCCCTGGAAGATTTCAGAAAATTTTCAAAGGGGAGTGGAAATCAGCCTTTTCCCGGAAAAAAGAGCGCCTGGCTGATTGTTTTTCGGTCGACAAGACCCTCGGAAATAGCGTCCTCAGCGAACGAGCAAATCTCGCCGGTGGCCAACAGATCACCTGCTGGATTATCGGGCCTCCCCACGGTGCGACAGAATAAGGGGTGGATGACGTACCGATCGTTGGCGTCGAGGCCTCGCACTTCGGAGATTGCCGAGACAAACCGTCCGCCAGAGGCAGATCCCAGTTTGCGACGCGTCAGCTGAACGATAAGATGAATGGCGGACGCGACTTGAGTCCGGGCCACGTATACGGGCATTTGCACTTCGCTCATCAGGCACAGGGTTTCAAGCCGGGTGAGGGCGAGTGCCGGCGAGCTTGCGTGTACGGTGCTCATGGCGCCATCATGTCCGGACAGCATCGACTGAATCAGATCCAGCGCTTCACCGCGGCGGACTTCACCTACGATGATGCGGTCAGGACGCATGCGCAGGGAGTCGATAAAAAGATCTCGAATTGTGACTTTTCCTGATCCGTTAGGGCGTGCGGGACGAGCTTCGAGGCAAACGGTGTGGGGTTGAGCCAGGTTAAGTTCTGAGGAGTCTTCGATAACGATGATCCGCTCCTGAGGGGAAATGGCTGCTGACAGTGCGTTCAGCATGGATGTTTTTCCTGTGCCGGTGCCTCCACTGACAATCAAATTTCGGTGCATACGAACCGCGATTTGCAGAAATTCGGCCGCTTCCGGGGATAGGGACCTGGCAGAGACCAACTGTTCTATTGTCAACCGGTTCAGGCTGAATTTTCGTATGGATACCACGATTCCACTGCGACTGCAGGGGGGAACGATCACATGCACTCGGAATCTTTCCGGTTCCGGAAGTCTGGCATCCATACTGTGATGGTGTTCGTCAAGGCGGCGATTGACATATTCTGCAAGATTATTTACGGCTGCCATCAGGGCCTCTTCGCCGGCGAAGCAACGCCCCTGCAGCTTCTCAAGCATCCCATTGCGTTCGACATAGATCTCGTTCGGTCCGTTGATCAGCACTTCGGTTACGGTAGGATCGCGATAGAGTTCTGCACCGACTGGTCCGAAGAAGTGCTGCAGCGTCTGGCGATAGATTGCTGTGCGATTCAGTACCGAATGATCCATACTTAAAGTTCCTTGTCGACCGAAGTTGCTTCCGTCTTCGGTGGTGTTTTGGTGCCCTCACTGGCCGTGCTTTTATCTGATTGTGGCCGGTTGGAGGTTCCGGAGGGCTCGTACAGTAACACGATAATCGCAAGGCCGAAGAGCAATGCGAGGACCGAGTACTGAACGGCCTGTGGCAGTTCTGAGAACCGGTCAAGGAATTTTTGGATTGTGGGCTTGCGGCCGTGGGCGTCATTGATCACCCCCCATTCGAAGTCTGGTTTTCGCTTTTGGGGGGCAGATGTGCTCTGAGGAAAGGATTCGGGGGGGCGGGCGTCTGCAGATGCGGGATTAGTGGGAAAAGCTACTTTGGAGTTGCTGCTCATCGGCTCCTTCACTGAAGATTGAGGCGACTCATTTGTGGCGATATGCCCACTCTCCGGGGGGCCATCAGCCGGCTGGTGTTTTCGTGGTGGACTCCAGCTGACAACTTGTGTGTCAGTGTCGGTCATGCAGACGTGATTGACAGCCCTGCACGCTGTTCTGGGACAGGTGGCGTCCATCTGCAGTGTTTTGATAAGCTGCCGGTACTCTTCCGGTGTGGTGACACAGGAAAACTGGTGGTGGCACTTTCCACAGGCAAGCCTGAATCTCATGGTCATACGGATCTCGATGTAGCGAGTTGAGTGGCGGCCTTCAGTCATGCGATGAGGAGGACCGCTCGCGGATTTGAATACCTCCGGAATCAGCGTCCTGGTGATCGCTTTTTGTAGCCGCAGCTGAGCATTCTGCTCTGAATGCCGCGGATTGTGGCGTCGATGGCCCGTTTCTCATCAGGACACAGTTCCTGCACTTTCCTCCAGTAGGCTTCGGATTTTCTGGCGTAGGCTGGTTCGCGTTCCGAAAGGAACAGTGTAATTCGTGCGAGCGAACGAAGGACGATATGATCGTTAGGGGTTCGTTCATTCAGGATGCGGAGTACATGGAGACACTGATCCTGCAGTCCGGAGAGCTCGCACATTCTGGCCAGTGTCAGCAGGAGAGCTTTCTCGAACGGAAACACCATGATCAGCGTCTGCAGATTCTCAAACGCTTGAATCCGACGATTCTCAAGAAATGTTTGTTCGGCTTTTCGTATACCATACCAAACCTTGATTCTTCTCTGCAGTTGCTCCCATACCGGACGACTGCGTGCTACTCGAAGTTGTCCGAGTGATGTGATCAGATTGAGGCAGTTCTGAGCCGCAGCTCGGACTTTTTCATCACGGATAGCTTCCTTCTCGACCACTTTGTTCCTGTTGTCAACCGAACTCATCTGGTGGGCAACTGCCACCGTAGAGTCGGAGCCGGAGCTCGTGACCCGCGCAGCGTGGTCCTCTGTCGTGCTGACTGCAGCAGAGTTAAGGACTGGTGATGCTATCAGGCGTGCAGCGCGATCAGACTTCGAGGTCTTCACTGCACTACCTCCGGCAACTTCTGATCCTGAAGTCAGCGGCGGCTCGTTGCGTTGCTCCAATCCATTGCGAATCCCCTCGGCCGCGTTGAAGACGCTTGCGGGGGTTTGAGCCGCTTTGTGGAGGATGAATTCCAGACGAGAGCCGCCAATATGGCGTATTTCCCGGTTAGAAATCAATTCGAATCCCTGAAATCCAAATTCCCCACCCCCACACGTTAGATCGTGCACGTACCATTGACCATTGACCTTGCAGACCATGGCTTGCTGAGGCGCCATTCCCCGGTCGTCAATCCGGATGTCACAGAAGAGGGCACGTCCGATGACTACGGAAGGGGGCTGGATGGGGTAGACTCGTGACGTGTCAGCTGAAATTATCAGCCTGATTTCACACAAAGAATCATGACTGTGAGGAATCTCAGGCTCAGGTGATTCTTCCTCGATCTGAAGAAGCAACCTTTCTCCGGAGACCTCCCAGACGTCTCCGTTTGCAACGGGTTGCAACAACAATGGCTGTTTCCCATTGCACTGCAAGGATTCGGTGGCGACAGCGTGGGCGAACCACAGATGATCGTAACGAGCGAAAATCAGGAGGGCCACGCCCTGCCTGCCTTGAAGACAGACATCGCACCCGACCACAACCCTGCCGTCCCGGCGTGATAGCGTGCGCTGCGAGCTGACGTGGGTCAGAGAGAGCATTCTGTTGAATCCACTGAATTTGCAAAGTACGCGTGCTACGGGTAGACAGACATTGTTCGACCAAAGCTCTCGCCTTGACGGATCAAGTCAGACAATCCAGCAAGCCACCAATGGGGAAAATACCGAATGGTGACGGCCGGGGCAAACAAGTTCGTTCCTTGTCGAGGGGATTGGCGAAGGCGAGAACGGACGCCTAACACGATGCATTCGGAGCCATAGTCGCTCATTTTGCGTGATTAAAAGGGAAAACGCTGGTCCTGCAACCATTTTGCTGAACACACGCGAGCGGCATTCAAGCCGGCCGCCCAGTTGCAAAATTCAGTAAAACTTCCAGAATACGAGGACGACCACCCGTCTACCGATGCTCGGCATGGAGATGCGCGTCTGGCCGGCAGCGCACTCTCTCACAGGTACTGCAAATGGTTCAGGCATTCGAGTTGGGATATCAACTAACGCGACTTGATGTGATTCCGGCACAGCAGTGGGCGGAGGCTGAGCGTCGGTACGGTAACATTCCTGATATTCTTAAACACCTCCGTGTGGAACGGGCGCACTGGGATTGTTCGCAACCCGCTCTCACCCCATATCAGTGTCGCTGCATCGAAGCCCGCCTCAAGTGCCAACTACGCGATCTGGATCGTGATCTTCGGCTTGGCAACTATTTGATTCTTGACCGTCTGGGATCCGGCGGCATGGCTGAGGTTCACAAGGCGTGGTGTCCGGATTTCGGTTTTGTCGCCATCAAGAGAATACTGTCGGCGTCGAGTCAGGAGTCTCGTGACCGTCTGGAGCGCGAGGCTGCGATACTCCGTCTCCTTGATGATCCTCGGATTGCACACTATCTGGATTTTGAGAGTCTGATAGATGGTAGTGGCTGTTTTCTTGCCATGGAGTACGTCGAGGGGCAGACACTCCGCGATAAACTCCGCGGCAGCCAAAAGCTGCCACATGCGGAGGCCATCGCGATTCTCGTCGAACTTTTGAAGGTCCTTTTGCATGTGCATGCGGCCGGCGTCATTCACCGGGATATCAAACCGGGGAACATTATGATCACGCCGCGAGGGGATAAGCAGGCCGTGAAGCTACTTGATTTCGGGCTCGGAAAAGTTATTGGGTCAAATTCGCGCCATTTTCCTGAATTACCTTCTCAAATTGCAGTGACACAGGTCAACAGCGCCCTTGGAACGCCCCACTACATGCCCCCGGAACAGTTTCGGGATGTGGCCAAGGTCGGATTTGCTGCAGACATTTACAGTCTTGGGGTCTGTTTTTACGAAATGCTGGCTGGAAGGCCTCCGTTCGAGAAATCTCAGTTTTCAGCTGTGATGCTGCAGCATATGAACGAGGAGCCTCCGGACATACGCCTGTTCTGCGAGGGCTTACCGGACAATGTCGCTCGAACTGTGCACCAGATGCTGGCCAAGGAAGGTACTGACCGGGGGGATGCTCAGATGCTGCTCTCCCGACTGTCAGAAGAAATACCACCGTCGGCGACTGTGCCTCGTACGCTTAAAGTCACACTGGCACCGATTAGTCCACTTCCATCTCCCTCAGAACGCCCGCAAAGCGTCCCTGTCGAGCGTTTTCTGCTGCATCCGGCTGTGATTCGCCACCGATTCATTTTTCGTCCCTCCCCCCTGTCAACGGCGTCGACTTTCATCGACCCAGTGCCGACTCCGGCAGACGTCTTGTCTGGTCTCCACCGAGCGCTCTGGTACTGTGCTGTTTTGTTGTTGATTGTGGGGCTGCTTCGGGCGCTACTGTTACACCTCAGATAAATTCATAATTGTGTGGTCAATCATTCGCGTTCTCGATCTCACTTGTTTTGCCGCCGGCCAGCTTCTTCATTCGATTTTGCATCCAGGCTTTGGCCTTTCGCACATCCTCCTCCACCGTCTTCACGCTTACACCAAGTTGTTGAGCAAGTTCGGCGTTGTTGAGCCCATAGAAGATTCGGCCGGCCACCACAGCGGCCTGACGGTCCTCACCCATCGACTTCAGTTCATCCAACTGATCGATAAATTCCAAGCCGTCTACGTTTGCGTCAGCGAGCTGCTGGAGGAACTCAAGGGATTCCCGCTGACTCTCCCCTCCCCCTCTCTTCTTTCTCTTTCTCGCACGAAGATAATCACGAAGCTGTTTTTTCATGGCATCCACGTAAAGCCCGAAAATGTCCTTCGGGTTGTCAATTGGCACTGGACCGTGGCTGTTCACCTTCAGCCACGCCATATTGACGAGATCCGTAGCCTGCAGTGTCAATTCCGGGCTGGCTCGGCGCAGCATCCCCCTCGCGTATAGTCGCAAATCGTCAATCAGTTTCTGCAGCGAGTGCAGCATTTTTTCCTCTTCAGACATCTGCTTGTCCCTTCGTCCCGGCATCCCCCACGGGTTCCGTCAGATTGGCTACCTCAACGCTGCCGCCAAGCTCAATTGTTTACTCCCGGCTTGACTGTGTCCAGCCTTCCAGTCAATCTTGCTTTTCTGGCGATAATGCCACAAATAATTTGTTGCGATTTCAGATTGTGGATATACGCACTCACGGCCCGCGTGCTCAATCGTTCGGACCTTGCAACGGCTGTCCGCGAAAGAAAGCTGAGTCATGGCAGACCCCTTCGACCTTCTCTTCGACGAACCTCTCCGCTCTTCCGCACCAAGCTTTATTGGAAGGGAACTGGGCACTGTCGTTGTCCAGGAACTGCTCTCCGAACGTCCAACCTGCGACGTTTATGCTGGCCTCGATACAAAACTCAGGCGAAGAGTTGCGTTGAAAATTCTGAAAAACCTCTCCGATGAAAACATGCAGTCCAGTCAACGATTTACACGAGAAGGGCAAATAATGGCAAAACTTCGCCATCCCGGGATCGTTCAGTTGCTGGGACTTGCTCAAATCGACGAATATCCCTGCCTTATAATGGAATACATCGATGGTGGTTGTCTCGAACAAGCACTCCAGACCACTCGACCCTCCATCGAAGATGCCGTTGACGTACTGCTGAGAATCGCATTGGCAGTTGCTTCCGCACATCAACTTGGCATTATTCATCGTGATTTGAAGCCCTCAAACATCCTTCTGGACCACTCCATAAATGATCCGTCCTTCACAACAAGAATGGGATTCATCAAAGTTGCCGACTTTGGCATCTCCCGGCTCATCGATAACTTCGAGGACCTGACTCGCACCGGCGTACAGCCAGGTACCATTCTCTACATGGCACCAGAGCAGGTAGAGGCGAGAAGCAGTGACATTGGCACTGCAAGCGACGTATTCGCTCTGGGGGCCCTTCTTCACCAGATGGTTGTCGGAAAAAGCCCATTTGCAGCCCCCTCCTTTGCTGAGTCAGTGGAACGAATCATTGGCGAAGACATACCACCTCTAAGCGTTTTCAGACCAGGCGTTCCGCCGTGGCTGGATCAGATTTGTTCAAAGTGTCTACAGAAGACTCCAGCGGCGAGATATCGGGATGCAGGGCTACTCGCAGAAGACATCCTTCGTTACCGACAAACAACGTCCACTCAGGTTATATCCAGAAATCTTGTTCTGCTGGCAATCGCAGTAGCTGTGCTCGTTTTTTCATTACTGGGTCGGATGGTTCGGTAGAGCAACTTGGGTTAGGGTATGTTTTAAAGGAGACCGACGCGCAAAATGGACTCGGTGCGGTGGCAAAGGTGGACCCACCAGGAGTGGTAAGTGAATACGAGAGTTGTGTGGTTTTTCTGCATGAAGTGGACCCCGTTGTGAAGACCACTAAACCTTATTTCTGATAGAGACTGGTGATGAGCCTGTTTCCCTCGCATGTAAAGGCTGCAGCGCAGCGCGACGACGCGGAGTGTGGCTGGATTTGCGGGGTAAACTCCAGTGGGCACGTTTCGTCGGAGCGAAACGTGACTCTCCGCAGGCTTCACATCGGTTCCCTATCCCACGGGTTTGCGGTTCGGGTGGAATCTTGCCCGCACGGTCAGGGCGTCAGGAATGAGGGCCCTCCCTGGCCCAGCGTGGCCAGGAGTCCGGCAGGGGGGCGGTGAAGTGCAGGGTTTGTGCGGTGACGGGATGCTGCAGTGTCAGTGAGGCGGAGTGCAACGCGATGCCCAGGGCAAATGGGCGGTGACTGCCGTATTTCCGATCGCCAGGGATCGGGAGTCCCACATGCGCTAACTGGGCGCGGATCTGGTGCTTACGCCCCGAGTGCAGTCGTATCTCCAGCAGGCTCAACCCACCCTGCTGGTTCAGCACCTGAAAGTCCAGCCGGGCCGCCTGGGCTCCCGGCGCACCAGCAGTCGTGATCAGGGTCCGCATCTCCGTGTCATTGCGCCTGAGCCAGTGCTGCAGGGTTCCGGTCGCAGTCCGCGGTGTGCCTTCAACAATCGCATGGTACCGCTTGTCCACCGTGTGCAGACGAAACTGCTCGCTGAGCCTGGCGGCCGCTTTGGAGGTCCTGGCGAAGACCAGCACTCCGCTGACCAGCGAATCCAGTCGGCTGACGACGCCAAGGTACACATTTCCCGGTTTGTCAAATCGCCGCTTAATGTCCGCTTTGGCCAGTTCCAGTGCTGTGGGAATTCCCGGAAGCGCCCCCATTGTGGCCAGCGGTACCGGCTTGTTGACCACATACAGGTGGTTGTCTTCATACAGTAACTGCATGACCG
>JBDKIW010000451.1:0-4968 GCA_039796955.1 Planctomycetota bacterium
GCTTGCGTTTGCGTGCTTCCCGCAACAGAAATTCAGTCCGGCGTCGAATGACGTCCACGCGATGCCGAATGAACGCATCCAGCAGCATGCGGAGCGTCATGAGTTTCGGACGGTTGCCTTCCAGTGCCAGCAGAATGACGCTGACGGTGGTCTGCAGCGGTGAGTATTCGAACAACTGGTTGAGGACGACTTCCTTGTCGGCATCACGTTTCAGAACGATGTGCAATCGCACCTGCCATGACGGAACATTTCGATCGGTCAGGTCGACAATTCGCGAAATGCCTTTGATGCGTTCCTCAGCGACGAGGACTTCCAGTTTTTCGCGAATCCGGTCGCGGGTCTCCATGTACGGAATTTCGGTGACCACAATCACATCGGAATTTTTTTCCGTTTCGAAGTGTGTCCGCGACCTGAGAGTCAGTGTCGAGCGTCCGGTGAGATAGGCCTGCCGGATGCCCATGGTTCCACAAATGGTTCCTCCGGTCGGAAAATCGGGCCCCGGAATCGCGTCCAGAAGCTCCTCCAGCGATGATTCCGGGCGGTCGATCACACGAATGACCGCTTCACACACCTCGGCCATATTATGCGGAGGAATGCTGGTCGCCATCCCGACAGCGATCCCATTGGAACCGTTGACGAGCAGGTTGGGAAACCGCGCGGGCAGTACGACCGGTTCGAGTCGATCATTGTCGTAGGTCGGAGCGAAATCCACCGTTTCGCGATCGATATCCCGCATCATTTCCGCGGCCGCCGAAGACAACCGGGCTTCGGTGTATCGCATGGCCGCCGGCGGCAACCCGGCAAGCGATCCAAAATTGCCCTGCTTGTCAATCAGCACCTCACGCATGACCCAGTCCTGAGCCATACGAACCAGTGTCGGGTAAATCGCGCCTTCACCGTGGGGATGGTAGTTACCACTGGTATCACCAGCGATCTTGGCACACTTCTTTCGCCCCGACGCAGGCCCCAGATTCAGATCATTCATCGCCACCAGAATACGGCGCTGGGAAGGCTTCAGCCCATCCCGCGCATCCGGTAGAGCCCGGCTGATGATCACACTCATCGCGTACGTCAGATAACTGGTCCGCATCTCCGCCTGGATGTCCGTCCGGAAGACACGAGGATCAGGAACCAGCGATGCATCACCCTGAGGAATGTCAGTAGACAAACGCGTTACTCCTGCTTTGTCGCCTGCAGCGACGAATCTCTCTGTCAGAGTTCACGAGCCTGAGACAGCCCCGCAAACCCACTTGACGACCTGTTGTCCACCAGTCTGAATCCACCCCTGCACCAACCACGGCAGGAACGCGCCCAACTGACATGGCCAGCCCCCACAGAATCAGAACATTCTGTCCAGCAGCCTTCGATCAGCAGACAATTCCAACACGCAGTTGGCGGATTTTTGAGCCCGGTGGGGCTAATCAGGGGACAATCCCGCTTCGACCACCGGGCACTCACCCAACCAGATCTTCGTAAACCATTACCAGTAAAGAGATTACGAACACCGGTCAGGAATTGGAAATTGTAGCAGATTTCGCTGGTTTCTCAAACACCACCCGCCGTTCCAAAGTGACGAAAAGCGAACTTGACGTTTTTTCGAAAAAGGCCATATAAACCCACTGCATCCGGCGGGCGTTTCACATCGCCCCGGCAACTCCTGCCGCTACCCGGCGAGCGTTCTCTGGATCGATCGTCGCCGGACCGTTAAATGAGCCCCATTCCTCAGCTTTCTGGAGCATTGTCATGGACGACATCACCAACTCAGGCCCCTCAACTCGAACCCGACGAACTGGATTGGTGTTCGGTGGAACGGTCCTGATCCTGATCGCCGGTGGCATTACCATGCAGGTCTGGCGGGCTCAAAGCAGCCATGCGGCAGAGCAAAAAGGCCAGCCCCCGGTGGCATCCGCCGGCAGCGACGCCTTCCGTAAGGCCTACGCTCGCGTCAACGGCGATTCCATCACCTACGAAGCGCTGGCTCAGGAATGCGTCGAACGGCATGGCAAAGACGTGCTCGAAAACATGATCAATCGCATGATCATTCAGCAGGAGTGTGCCCGACGCGGACTCACCGTTTCTGAAGCAGAAGTCGATCAGGAAATCGTCGAGATCTCCAAGAAGTTCGGTCTCGCCCTCGACCAGTGGTACAAAATGCTGCAGGCCGAACGAAACCTCACACCGGCTCAGTACCGCCGTGACGTGATCTGGCCGATGCTGGCTCTCCGAAAACTGGCTGGACGCGACGTCGAAATTACTCGCGAAATGATTGAACTGGCCTACGAAGACAATTACGGCCCCCGCGCGAAGGCCCGCATGATCGTCCTCGACAACATCCGTCGAGCCACGGAAATCTGGGAAAAAGCCAAGAACTCTCCGGATGACTTCGAAAGCCTCGCCCGCGATTACTCCATGGAACCCAACAGCCGGGCTCTCGGTGGCGTGATTCCTCCAATCCGCAAAAATTCAGGCGCCCACGAAAATCTCCGCAAGGCCGCCTTCGCCATGAAGGACGTCGGCGAGCTGTCCGGAGTACTTCAGGTTGGCCCCAGCCAGTACGCCATCCTGAAGTTTGAAGGCTTCACAGAACCTGTTGATCACAACATCGCCGACGTGGAAGCTCAGCTGCATGCTGACCTGACGGAGCGTGAAGTGCAGCGAATGGTTGGTGAAACCTTTGAAAAGCTGCAGCAACAGGCCCGAGTCGACAATTTCCTCACCGGGGAATCACGCGGCCGCGTTGAAGCTGCCTCCGGTGTTGAAGCAGACACCGCGGAAGCCCCGGCGACTCGCTGATTCACCAGCGTCTCGAACATCCAAATCAACTACTCGGCGTGTCCTCTGTGGACACGCCTTTTTTTTGCCGCACAGAATCCTGCCGCATGATCATCGGGCACGCCGCGCTGGTCCGCAGGGTCTACCCGCTGATCCAGGACCACCCCTGACGCAGCAGCCACTCCGAGTCCTGCGGCCAGATAAACAGCAGTAAGCTGCAGACCATGATCCAGCTGAACAGCTGCAGATTCAGGACCACGTCAAACAGCACATGCAGCAGCACTCCTGTGATCAGCAACGGATAACGCAGCTCGGTCACCCAGAGCCCCGCGCCCAGCAGCAGCTCCTCAACCAGCGTTCCCCAGGTGGCCAGCCGGATCAGCGCCGGTTTCAGTAGCACCCGCGGTGGACGAAAGCGAACATAGGCATCAACCCACAGGGGATACCATGCTGCCGTGCCATTTCTCCAGCTGGCGCCACAGAGCTTCCAATACACAGTCCGCAGATAGACAATACTCACCTGAATCTGCATCAGCCGGAGTGCCCAGGGATCCGTCTGGCGAAACTCTGTCATGGCATGGCCCCCCAACCAGTGATCCACAGAAAGACCACCCGCCGCGTCGCTGAAACAGCAGAAGAACACGAGTAACCGCAGAAGGGAATCACCACTGGACAGAATGCTGGCATTGCGATGGTGAATTGAAACCAGTGTCACAAACACCACCATTGCCGAAAGCCTGAACTGAAAGCCCACAAGAAAACACACACAGGCCAGCAGGTGTATCGCCAGAAACCAGCGAAACAGGCCCGTGGAATCGGGCAGCCACCGCAGCAGACACAACGATCGGCGTTCTGACTGTTGTCGCCAGATAGCGGCTGGCCAGAGCCCATCAGCTGCGTAGTAATCGTCTATCAGCGGAGCCAGCAGCAGGCCATTCATCAACAGAACAACACCCACGAGGATCCGAAACAGCACCAGCGGGGCTGTGGAACATGGTTCGTGAAAGAAGACCTGCCATGCGTGGCTGAGCTGTTCAAGACTCATAAGTTTCCCCCATCCTGCTCCGCTTCACCGGAAGAGATCAGTAACTCGGTCCTGTGCGTACCACCTTCTGACTGAAACGCCTGCGAGCCTGCTGCACCTGCCGGCGTCTGAACGCGTCGCTCCCACGCCGTAGCCGATGGCTCGGAATCCGTAACTTCTCCGAAACGTGGGTTCCTCGCGATCAGTGCGGAACCCTGGCCCAATGCCGCGAGGGTACTCTTTGCCGCGTAATGTCCCCACAACGCGGGCGCCAGCCGAGTGGCACCGCCCTGTTCCCCAACCTCAGCCGGTCAGTTCGGCTGCGGGCAGTGCGGGCGAACAGCGGTAGAACGTTTCCCTGACCGGCTCAGAGTAAATCGACGGGCAATCCCACGAATTCACCCGTCTTGATTCACGAATCAGTGCAACTTCGCGGACATGGTGGCCGTTGGAGCCAGCCTGTCGCACGAGGAAATCACACAGCGACTGCCAGGCCGGCTGCATGCCCGGCCCGAACAGCGACGATTCAAACTTGAAACTGCGGGCGTACAGCGTGTTCTGAAGTCTGGTGGACAGGTGAGGTGCCAGGGGACACCAGACCTGCTGGCTGCCATCAGCCAGGGTGAGCACGGCGTGCAAACGGCGGTTCACATGAATGGGCTCGGGGGCAAACATGGCCCAGCTGTGCCAGAGTCCGAGCCATGCCAGGGGCAGGCTCGGGACATGAATCAGCCGCCGAACCGGATGGTCGACTGGATAATCCCAGAACCAGAGAAACACCAGCATGACCAGAATAAAAGCATCAACCATGGCTCAACCTTCAGCAACCAATGGTCCTCAGAGAGTCTAAATCTATCAGGCGATGCGGCCGCGGTCAGGAATCCCCCGACCATCGGCCAGCATGCAGCCTGAGCGGAAATCAGCGTGAGGCATCCTTCTTCGCGGCTTCCCCGGCAGGGGTGTCCGCGGAAGGGGACGACGGCTTGACGGATTTTGGCATGCAGGGGTCTTTTTCGGTCCGCATTCTCCGTCGCCAGATCATGTAATCGAGACCATCGACCAGCTGAAATCGCCGCTCATAGTCCACTCGAGCTTCCACCAACGAATGCCCCCGCTCGCGAAACAGTGTGACGAGCTGATCAAAAGACTTTTTCTCGGGAGACTCGTCCCAC
>JBDKIW010000452.1:0-21024 GCA_039796955.1 Planctomycetota bacterium
CACATGCCCCATGCCCGGCCATACTGCCAGTAACCACGGCGAACGCAGATCCGGTCGGTGATCTTCCACCACTGGTCTCTCTCCCTTCACGTCTTACAGTGACAAATTCGCACTCCAGCCATCATCACGCATTCCCCGTGCCGTTTGCGGCGATCGACCGATGCGTCCCCTGACTCTCCGCTCGGGAAATTCCCGTCTCCACACACTACCGCCCGCCATCATCAGGAATCAGGGTTTCGGCCGGAACAGGGAAGGACCGCCATAGGCAGCGAACACGGCAGAGATCACCGGAGCATCGAAAACCTGCCACTCTCACCGGGAATTCCCACGTCAGAATGTTGTCCCGACGTCCAACCGGCTATGATCTGAAGACGTAGATGTCATCCCGACAACTCCGGCTCTTTTGATGGGCTCTATTGATGTGAGGTAGGAATGAAGAGGGCATTGCTGGTACTGAGTGCAATGTTGCTGCTGGCCCCGATGCTGGCCGTGGCAGATGAAGGTATGTGGCTGTTCAACGGCCTGCCACGCGAGTTACTGAAGCAGCGCTATGGCTTTGAACCATCTGAGGAATGGGCCAGCCATCTGATGAAGTCCAGCGTGCGCTTCAATGTGGGCGGATCCGGTTCCTTTATCTCCAGCACAGGACTGGTGCTGACCAATCACCACGTGGGTTCTGACACACTGGCCAAGCTGTCCACGCCAGAGCGTAATATCATGGAAGCCGGCTACCTCGCCAGAACACAGGCCGAGGAACTGAAAGCGCCGGACATGGAACTGAACCAGCTGGTGCAGATTCAGGACGTCACCGATCAGGTCAAGGCCGCCGTGACCGCTGACATGACTCCGGAACAGGCCGTAGCCGCGCGACGAGCCGTCATCGCAAAAATTGAAAAATCCGCACTGGATACCACAGGGCTGAAGAGCACAGTGACGACTCTGTATGGTGGCGGTCGCTATCACTTGTACCAGTATCGCAAGTACACCGATGTGCGACTGGTCTGGGCACCGGAAACCGCCATTGCTTTCTTCGGCGGTGACGCCGATAACTTTGAATATCCGCGGTTCTGCCTCGACGCCTGCATCTTTCGAGTTTACGAAAATGACAAGCCGGCAAAGATCGAACATTTCCTCCGCTGGTCCGCCAACGGTCCCGCAGAGCAAGACGTGGTTTTCGTATCCGGCCATCCCGGACGGACCAGTCGCATTCTGACGATGGATGCGCTGAAATATCAGCGGGATGTCGCTCAACCAGCCGGCCTGACCAATCTGCGACGCATGGAAATTGTGCTGCAGCAGTACGGTCTGCGAGGCAAGGAAAATGCCCGTCGGGCACGCGAGGATCTGTTCGGTGTGCAGAATTCCCGCAAGGCTCGTCTTGGTATGCTTGCCGGCCTGCAGGATCCTCAGGTCATGGCTGAAAAGCAGGCGGCTGAAACGGAATTGCTCAAGGCGATTGCAGCCAACCCGGAACTGCAGCCACTGGCCCAGGCATGGAAGTCCATCGCTGCCACCACAACCAAACGCACGGAACTTCTGAAGAAGGGTGTGTCGGTCAATTCGCAGCTGTACGGCATCGCCCTGCAACTGGTTCAGATGGCTGAAGAAGATCGCAAGCCGTCTGAAGAACGGTTGCCCGAGTTTGCTGACGCTGGCCGCGAATCGCTGCTGCAGCAACTGTATTCCGAAGCTCCGATCTATGCCGACCTTGACCAGGTGCTGCTGGCCGATTCCATCTCAAAAACGCTCGAGCAGCGTGGTGGAGATGATGAACTCTGCCTGCAGATCCTGAATAACAAAGGCCCTGCCGAACGTGCGGCCGAGTTGATTCGAGGAACAAAACTGGCCGACGTGGCCTTCCGGAAGGAACTCGCCGCCGGTGGCTTGCAGGCCATCGAAAAATCAGAAGATCCGTTGATCCAGCTGGCACGCATCATCAATCCGGAAGCACGTCGCATCCGCGCCATTTCCGAAGAACTTGATGAACAGGATCGACAGGCCTACGCCAGCGTCGCCGAGGCTCGTTTCGCAGTCCTTGGAACCTCTGTGTATCCGGATGCCACATTCACACTCCGACTGGCATTCGGCCCGGTCATTGGTTACGAGCAGGATGGAGCACAGATACCGGCATGGACGACACTGGGTGGTGCCTTTGAACACGAAAAGCAGCATGTGGGTCAGACCGACTACACGCTGCCCAAATCATGGAAAGCTGCTCAGGCACGACTGAATGGATCGACTCCGTTCAACTTCGTGTCCACAGCCGACATCATTGGTGGTAATTCCGGTAGTCCAGTGGTCAATCGCAAGGGCGAGCTCGTCGGGCTGATTTTCGACGGCAATATCCAGTCGTTGTCCGGGAACTATGTTTACACGGAAAAACAGTCCCGATCCGTGTCCGTTCACTCCAGTGCACTGCGGGAAGCTCTACAGGTCGTCTATGGAGCAGACCAGCTGGTACGAGAGCTGGGCAAGTAAAATGGTCACCCCAAACCCTTCTCCCCAGCGGGGAGAAGGGTTGTGGTGGAATGGTTCACACACAGTGCTGGCACAGACCGTCCCGTTGGGACTCAAACACAACGGAAGGTGTATTCAGGGCAGCGAATCGGACTGTCCTGTTTACACCTGATGCTGCCATCCGCCGACTGTCAGGGCAGTTATGTCACCGGATGAGCTCCTGATTCGCAGTCCGGGTTCGGCAAGGACCCTTCCAACACGGTGAAATCGCAGTGGGAATGGAGCCTCTGCAAGGCGAGCGGCCTGATCTTCGGGAACGGCAAACAACAGTTCGAAGTCTTCGCCGTCACCAAGTGCTGCAGTCAGTCGAGCCTCGTGGGGCAGCTGTCCCGGAACATCCTCATGGATCGGGATTGCAGCAGCCTCCAGCAATGCGCCTGTGCCGCTGGCCAGCATCATTCGTGACAGATCCATGGAAAGTCCGTCAGAAATATCCATCATGGCTGTCAGTTTCGTATGACGCACCAGCCACTCGGCAGCATCGAATCGGGGTGAAAACAGCAAATGCCGCTGATGATGCAGACTGCCACCCAACGGACCAGAGACATACAGCAAATCACCTGGCTGAGCTCCGGAACGCAGCGGGATCGTGTCCGACATGGGTACCCCCAACAGGCAGACGTTGACTGCAAACGGCCCGTCCCATGAATTGGTGTCGCCACCTGCCATAGAGAAATTGTACAGTCGGGTCAGTTCCTCGAACCCATCGTACAGGCGCTCCAGGAAATTCGCCGGCAGTCGAGAACGATCAGTAGGTACCGCGAGCGACACAAACGCTGCCGTCGGACGCGAAGCCATCGCTGCCAGGTCGCTCAGATTGACGGCCATGGCCTTGCGTCCGGCAAGTCGCGGATCAATTTCAGAAAGCCGGAAATGCGTGCCATCCAGCAGCATATCGGTCACGACAATGACAGGGCTCTGACCAGTCACCTGCACGGCAGCGCCATCATCACCAATTCCAACCAGAACCGGTGGCTGCTTCGGAAAACGGCGACTGATTCCGGCAATAAAGTCATTTTCAGTCATGAATCAGGCTCCTCGCTGAAATCACCGAACACAGGGCAGGGCACCTGCCGTGCGGCGTTGTCGGCGAGACAGTTGTGGGAATTGAACCGTTTTGGGGGAATGATGGCAGCGAATGCCGACAAGGGAAATGCTAAACTTCCCGATCAGTAATTCTCCGGCAGGTCACACTGCTCAGGATCCCGGGATTTTGCAGTCAAAGAGAAACGATATGCAGGTGCTGATTACGGAACAGCAGATTCACGACCGAGTGTGGGAACTTGGGCAGCAGATCTCAGAAGACTATGCGGGGCGCTCACTGACAGTGGTCGGTGTTCTGACTGGCAGCCTCGTACTGCTGGCCGACTTGATCCGCTCCATCAGCCTGCCCCTTCGTGTGTCCTTCGTCTCCGCGTCCAGCTACGGCGGCACCCGCACAACGGCTGGCGAACTCTCCACCGACCGCTCTCTGCTTGCCGACCTCAGCGGTCGAGACGTCCTGCTGATCGACGATATCTTTGACACAGGACGCACCATTTCCAGGCTGCTCAGTGAACTCCAGGAGACTCAGCAACCAGCCAGCCTGAAAACCGCAGTGCTGTTGTGGAAAACGGAAAGAACCGAGGTGTCATTTCAGCCGGACTATGTGGGATTTCAGATTCCGGATCACTTCGTCGTCGGCTACGGACTGGATTATAACGAAGAGTACCGCCAGCTGCCTTTCATCGGCATTCCGGATCCCGACGACCTTGCCAGAGCCGTGTGAATGGATCAGTTCGCCTTTGGAACGACCGATGCCTTCACACTCGCTGCGACAACCGCGAGCACTGTCACGCAACGCAACACACGGGAGTACTCTGCCAGAGGCCCCGCAGATGCTGGTTTGGATACCACAGTGAATCTTCCCATTCACAGTGCCGATTTGCACCGGAACTCAAATCACAAACGCACCACCGCTCCGCGGTCGGCCATGTACCGTTTGGTTTCCTGGATCGTATAGGTCCCGTAATGAAAAATACTGGCGGCCAGTGCGGCACTGGCGCCTCCGGCCGTCACCGCCTGATACAGATGTTCAGGACAGCCGGCACCACCACTGGCGACCACGGGGATGGAGACGGCATCTGCAACGGCACGCGTAATCTCGATGTCGTAACCGTCCTTCGTTCCGTCAGCATCCATGCAGGTCAGCACAATTTCCCCGGCCCCCAGCTTTTCAACGGTGCGGGCCCATTCCACAGCGTGCAGGCCAGTTGGAACGCGGCCACCATTGATATGCACATCCCAGACTTCTTTCCCATCCCGCTGGATGCGCTTGGGATCGATATTCACAACGATACACTGGCTGCCAAATCGCAGGGCCGCTTCACGCACAAAATCCGGATCACGAACGGCCGTGGAATTGATGGACACCTTGTCGCACCCGGCATTCAGCAGGTTTCGGATGTCGTCCAGCGTCCGAATGCCACCACCCACCGTCAGGGGCATGAAGATCACTTCGGAAGTTCGCGCCACCACGTCCAGAATGATACCTCGCTGCTCATGACTGGCCGTAATATCCAGAAAGACCAGTTCGTCAGCCCCCTGCTGCTCATAACGTCGGGCAATCTCAACCGGATCACCCGCGTCCTGGAGATTCAGAAAGTTCACTCCCTTAACGACACGCCCCGCGTGCACATCAAGACATGGGATAATTCGCCTGGCGAGCATCGATGCAGAACCTGTGTGAGCTGGTAGGAAAAAACAACGCAAACCCGCGCTGCCAGGCGACTCTGAAACAACCTCAATCTCCGGTTTCGAGCAATGACATTTGCCTGCGGCCGGCGCCGGATTGAGGACTTTGCGGAGTAAGCCATCACCGCCGGACTGAAATTCCGAGCAGAAACGGCAGTATCTCACCAGGAGGCGGTTTCGGATGCAACAGTTGCAGGCTACACTCCGTGCAGTTTCGCTGAAACAGGTGAGGTTCCCTTTTCTGACCGGATATCAGCCGTTCATGACCACTGCAAATTCTCTCCGTCGGACAGTCCCGGTCGAACTGGGAACACGCAGTTATTCCATCGAAATCGGCAGCGGCATTCTTTCGGCTGCCGTAGACGTCCTCGCTTCGTGGCCGGGGTTGCACCCACTCCCGTCTCAACGAATTCTGCTGGTCGCGGACGCCGCACTGCAACATTCGCATGTGCGTACCCTGCAGGCAGCCCTGACAGGCCATGTCGCCGAACTGAACCTGGTGACAGTTCCTTCCGGCGAGTCTTCCAAATCGTGGACACAGACCCAGTCGCTTTACGATGCGCTGGTCAGAATGTCGGCAGATCGGCGCACCGTGATTATCGCAGTGGGCGGCGGCGTCACCGGAGATCTGGCCGGATTTGCCGCAGCAACCTACGCCCGCGGGCTGCGATTTGTCCAGGTCCCCACAACGTTGCTGGCCATGGTCGACAGCTCCGTCGGCGGGAAAACCGGAATCAATCATCCTCAGGGCAAAAATCTGATTGGTGCCTTTCATCAGCCCGTCGGTGTCCTGATCGATCCTCACACACTGTCCTCCCTGCCGGATCGCGAGTACCGGGCGGGGCTCGCCGAAGTCATCAAATATGGCGTCATCCTCGATCCGCAGTTTTTTCAGTACCTCGAAGCAAATACCGACGCCCTGAATGCCCGAAACTCCGAAGTCCTGAACCACATCATCGCCCGCAGTTGCGAACTGAAAGCCGATGTGGTCCGGGAAGATGAATTTGAAACAACCGGTCTCCGTGCTGTCCTGAATTATGGACATACATTCGGGCATGCCTTCGAGGCTCTCGCGGGTTACGGGGAGTTGCTCCATGGCGAGGCTGTCGCCATCGGAATGGTCTGCGCAAGCCGACTCGCACAATCCCTCGGAAGGATCCCCGCCGAAGCCACACGTCGACAGGTGAGACTGCTGCAGGCCCTGCATCTGCCGACTGAAGTCCCACTCGCCCTGCGTCAGCAACCCGACGCCATCCTGCGTTGCATGATGCTGGACAAGAAGACAGAAAGCCGCGAACTGCGTTTTGTACTTCCGGACAGAATTGGCCATGTGGAAATCGTCAAAGGCGTCACCGCCGAAATGGCGATTGGTGCCCTCGAACACCACGCAGACGCAGCATCCTGATGCGCTGCGACGTCCCTCGCACAGCACTTGCAAAGCCAGACAACGGCGGGCCTGTGTGATCGGCCGTAACGGAACTCCGAAAGGAATTCACTGGCGGTTTTTCCACGAATCAAAGGCGACCGCCGCAACTGTGACACTTCCCGTGATGATGTAGCGCACGCCTTCTCCGGCACCCGCGTGTGCCAATCCGGTCTGCAACACGCTGATGATCAGCACCCCCAGAAACGTCTGCAGCACGGAGCCACGACCGCCGGACAAACTGGTCCCACCAATCACGGCAGCGGCAATCGCCAGCAATTCCAGCCCCCGCGCTCCGCCAGGATCCCCGGTGCTGAGCCGCGAGGTTTCAATCACGCCCGCGATCGATGCGCACAGACCACTGAACAGGAATACGAAGATCTTCAAGCGGGCTGGCTGAACACCACTCAACCGCAACGCCTGCTCATTGGCCCCGACGGCAATGCAATGACGTCCGAACACCGTCCGCGTCAACAGCCCCTGGCTCAACAGCATAAAGACAGCACTCAGCAGGAACGCCGGAGAGACGCCGATCGCAGCCAGCGGTCTCGACAGCGATTCCACCGGAGCACCAATAAACTGCACTCGTGAACCTGTGATCAGCAGAGCCACTCCCCGCGCTGCCTGCAGCATTCCCAGGGTCACGATAAAGGAAGGAATCCGTCCGTAACTGCTGATCAAACCGTTCAGAAGTCCCGCCAGCAGGCCGATTCCGGGCACCAGCAGCCCCGCTGCCGCAAAGGACCACTGATGCTTCACCATCAGCATACCCAGCGAGGCGGACGTCAGAGCGATCAGCGACCCCACCGACAGGTCGATCCCCCCGGTAATCAGAACAAAGGTCATACCCACACTGACGAACGTCAGTGCCGGAATCTGGTTGAGAATGCTCTGCAGTGTCGCCGCGGTGAGAAAACGATCCAGAGACAACGAAAATGCAACGGTCAGCACAGCCAGAACGACGAGCAGTCCGGCCGAGTTTCCGAAGGTGGTCTGAAGTGACGAACGACTCACACCACACTTCCCTGAATGCAGCTCGCCGGGTTCTACTAAAGAACAGCCCGGAAGCTGACAGCGGACTGAAAAACTTCAAATGCCCCCGGCGATCCGGTGCCGATCAGTCACCACCAAACCAGCCACGCTTTGCTTACGGCCACGTGGATTCACAAAGCAGCCCTGTTCAGCTGCCGCGCAACTGAGATTCTGCCCAGCCGGCCAGCGCCGCACAGGCATCCCGTAACGCCGCATCACCGGCCAGCTTTGCCGCTGCCAGGTCTCCGTTCTGAACATCTGCCTGGCAGAAAAAGTAGAACTTGATCTTTGGTTCTGTCCCTGAAGGTCGTCCGGCAATCTGCACACGAACCGGCTGAGTCCGATCGGAGTGGTAGATCAGCAGGTCGCCACGCGGCTGACTGATGGTCGGAAGCGGCTGTCCGGACTGAACATCCACGCGTATCCCGGTCTGATAGTCCGCCACTTCACTGATCTGAATGCTGCCGAAGGCCCGCGGGGGATCCTGACGCAGCGTCTGCATCAGTCCGTCAATTTTTCCCTTGCCAGTCGGTCCTTCGCAGTAGATGGACTTCTGACCTTCACAGTAGTAGCCACAGGTGCGATACAGGTCATCCAGCTGATCCAGCAGAGTCCGTCCTTCGGCCTTCAACTCACCGGCCAATTCCAGAATGTAGAGTGCACAAACGGACGCATCCTTATCACGGCAATAGTCACCGGCAAGAAATCCAATGGACTCTTCCGTTCCAAACACAAAGTGCTCGGGACCGTTGTCTTCGATGGTTTGAGCAATGTACTTGAAGCCCACCAGCAACTCAGAAAAACAGCGTGCACCATGGGCAGCGGCCACGGCCTTCGTCAGTGGAGTTGTCACCAGCGTTTCGACAACATAGTCCTCAGGAGAAAAACGACCTGAGGCTTTGCGTTTACGGAACAGGTAGTCGGTGATGAGCGCACCCACCTGATTGCCGCTCAGTGATCGGAATTTCCCCTGGCCATCACGAACCATCACTCCCAGCCGATCAGCGTCCGGATCGGACGCCAGAATCAGCTCTGCAGGGTGGTTGACGGCATGCACCCATTCGATGACCGGATCAAAGACCTGCAGGTTTTCCGGATTAGGCAGATGTCCCGGGACATTGGGGAAGTTTCCATCGGCCGCCCGATGCGGCTCAAACAACTCCACGTCGTGGAACCCCGCTCCCTGAATCACCGCGTAGACCGAGGTTTCGCCAACACCGTGCAAAGGAGTAAAAACGGCGGACAGCGAACGACTGTTGGATTCTGAGAGCCGCACAACTTCCTGCACATACGCGGCGTCAATCTCCGCACCAATCAGCACAATGGACTGATTCTGCAGACACTGCTCAAAATCCGCTTCCGGAATCACCTCCGCACGTTCCACTTCGCGAATGATGCCCTTGTCATGCGGAGCAATCACCTGACCTCCATTGCTCCAGTAGGCCTTGAACCCGTTATCAGCCGGAGGATTGTGCGACGCGGAAATCATGACGCCGATATTGCACTGCAGCTGACGAACCGCAAATGAAAGCACCGGGGTGGCTCGATGCGAATTGAACAGGTACACCTTCAACCCATGCGCAGCGAACGTCGTGGCAGCGATGGCAGCAAACCGCGCGGAATGATTGCGGGTGTCATGAGCGATAACCACCGATCCCCCGGTCACGCATCCGGTGGAACGCAGGTAGACTGCCATACCATGCGCTGATTCAGCGATTGTCCGGTCGTTGATTGTAGCCGGTCCCATCTCACCCATCGGCCCTCGGCGCCCACCCGTCCCAAACGGAATAGCCGTCCAGAACATCGCATCCAGTTCCTGCCACTTTTCCTGCTGAATCAGGGCGGTGATACGTGGATGAAAGGCACTGAGCGATTCGCGGGAAAGCCAGGCCTGCAGATTGGCAGGCGAGTCCGCGGTCAGCTTTCCGGCAGCAGCCGCATTCCGGATGGAGGCGATGAGATCCGACGAAATCATACGAAATTCCTGCGTGAGCCCGAGCGAATGAGTCGTGATAAGTGAGTCGTCCCTGCAGCAAACAGGGCCTTTCAGGCAAATCCCGACAGCACAGGCCATTCGCACTGCGAAACCCCGGGACCTCGCCGAAAAACGGCACGCGGATAGTACATCAGAAGCGTGTCCGGCGTAGAATACTGTGCGGGAATTTTCATTTTCTGGTTCGAGTTTTTCGGGTGGAACTGCCAGAATCCGCAGAATTACTCCGAGATTTTCTTGTTTTTGTGACGGGCAACGTTCTCCGGGGAATTTGCAGGGGCCAGTCAGACCTGACAACTCTACACCCCAACCGGATTCAGGTTTGCCCCCCGCTGTGACGTCGTACAGTTGTCTTCCGCACACTGCCTGCAGACCGGCCCCCGCGCAGCGGCAGAAGGTCAACGTCTGACGCCGCGTGTGAACACAAATGCAGGTCCAATGACGCAATTCATGTGGGAAGCTTTCTGCCGATGACCATGGAACTGGCTGCTGCCATTCTGAAAAAACATTTTGGATTTCACGAATTCAAGGGAAGTCAATCGGCCGTCATTCAACGGGTGCTTGAAGGCGGTCATTCCCTGCTGATCATGCCCACCGGCGGCGGAAAATCACTCTGTTTTCAGATTCCCGCACTTGTCTTCGCAAGCCAGCACAGCGAACAGCAACCGCTGACACTCGTGATTTCTCCCCTGATTGCGCTGATGAAGGATCAGGTCGACCGATTGCAGTCCCTCGGAATCGCTGCCACCTTCATCAATTCGTCGCTGCGTAAATCCGAACGTCAACAACGTTATGAGGCCATTTCCAGGGGCGAATACAGCCTGCTGTATGTCACACCGGAACGCTTTCGCAAGCCTGAGTTTCGGCAGATCCTCAGTCGTCGTCACGTTGTCCTGCTGGCCGTCGACGAGGCTCACTGTATTAGTGAATGGGGGCATGATTTTCGGCCCGACTACTCACGACTCGGAGAAATTCGTGAGCAGCTCGGAAATCCAATCACCATCGCGCTCACCGCCACCGCGACTCCGGATGTGCAAACCGATATCCTGCGACAACTGCGGCTGGAGCCTGCCGAGGTTCAGTTGTTTCACGAAGGCATCGATCGTCTGAATCTGGATCTTCGCGTGGAAGAGGTCTGGGATGCCGATGAAAAACAGGAATCCATGCAGGAAATCATTGAGAGCTGGCAGTCAGGGACTGAGGGTTGTGGAATCATCTACTTCACGCTGATTCGCACACTGGAAGAGTTCAGTGAACGACTGGCCGCGGAACGCATCCGCCATGTTTGTTACCACGGAGACCTTGACCGCGAATCACGCAGGGCCATTCAGGACGATTTCATGCGGGGCACCGCACGACTGGTACTCGCCACCAACGCGTTCGGTATGGGGGTCGATCGAGACAATATCCGCTTCGTAATCCACGCTGATGTCCCGGGGTCACTCGAATCCTACTACCAGGAGATCGGTCGCGCAGGACGCGATGGTGAACCGGCAGAGTGCGTGCTGCTGTATGACCAGCGGGATCTGAACACGCAGATGGAATTCATTCGCTGGTCCAACCCGGATGCCGAATTCTGCGAACGAGCCTGGCACCTGCTGACTCACAGTACCGAACAGGTTCGGGCCTTCGGAATCGACTGGCTGCGGGAACGACTGTGCGATCGCCAGCGCCACGACCGTCGTATTGAGACCGTCCTGTCACTCCTGCATCGCTACGGCGTCATTGATGATGAACATGACCTGAGCAGTCTGGAGATCGCAGGCGATCTGCCGGCCGCACTGGCTGACCCCACACTGCGAAATGAAAAATTACTGAGCGACCAGAAACGCCTGTATGCCCTTGTGCAGTACATTCGCAGCGATGATCGCCGCGCCTACCTGCGCGAGTACTTCGGTGTGCCCCATTCCTGACTGAGGAAGCCAGGCAGCCAGCTGTTGCGGTGAAGGCCAAGTTCCCCCGAACCCAAACAGCGAGGGAGGGCGAAGTTCCACCTGAGCCGCAGTACGTCTGCATCCCGGCACAAGCCTTACCACCCCCTGAACGCGGTTTCCTCTGGTCGTCCTACCGCGACAACTCGCCCTGCCGGGATTCTCTTCGCCGACACGTCCATCCGGATTTTTCGCCGCTGAATCCAGCCTCGGGACACCTCACCTGAGGCCCCCCCAAACCACCCTTCTTCCCCATGCAGAAGAAGGGCGATGGATGAGGGGGCTTACCGCGTACTCGCTTTCAGCGATTGTGCCCGTCAAAACACAAACTGCAGTTTGCGTAGCACGATGCAGCGATCGTCACAGGTGCTCGTTTTCACGGTTGGAGCAGCCAGAATCAGTCCGCCCCAGCCAGACTTCAGCAGGGCGTTCGTCAGCGCGAGTTCAGGGCCATGGTAACGGTTTTCAGCTCCGTGTAATTCGCCAGGCCCGCCTCCCCAAGCTCGCGACCAATCCCACTCATCTTGAATCCGCCAAACGGTGCTGCGGCGTCAAAGACGTCGTAGCAGTTGACCCAGACGGTACCGGCTCGCAGGTCGCGGGACAGAATGTGCGCTTTGGACACATCTCGCGTCCAGACAGCTGCCGCCAATCCATAAGCGGTATTATTGGCCCGTCGACTGACCTCATGCAGATCACTGAACTTCAGGATGCTCATGACTGGCCCGAAGATCTCTTCCCTGGCGATGTCCATCTCGTCCGTCACATCGGTGAATACAGTCGGCTCCACGAAGTACCCACGGTCGCCAACGCGACGTCCCCCGGCCACACACGCCGCCCCCTCAGCCCGTCCGCGATCAATGTAACGCAGAATCCGATCAAACTGCGCCTGATCCACCTGCGGCCCCTGACGTGTGTCCAGATCAAAGGGATTGCCAACACGGCGATCGCGAATTCGCGCGATCATGCGTTCTACAAACTCATCATGCACAGAATCTTCCACGAAGAGCCGACTTCCTGCGCAGCAGCACTGACCCTGGTTGAAGAACAAACCGAATTCAGCTCCGGCGACTGCCGCATCAAGGTCCGCATCCGCGAACACAATGTTCGGACTTTTTCCTCCCAGTTCAAAGGTGAGCCGCTTCAGAGTTTCTGCGGCCTCACGCATGATGATCTTCCCCGTCAGACCTTCGCCGGTGAACGCAATCTTGTCCACTTGAGGATGACGCACGAGGGCTGCACCAGCGGTCGGGCCATAGCCCGGCACAACATTGATCACTCCCGGGGGAAAACCGGCTTCCAGTGCCAGCTCGGCCATCCGCAGACAGGTCAACGGCGTCTGCTCCGCCGGCTTCATGACAATCGTATTCCCCGTCGCCAGCGCCGGGCCCCATTTCCACGCCACCATCAGCATGGGAAAGTTCCAGGGAATAATCTGCCCGCAAACGCCAATCGGTTCCCGCCGCGTGTAGCAGAAATAATCTCCACGAATCGGAATCGTGTTGCCATGAATCTTGTCTGCCCAACCCGCATAGTAACGGAAGCAGTCGATCACAAGGGGCAAATCTGCCGCTCGGGAATCGCTGATCGGCTTGCCATTGTCCAGAGTTTCCAGCGCTGCCAGTTCATCAAAGTTTTTCTCAAGCAGGTCGGCCAGCCGATTCAGCAGGCGTCCTCGGTCACGGGCGTCCATCCGTGACCAGGGCCCCGATTCAAACGCCATACGCGCCGCACGCACGGCGAGATCAACGTCTGCGGCATCACCTTCCGCCACCTCACAAATCACTTCCTCTGTGGCCGGATTGACCGTTGGGAAGGTCTTTCCACTGACAGACGGACGAAACTCATCACCAATGAGGATCCCGGTCTGACGAATTTTCGGAGCAGAGAAGGGGGACAATTCCGTGGTGGACATGAACTGACTCCTGTGAAGCGTTGGTGGGACAAGCCTGCCACGCCGGACGGCGGATCAGTCGAACATCGACCCGGCGGGCACATTTCACCGAATTATGTCCAGCCAGCGTCGGGAATGCGACTGAGCCCGCCAAAAACGCAAAAGTCCCCTGTGCCATGCGACACAGGGGACTTGCAGTCGAGGAAGGCCGTAGCCTGGCACATCGGCAGCGACGTGCTTATTCGTCAGCGGTTTCCAGCAGGTGAATTTCGAAAATCAATACTTCGTTGGGACCGATTGCCCCACCGGCTCCGCGAGAACCGTAGGCAAGTTCACTGGGGATGAACAATCGATAATGTGATCCGGTCTTCATCAGCTGCAGCGCTTCCGTCCAGCCTTTGATCACCTGAGTCACACCGAAGGAGACCGGCTCATCCGTGTCAGCAGGAGCCTCGCCTTCGTAGGACTGATCAAACACAGTGCCGTTCAGCAACTTGCCGCGGTAGTGCGTCTTAACTTTGCTCTTGGCCGTCGGGACCGGTCCGTCGCCTTCTTTGACCACCAGGTACTGCAGACCGGACTTGGTGACCTTAACGCCTTTCTGAGCCTTGTTGCCGTCGAGGAATTTCTGGTTTTCGGCCAGCTTGGCAGCGTTCTTTTGCTCTGCCAGTGCTTCCATCGCAGCCTGAATTTCTTCCGGATTCAGGGCGGCCTTTTCACCCTTGAGAGCAGCGGCGATACCAGCGGCGATGATCTGAGGATCGAGGTCCAGACCTTCGCGACTGATATTCATGCCAATGTTGTACCCAATCCCGTAGCTGGCTTTTTCACGGGTGGATTCGAGCTTGAGCGGCCCCTTGGGAGCATCAGCATCTCCGTCCTGGGCAATGGCAACGGGGCAGAGGAGCGCCAGAGCGGTGAATGCACTGGGCAAAGAACGCAGTAGACGAGAGAACATGAGAAATGCTCCTGGGAGGGAGGTGGCCCGGATACTTCGAAAGCAGACTGGCCGAACACAGAACACCAACCCGGTCACAATTCCGGATTGTGCAGTCGAAGCATCGGATGGGGTTAGTCGGGGCTGTACCACGACCTCACGAAGAATCGCCGCAATGAACCTTCACTATGACGACTTTCCAGCGGCTTGCAATTCGCACAGGGCAGGAAAACGTGGCATCCTCCGGGTTTGATCAATCCGGGAAAATCCGATGCCGGCCCTGCCGGGAACTTCATGGGGAAATGCCAGTGTCTGAACGGGATCTCCCCGGGAATATCGAGATGCCTGTCGGCGTCTCTTCACTCCCTGCGGCGGGTTGCTAAACTCCCGCTTCATGAAATGGCATCACGTTGCCGCCCCGTAAGCATCCTCGCGCCGCCTGCGTGCGTCTGCTCGTGGTTGACACCATCGTTCCGATAATTGCTGGAAAGTCTTGCATATGCCCACCTATTTCCCCGAAGTTGATCAGATTTCCTACGAAGGGCCACAGTCCAGAAATCCGCTGGCATTTCGTTTTTACAATCCTGCCGAGGTCGTTGAAGGACGCACCATGAAGGATTGGCTGCGTTTCGCCGTGTGCTACTGGCACACCTTCCGCGGTGATGGCACAGACCCATTTGGTTCGCCCACACTGAAACGCCCGTGGGACGACGGTACCAACTCCGTCGATAACGCCCTGCGTCGCGTCGATGTCGCCTTCGAATTCATGACCAAACTGGGCGTACCGTATTACTGTTTCCACGACCGTGATGTCGCCCCGGAAGGCGCCTCCCTGCGCGAAAGCAACCGAAACCTCGACGCCGTCGTGAAGAAACTGAAAGAGGCTCAGCAGGCCACCGGTATCAAACTGCTCTGGGGAACCGCGAACCTGTTTTCCAATCCCCGATTCATGCACGGTGCAGCCACCAGCCCAAATGCGGATGTGTTTGCCTTCGCCGCAGCACAAGTCAAGAAGGCAATCGAAGTCACAGCGGAACTCGGTGGCGAAAACTACGTGTTCTGGGGTGGCCGTGAAGGCTACATGTGTTCCTACAACACCAACATGAAACGTGAACTTGATCACCTTGCCAGGTTCATGCACCTCGCCCACGACTACGCAAAGTCCATCGGCTTCAAGGGGCAGTTCCTCTTCGAACCCAAACCCAAAGAACCAACCAAGCATCAGTACGACTTCGACGCCGCAGCCTGCCTGAATTTCATTCGGCAGTACGGACTGCTCGATGTGGTCAAGCTGAACATCGAGACCAACCACGCCACCCTGGCCGGACACTCGATGATGCACGAACTTGAGTACGCCTCAATCCAGGGGGCTCTGGGAAGTATCGATGCCAATACCGGCGATCTTCTTCTCGGCTGGGACACCGATCAGTTCCCCACAGACATCTACCTGACCACACAGATCATGCTGGTGATCATGAAGCAGGGCGGACTGCAACCGGGCGGAACGAACTTTGACGCCAAAGTACGCCGCGAAAGTATCGATCCGGTGGACCTGTTCTATGCCCATATCGGTGGCATGGATGCGTTTGCCCGAGGTTTGAAGATCGCAGCAGCCATTCGTGCTGACGGAGTGCTCGACTCCTTTGTGCACGAACGCTACAGTAGCTTTGACGACGGCATCGGTCGCCGCATCGAAACGGGCTCTGCCAGTCTCACAGATCTGGAAACCTATATGCTGGAAAAAGGCGATGCCGCCCCGAACTCCAGCGGTCGTCAGGAAATGCTGGAAAACCTGATCAATCGCTACATCTGAACCAGCTACGCTGCGATCACTCTCCGGATCAACCCCGCCGCTTCAATTCCGGGATCGGGTCAGTGCCTCCGGCGCATAGTCACAATGATCGTTTTTCAAAGCCCGACTCGCAGGAGTCGGGCTTTTCCGTTCCTCCGCCATCCGGACCCATTCAATGCCTATCAATCCCCCTGATGTCATCACAATTGCCATGATGCGGCAAGTGCTGTCGGTCCCGCTGCTCTGCGATGCACTCGATGCCGCAGGATTTCCTCGACAGTCGCCACGACTGCCCCTGCGTCCACTCACCATGCCGAATGTCACCCTGATTGGCCGCTGCCGAACCACACTCTGGGCCGACATGGCCCACTCGGATCCTCAACCCTATGAGCTGGAACTCAAAGCCGTCGATTCCTGCCAACCCGACGACGTCCTGATTTGCAGCGCCTCCGGATCAAATCGCTCCGGAATCTGGGGAGAATTGCTGACCACCGCGTCACGCAATACCGGCTGTGCGGGTGTGATTGTGGACGGAGCAGTCCGCGACCTCGCCAAAATACGCGCAATGAATTTTCCAGTGTTCGCACGCGGCACCAACCCCTACGACAGTCGCGATCGACAGCGCGTGATCGATCTCGATATTCCCGTCGAACTGGATGGGATTCGCTTCTGCCCCGGTGATCTTGTCGCAGCAGACGAAGACGGAGTCGTTGTCGTCCCGGCAGCGGTCGAAAACCAGGTCGTAAGAGCGGCATGGATCAAAGCGCATGCAGAAAACGAAGTGCGCGCAGCGATTCGCGGAGGTATGTCAGCCACGAAGGCCTTTGAAACTTTCGGAGTTCTTTGAAGTCGGGAAATCCCGGGGCCGTCAGCTGGAACCTGCACCGGCACTCGGTGGTGCTGATCGCAGAAACACATTTTTCGGCTGCAGAGTCCCCTTCTCTGTGACTAACCCCAGTCCGTAAAGCTGATCGTTGGCCTCATTCGCAAGCGACACCAGCGTTCCCGATAACGGCGCAGTCTCGCTGACATATCGAACGCTGTCGATCGCCAGCGCTCGGCCACAAACAAGGTCTCGGCAATCCTGATCCGTACAGGAGTAGCGGGGCAGGGGGGCTGTGATCTGAGTGGCCGGAATGACGAAGCCACCCAAAGTTGTCTTTGTAAGTGCCTCCGGAGGTACTGCCTTCTCGACCACAAACTCACCGATCGCCGTTCGTTCCAGCTGGCTCATCAGCGCGCCACACCCAAGTAGCCGACCCAGGTCGCGCGCAATGGAACGAATGTAGGTCCCGGAGCCGCACGTGATTTTCAACTGCAGTAACGGCCACTCCCACTTCAGCAGTTCAATGCTGTGGACGACGACTTCACGCCCCGCCAGCGTAAACTCTGCCCCACTGCGGGCCAGATCGTAAGCCCGTTGCCCCTGCACATGGATCGCAGAGAACGCCGGCGGTACCTGAGTGACAACGCCGGTCAGTTGTATCAGTCCCGAGGTGATGGCCCCGACATCAGGCAGAATAGCTGGTTGCGGGAATTGAGTAATCTGCCCGGTGCTGTCGTCAGTATCACTGACTTGTCCGAGAGTGAACTCGGCCGTGTAGGTTTTTGTACGCTCCTGCAGCAGGGCAACCAATCGGGTGGCATCACCGATGCAGACCAGCAGGACTCCCGTTGCCAGCGGATCCAGCGTGCCCGCATGGCCAGCCTTCAGCGGCTTTACAAGCCGCTGAATCTGATTCACAACATCCCGGGAAGTCACTCCCTGCGGCTTATTGACATTGATAACACCGAACATAGCGAAACACGCGGTCCTGACAGCAGGTAAGAAAACAGAACAGGACAAGCCGTCAGACCGCTGAAACGTCGGAGGGCGGGTAGGCCTCTGCATCCGGCCATTTCCCGACGAAGGCATGTTTCGATTGCCACAACGGGACTGGTTGCGCTCCGGCTGCTGGTCCTCGTCGAATTCACCCCGTGCACTGCATTACGTCATGGACAAGCGGGGGATCGGAGTTCGTCAGTAGTCAATCCCCAGATTACGCTCGATTGACCGTGCCTTATCGGACATCAGGTATTTTCCGAACCAGGGATCCGGATCCTGCTCGCGGTCATACTCCGCGCGGCCCTCATCACCGACGAAATCCCATTCCCCATTGTCCTCATCCACACTTTCCCCATCAAACGGGCGTGGAGTGAACATGCGACCAAAACGGCGGGATGCGGTCTTCGGATGCTCAACAAGGCTGCAGCCCGCCAGCAGGAGCAGCAGAACGGCAGGCAGGAGCATTGGCCGTGGTAACATGGTTTTCTCCGGTGTAGTCGGACTTTGAGACAGGGGGCACAGCAAAAATGCCGATTGGGAAAAGACGAAGTCGCTGTGACTGTCCAGGCGGGACTGTAATCATGCAGCGCGGGTTTGTGAGAACAAAACATGGCAACGCTGGATATTCTTGTCGTGGCAGCTCATCCGGATGATGCGGAAATCAGCTTAGGCGGTACGATCGCCGCTTCGATCCGGCAGAATCTGCAGGTTGGAGTCCTCGATCTGACTTCCGGAGAGCCCACCCCACACGGCACTTTGAAACTGCGAGCCGAGGAAACGGCGCGCGCTACCGAAGTCCTCGGGCTCCGTTGGCGAAAAAATCTTGGACTTCCGAACCGAAGTCTTCAGGCGACACTGGATCATCGCAGGCAACTGGCTGAAGTAATTCGGGAGGTCAAACCCCGCATGCTGCTGGTACCATACTGGCAGGACGTACACCCGGATCATGTCGCCGCTGCGGCGTTGTGTGATGACGCCAGATTCTGGGCCAAACTCAGTCGCAGTGACCTGTCAGGAAATCCGTGGTGGACGCCGGTCATGCTGCACTACTTCAGCATCCATCTTCGAATTCACCCATCCGCCTCCATCGTCATGGATATTTCGGAGGTGATTGAAACGAAGATGAATGCCGTCAAGGCCTACGAGAGTCAGCTGATCACCGGACGCAGTCCGCAATTCCCCACAGCCATCGATGATATCCGCGACAGAGCTCGCTACTGGGGCTGGACCATTGGAAAAGCATTTGGAGAACCGCTCGTCAATCGGGAAATGATCGGAATTCGATCACTCTCCGACCTTGTCCAACCGGGCTGAACACATGCGACAAGCCCGAGGGGCAGAACATGATGGCGAGACGGGCAGGCAGCGGGCAGCCGTCGCAGTTGCCATAGTCGCTGTGCGTTTTGCCACGAGTGCCCGATGCTGCGGTTGCCAGTGGGTGATCATGGGAAGATCCGCACGTAGCAGAACCGAAAGTCTTTGAACACAATTCGGAAGCGAGACCACCACGCCTTGCGAAGTCACGCTGGTTCTCAACAAATAACAAGCGGGAACCAGCGGGGACGCATGTTCCGCTGTGCCAAAAGGCTGACAGCTCCATGACGCCCCCGCCAGTTCCCGCGGCAGACGATACCGGTCGCCAGTACCGGTGAATTTGTTTGAAGTGATCAGAATCCTGACGATCAGACAGTTGGCACAGCGGCAGCGACGCGTTGCCGACGTCGGTAAACCAGACCAGCAACAGTCAGTGCCAACGGTACGCCGAAGCCAAGAGCGGGTTCCGGAACCGGAATCCCCTTAGCATAGAAGATGGACGTCGGAACGATTGTCGTGCCCGTGTTGGCGTCACGCTTGAGTGAAATGTAGAAGCGAGCCTGAACCGGATCTCTGAAGCCATTGAAAACACTCAAGGTCCCGGGCACCCACCCACCATCGATAATGATGCTCCGGAAAGCCCCTGTTGATTCTAATTTCTCACCTGCGTCCTCAGTCACGGTGCCAGTGAAGGTACCAAATTCGGCAGCGGATAGTACAACCGGTTGGCCCAGTCCAGGACCAGCGGGAAGCGCGAGTGGATCCCAGTGCGTCGCTGGAAACCCGTTAAAAAAGCCCGTGCCGACCGTGCTTTTCATCTCGGAGAAGGTGATGGCCTGGTTGAGCGATCCCGTATTGGGAATTATCTTGGTTTCGAACTCGACAACTCCAAAGATAAAGGCCGCCTGAGCCGAAACGGTTAGCGCGAAAAACATCAGGGTACCGAGAATGCAGGTTTTCATGGTTGCGAATCCTGGGGAGCACGCGAGGGCTGGGGAATCCTGAACGGAAAATCCGTTTGGGGGCCCTCTAACGACTGGGGATTCTCTGAGGGTAACACAGGATAGCAATAAGAACCGCAACATATGAGGCATGATTCCCGTACAGGAAAACCACCCCAGCGTCACAACCGTCATAACCGTCATAACCGTTACAACCGTTACAACCGTCACAACCAGCCAAAAATCGGTGCCACCCACCATCCCGGGAGCCGCACATGTGGAGAAATCCCTGCCACCACCGTTTCGGCTGTCTTTCTCGGATACCCTTCTCGCCGTCTTGGGTGCCACCCACCCAGCTGAGCTGTTCCCATGTGACTTCTCAACGCGGGTTTATCGGCACAGGTATTAAGTTCACCAAAGATGTCACGATCGCGTTCCTCAGATTGCTGCCTTAGCGGGAGCCACCCACCCGGCTCACAAATTGGTGCTCCAAATTGGTGCCACCCACCTTGCGAGTTGGTAGATATCCAAATGCGCGTGGGTGCCGAATGCCGCCCCGGTGCGGCCGCCCGAGTGCCACCCATTTGTCGCTCTTTCAGCATGCGACTTATCGAGGCAAATTGATCGATACAGGTGCTGAACTCAGCACAGATGGCAAGATCGCTTTCTCAGCGATTACGGGAATCGGGTTC
>JBDKIW010000453.1:0-8620 GCA_039796955.1 Planctomycetota bacterium
GGCGAAAGCGTCTCGGCAGTTCGCGGCCCCGTCGGGCTGATGAAAATGGGTCGTGTTGAATAAGGAAATGCAAACGTGTGGACCAGCGGGCAGCGATGGATGTTGGTGGCGGGAATTCTCGGAGGATTCTGCGGAGCAGCGAGTGCTCAGCAGGAACAGCCAGCAATTGAGTACCTTGGTGCGGTGAAGATTCCGGGAGACGCACGGGATTTGTCGGGAGAAACGGCGACGCTGGAGAACGGAGAGGCGGTCAATCGGCTGGGAGGTTTCTCTGCAATTGACTATTCGGGTGCTGGAAGCCTGTATGCGTTGCTGTCTGATCGAGGTCCCGACGATGGGGCCGTCAGCTATCCGTGTCGGGTTCAGCTGGTCAACCTGGTGATTGATCCGACGGCGAAGCAGAAGATGCAGCTGGAACTGGTGCGGACAATTCCACTGGTCGATTCGCAGCAGCGACCATTCACCGGGCGTTCCTCAATTCTGACGGCAACCGATCGGATGGCGCATCGACTGGATCCGGAGGGATTCCGCTTCGGGCCGGAGCAGACCATGTACGTCTCGGACGAATACGGTCCTGAAATCCTGCAGTTCGATCGGGACGGTCAGGAATTGCGGCGGATCGCGGTACCGGCGTGGTTCCGGGTCTCAGTGGCGTCCGGTGATCGGCAGGAAGAAAACGGTCAGAATGTTACAGGCCGCGCATCAAACCGCGGCATGGAGTGTCTGGCGTTATCGGCGGACGGAACTGCGCTGGTTGGGCTGATGCAGGGACCGCTGATCCAGGATGGCGAAAAAAACGCGGACAACACAAAAGTTACGGGTCGCGCCTGTCGGCTGGTGAAGATCAGCGTGGCCACCGGAGAGATTGAAGAGTATGTGTATGAGCTGGACAGTGATGCAAATGGCAACAGTGAAATTCTGAGCATGCCGGATGGTCGCTTGCTTGTGCTGGAACGTGACAGTGAAGCTGGTAAAGAGGCGAAGTTTCGCAAATTGATTGCGGCGGATCTGACAGGTGCTACGAATGTTTATGGACGTGTCTCACTGGCGGATGGCGACGAGAAACCCGCTGTGATTCCGGTTCGAAAATCCGTGTTTCTTGACCTGCTGGATCCAGCGTGGGCGCTGGCCGGCGAATCCATGCCTGAGAAGATTGAAGGTCTCACCTTCGGACCCGTGCTTGCGGACGGACGTCAGACGCTGCTGGTCAGCACTGACAATGACTTCGAATCTGCTGCGCCCTCAGAAATCTGGGTGTTTGCTGTTCGCTGGACTCGATAGCAACAGCCCTCACGAGTCAATTCGCCCTTGCGGTCCGCGTTGCAGGATCACGGCGATTCGGAATCGTGGAACTGCGGGAATCATTGACAAACGCCCCGCCGGACAGAAGATGCTTCACCGAGGGGCTTGCGTGGCTGTTTGCCGGCACGGATCGCAATCAACATCGGGTGGGGTTGTTCGGGGCTGTGACGCATGGTCTGCTGGCCCCTGTGTGACTCACGCAGGGCACCTGTGTTCGTGACGGACTGGTTCCGGCGGTGAGTGCCTTCGTGATCAGCATCCGTCAACCGGCCCGGCACCTTCTCGTCTGGAACGCACTGTGAAGAAAAGTGGAAATACGGAAAAGGCAAGCGGTCGGAAAGTTCGTCGTCGGAAGGAAACCGTGCGGGAACGGGAACTCCGGGCGGCGGCGATCGTGGACCGGTTGGGGGAATTGTTCCCGGTCGCCGAATGTGCTCTGGTGCACCATTCAGCCTTTCAGCTGCTGGTCGCGACGATCCTGTCAGCGCAGTGCACGGACGAGCGGGTAAATCAGGCGACTCCGGAGCTCTTTCGCCGGTATCCGGACGCCGCAGCACTGGCTGATTCGCGGCAGGAAGACGTCGAGACGCTGGTGAAGTCTCTGGGCTTCTTTCGCAACAAGGCCACCAACATTCGTGGGATGGCACAGGAACTGGTCGAGCATTATCAGGGCGAAGTGCCTCAGGATCTTGAAGCACTGGTAAAACTGCCGGGAGTGGGACGTAAGACAGCCAGTGTGGTTCTGGGCACGTGGTTCGGTATTCCATCCGGCATTGTGGTCGACACACATGTTCGTCGTCTGACGAATCTGCTGGGCCTTGTGACTTCCGAGAACCCGGAGATTATCGAGCGTCAGTTGATGACGGTGATTCCACGGGACGAGTGGATCAATTTTTCACATCGACTGATTCACCACGGACGGAAAACCTGCATCGCTCGTCGCCCGAAATGTGCTGACTGTGGACTTGCGGCCCTGTGTCACCGCGTCGGTCTGCCGCCCTTGCCGGAGTAACCGCAACGCAACTGCCCCCTCAGGGAAGTCATCGCACACTACCAGCCACAGTGCGAGCGTAGTCCGGGCTGTCTGCATAGTCGTCTGTCGCCGTTTGCGAATCGGCGGAATCCTCGGGCAGAGTCATGTACGTCGCCTGTTCAATCCGCTGCAGCTGTTCGCCAAGCGATTGAATCCGCCGTGACATATCTTCGTTGTTTTGCTCCATCCCGCCAGAGACCAGATTGATCACTCCGAGAAACAACAGCATCTGTGCCACTGTGGTCACCAGCCAACCGGTGGGAGTGTACTCGGCAAATCCGCCGAAGTGCCCGTAGATGACCATCGATGTTCCGATGGTCAATCCCAGCACACCAATATAGGACAATGTCTGTCCGATGATGGATGTCAGGTTCGTCCGCCGTGGCGGAACTGCTTCAAAGTGTGGACCACGACCGGAAACAGCGTGAGGGGCATCGACAAACCGCTGTTGTGAAGCACGTGAGTTCATCGTTCGTCTTTCAGTTGGGTTCACCGGGGCAGGACGAAGCCGTTGAGATGTCGCAGCGGTGTCTGGCTGATCGCCGAGGGCAGGGGCACTCCCCTGAGGTGCCGGCGCGGCAGGCGTTGTAACGGGGGATGGTGCTTCCAGACTTCCGGCCACAGCAGACGCCGTGGTGACGTCGGTGGATCGTGCTGTGGCAGGCAGCGTTTGTCCTGCGGAGCCGCTCGCCTGCAATGATTTGCGGTACAGTGCTGGTCGTGTCAACGGCGTGCGAACACGCGTTTTCACGGACGTCAAGTCCATCGCGTTGCGGTCACTCTGAGTGTGCGCTGGAGACGAAGCGACTTTGTGCGCAGCCAGTGGAACAGACACGGCTGCGGCCACGTCTGAGGAGATCTCTGGGCGAACCGAGCCGGACAATGGCTCCTGAGTCGCGGTAACGTTGCTACCCACCGGACGACTGGTGTCGGGCGACGCAGAGGAAGCGACTGCAGACGGCTCCATCAGCTCTGCACCGGATGTTTCAAAAAACGCCGCGATGAAATCCCGCGTGGCCTGCGATGAATCACCGTCGGTTGACCGGGCCTGATCCCCGCCACGTGGTGTTGTGCCGCGCTCTGAGGACGGTGGGAAGCCCGGAGGGGCCGCGGGATCCGCAGCCAGTGGAATGGGGACATCCACGGCGACACGGGTGACCGCTGGGCTGGTT
Source organism: Planctomycetota bacterium (assembly GCA_039796955.1). Classification (GTDB taxonomy): domain Bacteria; phylum Planctomycetota; class Planctomycetia; order Planctomycetales; family Planctomycetaceae; genus SXXK01. The sequence goes on from JBDKIW010000453.1 coordinate 3,508, forward strand.
GAAGAATCTGCAGATGACTGTGGTGCTGCGATCACACTGGCTGAGGCATTCGACTTGACCTGGGCTGTGTGGAGCTTCTGCACGGCGGCGACCATCAGCGGAGGCGCGGAGAAGTCCGGCGGCAATTGCGGCACTTCACGCACGACCGAGGTCAGTGGAGGACCCGAATTGACAATCCGGCGCTGACGTTGCTCAGTGTCATTCAGCGACGGCACTTCGCGAGTTGGAGTGTCCGATGGCGGAAGTTCGGTGGCCGTTGAACCGACTGAAACATTGCTGTTCGAGGGTGATTCGTCGGCTGAAGCCGGGATGGAGAGACCAATTTGCCTGTCGGCACGCTGCAGTGGGATTCGTGGCGGAGTGAGGGGAGCCTGTTGCTTCTGCGGGGCCGCTGGTGCTTCGGGATTCTGAATGCGGTCGAACAGATCGCTGGACTGCCACCGTTCCAGAATTTCGCGGGCCTGACGAATAGCCTGAGACTGACGAGTGACTGTCTCTACAGTGCGACCGCACAGAGGGCAGGAAGCGGGGGACATCCCACTACTGCTGGCCTGAACCTCTCTGAGACAGTGACGGCACCACATTGCGTACGGAATCCTTTCCGAAGCGGACGAAAACCGTTTTTTAACGATTGGAACGGAAATTTCACAAGTCCAATTCCGCTGTTTCGGCAGATGGGGCGTGTAGCCCGAGGGACTCGGGGACACCGACGCGGCGAGAATGCTTCGGATGTGCTCGTCCGTTTGGCGGCACTCAGTATGACGGCACCCAGCGTGGTGAGATGTTCAGACAGTGGCAAGCGGTTGTCATCCGTAACCGCTGCGAGGGCGTGGGGGGAGGATCCAGATTTCATCGAAGTCGGTTGGTTGTTCGGCGCGGTAGCCCTCGTGGCGAATCAGCTCGAGAATGGCCAGAAAAATCCCGACGATTTTCGATTGAATTTTCTCGCCTGTGAAGAACGAGCTGAAGGAGACGCGGCCTTCCTGCACGATGCGGTCACGGATTTGTTCCTGATAGACGGACATCGGTGTCTCGTCCATGCGGATGGCAATTGTCTTCTGCAGGTCGGGAATCTGCACGATGCGCGATAAGGCGCTGACAAGGTCCCACAGTTCGACTTCGCGAATGCGGTCTTCGGAAGAATCCCGGGCGACTGTCGGGCGGTGACTGGTCAGACGCGGATAACGCTCCATCCATTCCGAAGCTCGATCCTCCAGCAGCTTTGAGGCTTCCTTGTAGCGGCGGTATTCCATCAGTCGGGCGATCAGGTCGCTGCCGGATTCTTCCGCGACTTCGTCCGTGGTGGTCACTTCTTCCTGAACCGGCAGGACTTCACGACTTTTGATTTCCAGAAGCGTACTGCCAACGACCACAAAGTCGCCCAGCATTTCGTAGTCGAGCTTTTCCAGCACATCGATCCACGCAATGAAGTCACTGGTAATCCGGGACAGGGAGACGGCGCAGATGTCCACTTCGTGACGCCGTACCAGATACAGCATCAGATCCAGCGGACCTCCAAAGAAGCCCGTATCGATTCGGTATTCTGCGAGTGTCATGAGTGTCCTGACGGCGGCCCGCAGAGTCATCCGAACGGCAGAAACTGCCGGAATTTCCGGACAGGATCATGTCGCGAGGGTGGCAACGGGCGGTGACAGAGGGTGCAAATGCCAGAGAATTTCTGTACCCTGCGGGCCGAGGAATTGAAAGATCAGTTTTTTGACCGCACAGCACTGTTTCCCGGGTTCTCAACTGTTTTACAGGAAGCATCGTCGGATCTGCCGGACGAACTGGACGCCTTTCCATTTCTCAGCGAAATATCGGCAGTTTTCCTGCAGTGACCAACCGTGACGCTGTTGATGTCCGCTGAGTGTGGCTGGTTTTCTGCGACTGGATGTCCCGTGCCCGCGTCAAGGGGTGACCAATGGCGATCGAGTTTGAGTGTCCGTCATGTTCCGAGACGATTCGTGTCCCGGACGCCTACAGTGGACGGCAGGGAAAATGTCCGTCGTGCAACCAGCGGTTGCTGGTGCCGACGATTCCGGTTCCCGGCGACCTTTCCGGAAAGGGGGCGCAGTTGCCGTTACCGCAGGCATCCACGGGATCTGTCCCGGGGGCCTCAATTGCCACGGTCGTCCCGCAAAAAGCCGGCTTTGTGGCCCGGCCACGTCGCAGCCGACGACGCCCCGCACGGGCTTTGGTCATTGGGATTCCGGTGATTGGGTTTCTGCTGTTGCTGGGAATTATTGCCTTCAGCATTTCCGGAAATCTGCCGGATCTGCACGGACAACTGTCTGGAACATTACTCACAAACCGGTCCCTGCCTCGCACAGTGATTCCGTGGGCCGACACGGGGTTGAACGCGGACGATCGGGAACTGCTGCAGACGGCCCTGCGGGATTCTCCTGAACGTCTTTCCAGCGAGCAGATGTCGTGTCAGTTGATTGGCGCGGACGAAGGGCTTGAGGTGCTTGTCACAGTCCCATCCGGCTCTGTCTGGTGTGTGGTGGAAACGGCGACCGACAGCAACAAGTCGCTGCAGCTTTGGCGTAAGCGGGAGCGGGCACGACTGAATGCAGAGCGACGGGCCGTTTTTTTGAAAGCGCTGAAGTCCTGGTGCAATGATAAGTTACGTCAGATTCGTGGCGAAAAAGTCCTGCTGGACGGCGTGACTGTGAGGGACCATGTTGCGCTGGCCTCACGGCTGGATGCCTTCGGCTTTGCGGTGGAAGGCCGAGGCGACAATCGCGTATTCCGGCCGGCACTCGAAAGCGACGGCGGTTTGTTGTACTTTTCTGTGCCGGAAAACACCGTGCGATTTTCGATTCAGGGACGTAAGTCGGCCAATGGCGAGGCCTGGTTTCATGGAGAGTATCAGGTCAACGTCACTGCGGGACAGGAAGCGTCACCAACAGAAACAGGTGAGGCTCCGACAGGTGACGAGGCGACGGAGATGACACCGGACGCCGGGGGCACCGGCGAGAAAAGCCCTGCGCCGGATTCTTCGCCAGAACCCACCGGGGACAAGCCCGATGGGGATGCGATGGAGCCAGCCATGGACAAAGCGGGCGGCGACATGCGTGCCGAATGAGTACCGGAGACAATGTTTCCGGTTGGTCCTGCTGGTTCGGCCTCGAAAATCTGACGCTGCGAGATTCGCACCGGGCCAGAACAGCCACGGTTAAGGCGAAGGATTGCTTCAGAAGGCAAGTCCGTCCGCGATCGACCGTGGGGCTCGCGTGCGGGACCGCCGTGACAACAGTTCAGAATTCCCCGACTACCTGTCCGTCGGACCGCTGTCCAAGACGTTGCCAGACCGTCAGGTCAACATTGCTGCTGAACGAACGCACAGAGCCATCCATCAACAAGGCATTGACCGAGCCTGTATGATAGCTGCGGGAGTTAATCACTCCGACTGTTGCGACGGTGGTACTACCACCTTCCCGAGTGCTGCAGAAATCAATGTCCAGTGTCTGAGAGCCGTTGACGTACGGCACGACTGTGTTCGGACCAAACGTCGTGGTGAACCCCGTATGGATCGCGCGACCACAGACCCATTCGGTATGCCCGGTGTTTGCGTAGGCGCCGCCTGTTACGGTCGCCGCTGCCGCCATTGGGTTGCTCGGACCGGTTGCTGGCAAAGTGGCATCGTGGATGCGTGGCTGCCATGCCTTCACTTCAGCCATACCCAGAGTGTTGCTCATACCATCAGTGAAGTCACGATCACGGATTTTTGAGTTCGGTGCAAAGGCAGCCCCACCTTCGGCGCGGGTGACTGGATTCCAGATAAGATATTGTCCGACGTTGAGTGCATAGCTCAGCGGGTAATGCTCCGGAACTCCCGCAGCGTTATTGCGGACACGGTCATTGACGTCGCTGGGACAGAGAAACCCGGGGATTTTCTGGGACGCAATACCGTTCGGCGGAAAGTTGGATTTGTTGCCGGCGTCGTGGTAGCCCAGTGAGAAATTAATCAGGGCATACTGATTGCCGCCTTCCAGAAATGGCAGCAGCATGGCGTGGGCGGACCAAGGCTGAGTGATCCGGTTACCGTCGATATAGCAGGCCGCAGGAAAGGCGACGTGTGAAGTCGCGTAGTTGTGCAACGCCAATCCCAGTTGTTTCAGATTGTTTCGGCACTGCGTGCGGCGTGCGGCTTCGCGTGCCTGCTGAACCGCGGGCAGCAGCAGGGACACAAGAATCGCGATAATGGCAATCACAACCAGAAGTTCGATCAGGGTAAATCCGGATCGACGTCGAATGCCTGCAATCTGCATAAAACGAATCCTGAGGAATTCCGAGGGGCCGCTCATTCGCAGCTATCCATTGAGTTGTGGGCAGGAAACAGGAAATACTCGCGTTCTGTGCTGGAGAGTCTCGTGGGCCTTCAAATGTGCCCCAAAGCCACACGCATTGATATTGAGACTCATTCTCAATATGGTAGACGAGGCGAGCCGGCTTTCCAGTGTTCTCGGGGGCTTTGGGCGCCGATTCTTAAAAAAGACTTTAGTGGGGAGTGTTGCCCGGTGAGTCAGCGGGGCCGTGCTGTGGTCGGAGACCCGGCCTGCAGGCATGTTGTGGGGGCATCCTGGGCCATTCTTCCGTCTGCGAGACCTTCATGGGGGCGCACCCGATGGCCGAGCCTGCTCCGCCAGGGTGTTTGGTATCAGCGCGTGCGGCGGTTCGTGGATTGACGATGCTACCGTAGACGTGCGGCGGAGGACCGTGTTGATTTTGAGCCCCGGCTGTAGTGACGCGGGTATCGCTCGTGCTGCCGGTGGCATCCGATGCTGGACAGGCCCGATTCGGGGCACCCCCTCTGCGGGCAATCTGCCAACCCGGGAACTTCACAGCCCGGTGGGGTTTTGGCGAGCGACCATCCGTTGCCGTGTGGGCTGAGAGGTCGGCTATCGGGTTGAAGCGATGACCTGCTGTGCAGCAAGTCGACCGCTGAGCATCGCGCCGTGAATTGAGGCGGATGCGGTGAAATCGCCGCAGTGAAAGAGCCCATCGGCGGTCCGGAAGGACTTTTCCGGGGCGGCAAGCGATCCGGGCGGTTGAGCAGGCAGGGCAAAGGGGATGCGGTAGGTACGCAGCAACTTCCATGTGGTGACCG
>JBDKIW010000454.1:0-19158 GCA_039796955.1 Planctomycetota bacterium
TCGAGTTGGATCGCGTCGATTCCATCGGGCTTGTGGCTGCCATAGGTCCTGACGATATGGCCTCCTGTGAACCCGGCCTGCTCGCGCCCGGAGAATGGGTCCGGGTGCATGGTCCATCCGGCCTGTTTCAGAATTCCTGTCAGACTGTGTTCGCCAGCATGCGCGGACTCGCCATGTCGTTTTTTCAACTGCTGGACGGTCAGGCCATGACTGGTGCCGCGAAACACAGTGGAGGCGGACGAGCCCTGACCATGAAGATCGATCAGCAAGCCTGCTCCGTGTTTTTCTCGAATCCTGTTGACCGAAGTTCGCAGTGCGAGGTGCCAGGAATCGTGAAGTGTGCGGGCCTTGTCATGTTCGACCCCGATTTCGGCCGGGCGATTGAAATCGACGTATTTCCGATGAACGCGGGAGATTACGCAGGAGGGGGCACCGGGAAGTTTGTCATCCAGCAGTTTAACCACCAGCAATGCGAGTTCCTCGGTACCGGTATCGCGCCCGGCAAAGAAACCTGACGCGCCTTTTTTCAGTCCCTCTCCGGTACGAATGGGGGCCCCGGGGAGCTCGAGTGCACCGCCGTGCGGGGCTGAGATCACGAGGGGCAGGTCGCCCTCCTGGACGATGATCAGTTCATCGTCGGCGGCGTTGGTGTATGCCGGCAGAAGAACGGCGAGGAGTGCAGACAGGAGGATTCTCGTGTGCGGCATGCGGAAGAGCTCCGATGGGCGAGCGACTTGAATTGAGGAATATCGTCAGGACACGGGGGGATGCGAGCCGAGCCATGGCCGGGGCTTGTCTTCCGGGCCCTGGTGTTTCTGATTTGATGGGAAGTGATTACGGGTAATTTCGCCGAAGATGCCTGTGGATTTGAAAGGGCCCGCCTTGAAAACTCAAGCGTTTTTGCTGAGGAATTCGAGACGTGTCATGTGGATGGTGCGATAGTGACGTGATGATTTTGTGGACGTCCTGCTCTTTGCCGGGACGAAATCGCCGCAAAACCCATGAGATACTTGATTTCCCCCTGGAGGGAGAATAGGATGGAACCAGTGAAAAGAAGTAGGGAAATTTCTCTGACCAACTGCATTATGGCAGGCATTGCGTTTTTTGTTGTACTGATGTGAGGTTTAGCATGGCAGAGTCGACTGTCACCGGGCAGGTTCATCTGATCGAGCCCACGAAGAGTTTTGGGCAGAAGGGGTTTCGCAAGCGTCTGGTGGTGTTGCAGCAAACCAGGGGCAAGTTCACCAACTACGTTCCACTGGACTTTGTCGGGGATGCCTGCGCTGCGGTGGATGATATGAAGGTCGGCGACACAGTCACGGTTTCGTATCGGCTGGCGGGCAGAAAGTGGCAGCGGGATGAGGGAAGTGAAGTCCGGTTCTTTCTCAGTGCTGAGGCGACGGGCTTTGAGTTTGCCGACAGCAATCGGCCGGCGTCACGACCGGTGGCTGTTGCTGAGGATCGGGAGAGTGGTTACGACGCTGACGATGACGACGCACCGTTTTAGCAGGACGGGTTCTTGCCCGTAGCGGACCACTTCAGCGGTCTTTGAAGACCGCCGGTCTGTTCCCCGTGGGGGGCTTGCTGGCTCTGAAATTGCGCACAAGAGCGTTCCATCCATCACGGACGGAACGCTCTTGTTTTTTGACGGGGGCTGAGCGGAAGTTCAACGGGAATTAAGCCGGGCGGTGGCCGGGGGGCCGGGGGGGGGGGGCCGGGATCGTCGTTTGGCAGAGAATTTGTGGTGTGATGCACAGGTCGCAGCAGGCTGTTCTGCATGCTGAATCGCTGATTGGCCGGGCGACTGGAAGTTGGAATGTTCGAACGTGCGGGCTGTGTGGACGGTTTCAAGGACGATTGCCGAACCTGTCGAAAGCTGGACCGCGAGGTGTATTGGGTGGGGTGGTCCGTTGCCGAAAGAGGGAGATTTGAAACCCAGCGGCGATGGTTGACGCCTGCGGAATGATTTGGGATTTTACGCAGTTGGACGTGGTTCAGGCGTCTGAGCGGGTTTGGAGTCCTGCAGTGACCGGCGGCTGACGAGGACGACGGTGCGGGGCACTGCCCCGTTGTCAGGTGCACGGGGTGGTTTTGTGTCTTGTGTTGTCAGTATGAGTGGGCATGGCTCAGGGACATTTCTTTGTTGCAGTATCTGTCGGGGACTTGAGCCCGGACATCAGATTTGATTGAGAGCAATGACAGTTTCAGATCCGGTGGTTGCCCGGGAGGCAGCACGTCGACGTACGTTTGCAATTATCTCGCACCCGGATGCGGGGAAGACGACGCTGACCGAAAAGCTTCTGCTGTATGGCGGCTGCATTGAAGCGGCTGGCGCTGTGCGTGGGCGTAAAAATCAGCGAGGAGCGACGTCTGACTGGATGGAGCTGGAGCGGCAGCGTGGGATCTCTGTGAGTTCGACGGTGCTGGCCTTTGAATACGAAGGCGTGAAGATCAACCTGCTCGACACTCCTGGGCACAAGGACTTCAGTGAGGACACCTATCGAACTCTGGTGGCCGCTGATTGCGCGGTGATGGTCCTGGACCTTGCAAATGGCGTAGAGAGTCAGACGGAGAAGCTGTTCAACGTCTGTCGATTGCGGAAGATCCCGGTGATTACGTTTGTGAACAAGGTGGACCGTCCTGGCAAGCAGACGCTGGAGATTCTGGAAGACATCGAGACTCGGCTGGGGATCGTGCCAGTGCCGGTCAATTGGCCGTTGGGCACGGGATTTGACTTCCGGGGTGTGATTCAGCTGGATACGCAACAGGCCAGCGTATTCGAAACGCGTGACAACGTGCATCGGATCGCGGGGCGTGTTCAGGCCTTGTCGGAGATTCCGGCGGACACGATGCCGCAGGGGATTGTTGCGCAGGCTCAGGAAGAGGTTGAATTGCTGGCGGCGGCCGGGGCGGAGTGGGACGAGGGCCGTTTTCTCGCCGGTGAAATCACACCGGTATTCTTTGGGAGTGCATTGACCAACTACGGGGTAGAGCAGTTTTTGAAGGGCTTTCTGAAATACTGCCCGCAGCCCCGTGATCGTCGTAGCCAGACCGGGCTGGTCCCCGCCACGCGCTCCGAATTTTCCGGGTTTGTCTTCAAGATTCAGGCCAACCTTGACCCACGGCACCGGGACCGGATTGCCTTCCTGCGGGTCTGTTCGGGGTTGTTTCGTCGTGACATGGAGGTGTTTCACCCGCGAACGGGAAAAAAGATTCGGATTAAGCGGGCGCACAAGTTGTTTGGTCAGGAACGCGAGACGATGGAGGAAGCGTTTCCGGGAGACATTATTGGCCTTGTGAACCCGGGTGAGTTTTTGCTGGGGGACACAATTTGCGAGGGACCGCCGGTGGTCTTCGAACCGCTGCCGCAGTTTTCTCCCGAATTCTTCGCGACGATGATCTGCTCGGACACTGGTCGTCGCAAGCAGTTTGAGCGTGGGTTATCCCAGCTGCTGGAAGAGGGAGCCATTCAGGTTTTTCACACACCGAATTCGTCAGTTCGACAGACCGTACTGGCTGCCGTTGGAGAACTTCAGTTTGACGTGGTGCGATTCCGCCTGCAGTCGGAATATGACACAGAAACGGAAGTGCGGTGGCTCAACTACAAGGTGGCGCGTTGGGTCGTGCCCAAACCAGGTTGTCAGAAAGAGCTGCAGCTGCTGTCATCCAGTCGTGAAGTGATCGACCAATACGGTCAGCTGGCGGTGCTGTTTCAATCGGAGTGGGAGGCTGCCCATTGCCAGAAGCAGAATCCCGATTACGAGTTTCTGACGATGCGATTTCGTAGTGAGCAGTAGTGAGCCGGAGGCTTGGCGGAGTGACAGGCCGATGCGGCTGTTCAGTCACCTGCCGACGATGGATGTCCGTCTGGTGGGACGGGTGGCATGTCAGTGGGACTCAGCCAGTCCGGGGCGGCGGGCAGATTTCAGGTCCGAGGACGAGGATTATCGATCAGTACTCAGGACGTGGCGGATTGCTTAGAGGTAATTCAGAAGCTGAGCGGGGGCGATGGTCCCCTTCGAAAAAGGAACGGAAATGTCGCACGAGTTTTACGAGAATCCGCTGATTACCCGTTATGCGTCTCGGGAAATGGCAGCAATCTGGTCTGCACAGAATAAGCACTCTACGTGGCGTCGGCTATGGATTGCGCTTGCTGAATGCCAGCAGTCGCTGGGATTAAAAATTACGGATCAGCAGCTGGCGGAAATGAGAGCCAGTGTGGATGCCATCGATTTCAATGCGGCCGCGAAGTACGAAAAGGAATTGCGGCACGATGTGATGGCGCACGTTTACGCGTGGGGCGATCAGGTACCGGGGGCACGTCCGATTATTCATCTGGGAGCAACCAGTTGCTTTGTGACGGACAATTCTGAATTGATTCAGATGCGCGACAGTCTGCTGCTGCTGCGACGTCGCCTGGTGCAGGTCATTGATCAGCTTGGGCGGTTTGCGGCGCAGTGGCGCGACCTGCCCTGCCTTGGGTTTACGCACCTGCAGCCGGCTCAGCCGACAACAGTGGGCAAGCGAGCCACGTTATGGTGCTGGGATCTGCTGCTGGATCTTGAAGAGCTGGAACATCGGTTGCGAACGTTGAGGTTTCGTGGGGTAAAAGGCACGACAGGAACCCAGGCATCTTTTCTGACACTGTTTTCCGGTGACCATGCCCGGGTCGAGGAACTGGATCGTCTGGTGACCGCACAGATGGGATTTACGGAGGCCCATGCGGTCACCGGTCAGACGTACTCGAGAAAGTCTGATTCCCAGGTGATGGGCTTTCTGAATGGAGTGGCCCAGTCCTGCCATAAAGTGGGAACCGATGTACGCATTCTGCAGCATCGCAAAGAGATCGAAGAGCCTTTTGAAAAATCGCAGATTGGTTCGTCGGCGATGGCTTACAAGCGTAATCCGATGCGAAGTGAACGGATGTGCTCACTGGCGCGGTTTGCGATGAGTCTGCAGGCGGGTGTGGATGCCACCATGGCGACTCAGTGGATGGAGCGTACTCTGGATGACAGTGCGATTCGCCGGCTGGCGATGCCGCAGGCTTTTCTGGCCGTGGATGCCTGTCTGATTCTTTATCGTAATATCACGGATGGGATGGTGGTTTATCCTCGAGTGATTGCTCGAAATCTCGATGCGGAACTTCCATTCATGGCAACGGAAGAAATCCTGATGGCTGGCGTTCAGGCTGGGGGGGATCGTCAGGTGCTGCATGAGGTGATCCGCGAGCACAGTCAGGCAGCAGCTGATCAGGTCAAGCGGGAGGGACTGCCCAATGACCTGCTCGATCGCCTGCAGCGGGATCCGGCGTTCAGCAGCGTTGATCTGTCCGGGGCATTGAATGCCGGGCGGTTTGTAGGGCGGGCTCCTGAACAGGTGGATAGTTTTCTCCGGACGCACGTGGAGCCGATTCGGCAAAAGTATCGTGCCGACCTTGCAGGCTCGGCCGAGGCCTTGCGCGTTTAGCTCGAAATGGCCGGCGGCAGCCCCCGGGGATGGATTGGTGGCTTCCGAGCATCAGATTGGTGTCGCGAGCTTCCGATGTTAGCTGTTTAAGCGGCAGTGTTCCCGGAGTGTGATGATCTGGATTCGGATCCTGAGGTCGTATCCCACCTCGAAGACTCAAATCGTGGTTAGAATTGTCGGAAATGCTTGCGAAGGGCTGAGTTGCACGTCAGAGTGACGCCGCGGGGATCCCTGCGCCGCTTGCAGGCTGGGACGACCGCAGTCGACCGATATTTTCCGACGTTTTAAGGCGGGTGTCTTTATAATCGGCGGGAAAGCCGTATAGTCGTCGCTGGGGCAGGCAGGATTTCTCTTATTCAGGTTGTGTGTCCCGGCTCAGGACCGCAGGGATGGGCTTCTGTTCTGGGCCGGATTGCAGACCACAGCATCGGTATCGTCGTTGATGCAGAGTGAAAACAGATTATGCCAACGCAGCAGGCGGTGCTTCCGTTTTCGATAGGGGCCAGCACGGTCGTGCAGCTTCTTTCGGCTGTGGCCTGTTTTCTGGGGGCGATTGCACTGCCTGAGCAACTGCCGGAATTTCGAGGCATCGGCCAGTACATCCTGGTGGGCATTGGGGTCTTGTTTCTTCTGACGGCGGCTGCCTCGGTGCTGTTGCGGAACTGGCTCGCAGGCCTTGCCCAGCGTACCGGGTTGACAGCGCGTGTTCTGGTGCCGCGCGAGGGTTTGGTCTATCTGGGGATCATGCTGGTCATTGCGGTCGCTGCGTTGACGGGGGGCAATCCCGACACAGGCAATATGCTGCTGCTGGTGTTCGGCATGATGGCCGGGCCTTTTGTGCTGAATGGCTGGCTGGTCGTTGGGATGTTGACGCGTCTCTCCGTATCACGTTCAGTGACGTCTGTCGCGCAGGCTGGTCGTTTCTTCAGCGTGGATATTCAGGTGAGCAACCAGCGGCGATTTCTGGCATCACGTCTGATCGAAGTGCGGGATGTGATTCAGGGAAATCGTTTGCAGCAGCAGGCGTCTGTCACATTTGTCTGCATTGCTCCCGGAGAAACGCGGATTGCAGAGTATCAGTTGTGTATCCGGAAGCGAGGTCTCTACCGGCTTGGCCCATTGAGAGTCAGTTCGCACTTTCCTCTGGGAGTTGGCGAGCGAGGGCACTCCGTTGTGCAGCAGGACGAGATTGTGATTTATCCAGCCACTGGATCATTGCTTCCCGGCTGGCGAAAGCGCGAACGCAATCTTTCTGAATCGATTCGGACGCTGAACACGCGACTGGGAATGTTTGAAGATGAATTCCACGGTATCCGCGAGTTCCGGTCCGGTGATAGTTCCAGAGCCGTTCACTGGCGAAGCACTGCGCGGCATGGGCAATTGATGGTGAAAGAGCACTATCAGCATCGGCAGGCGGAATTCACACTGATGCTGGATCTGTTTGCCGTGGATGTTGCGGGAGAGCAGCAACTTGAGGGGGCTGTGAGTCTGACTGCGACGTTGTGCCTTGAGCAGGTGCGGCAGGGAAACTGTCGCCTGCTGATTGCCGGCAAATCCCTGGACATCGTGACCACTCAGGGCTCATCCGGATTTCGGGAAGCCTCGCTCCGTGCACTCGCCGTCTGTGAAGCCTCGGCGAACGCATCACTTGAAAAGCTTTTTGAAGCTGTCTGCCGGGTTCCGATCAGCCCGAATCATCGATTTGTGCTTGTGACGCCCCGGGCGGAAGAGTGTCGTCGTGTTGCTGCAACTGTTGCACGCCAGTTTCTGCGACAGGAAGCCATGCTTACCGGGCGGCTTCTGATTATTCCCTGTGACGACCAGCATCTCGCTGAGGTGTTCACTGCCGACACTGCTCCACGGACGTTTGTGGGTACGGGGGAGCGATATGTCTGATAACGCGATCAATCATCATGACCAGCAATTGCAGACGACGTTTCTCGGCAGCGTATTTCTGATGACGTCTGCAGCCAGTCTGGTGATGGCTATCAGTCAGGGTCGGTTCTTTCCACCCGCTTTGACACCATTGGTGGCGGCCGCAGGACTGTATCTGGCTGATTATCGCAAATCCTTCAGCTTTTCTGTGCTCAGTACAAACATGCTGGGCGTGATCGCCCTGATTCTGGCCGGGATGCAGTTCTCTGGTACGAACCTGCAGCGGCTGCTGGCTGGAACAGACCTGCTGATTTATCTGACGTGGATCATTCTGTTCATGGACAAGTCATACCGGCAGTTCTGGTGGCTGATTGCGCTATCAGTGCTACAGGTGACTACTGCTGGTGTTCTGGCTACCGGGCTGGGTTACGGAGTCGCCGTCTTTCTGATGACGCTGCTGATGATTTGGACGTTGTCGGTTTTCTCGTTGTTTCGGGCAGAGCGTCAGTTCCAGACGCAACTTGAGTCCCGTGGGTCTTTGCCGGGCTCTGGTGGGACTCAGGCACCGAGGTTCAGTTTGACTCAGGACTTTCTGTTCTCATTCCTTGGGCTGGACCTTGAGACGCGTCGACGGCGTCGCCTTCGTCGAACTCGGGGCCCTGTGATTGTTTCAGAAATTGACGTCCGGAATGGCCTGGATCGGGATCCCCAGGAAGTCTGGATTGGCTGGAAATTTCGGGGCCTTGTGCTTGGATCATGGCTGGTTTCTGTCGCATTGGCCATGGTGGTCTTTGCAGCATTTCCGCGGGTCTGGGTCAACGGGGGGACTCTGCTGGCGGATCAACTGGGGGATGATGTACCGATCGGGGGACGACGGACGGGCCTCTCAGACGCCGTTCGTCTCGGAGAATTCGGACGGATTCTGATCAGTAATGAACGGGCATTGAGTTTTCAGATTCGTGACCGGTGGACTCAGGACATTGTCGATGTCAGTGCTTTTGAAACCGCGATGGAAATGGATGAAATCCGCTTTCGTGGAAATGTGTTTGCTCACTACCAGGATGGTCGATGGTTACCGGGCAGAGTCGCGCGGGAAGTACCACCGACCAATTATTCGGGGTCCGGCATGCCACCGGCTGATTTCATTCTTGACGTGACGCTGGAGCCACCTTTTGGAAATGCCGTGCCAGCACCGTTTCCTCTGAGTCGAGTCGTGTCGGTATCCGGAGAATCGATTGTTCGTCGATCGTGGAATAATTCCCTGAGCTGGTCGGCGGATACTCCGTCCGTATCGCAGAAGAATGCACGCAGCTATGTAGTGGAGTGTCCCTCGAAAAAGCGTTATCCGGGGCTTACGTTCGAATACTGGATGATTGATCCGAGGATGCATCATGTGACACAGACAATGACGCTGAATCGATTGACGAGGAAGGCCCAGTCCGCCTACATCACCGATGACCTTGCCAGTCGCTTACCCCGGTTGCATAAAGTTGCTCGGCGCCTGAGTGTTGTCGACGGAACACTTGTTTCCGAGGGTGAGCGTGTCAGACGGGTGATGAGTACGCTGAGCCCGGAAAATGGATTTCGCTACACGCTGGATCAACCTGCCATCAGCCTGGATTATGATCCGATTGAGGTGTTTCTGCTGCAGAGCAAGTCAGGGCACTGTGAGTATTTTGCATCGGCCTGTGTGCTGCTGCTGCAGGCATCCGGGATTCCCGCCCGACTGGTTACCGGATACTGTGGAAGTGAGCTGAATCCGCTCACTGAGCGTTTTGAGATTCGCCAGAGGCACGCGCATGCGTGGGTCGAAGCGTGGGTTGGCGGGGAGTGGAAGACCCTGGACCCAACGCCGTCCGCAGAACGTACCGAGACAGCACAGGCCATTGCGTCCCGGTCGATCCTGTCAACCTTTCAGGCCGCGCTGACGGACCTTTGGGCTGGAAATGTCAACAGTATGTCGGCTGAACGTCAGAAAGAGTTTTTTGCTCCATTTCTGACTTCGACTCGTTCGCTGCTGGACTCAGTTCGCAATCAGGGAGTGACACCTGTTCTCCGAGAATTACTGCGTGACCTGATTCGTCCGCCTGAGCACTGGCTGACCCTGAAAGGTTTGTCCGGGATCACTTTGCTGCTGGTAATGACTTTGAGTGCGATCCGCTTTCGGGTGTACAGTCGGTTGCGGAACACGTTGCGTCTTGTGATTCAGCATTTTTCGCGTCAGAATCGTGTTCGTCAGTCGATCGTACGATTTTACGCAGCCTTCTGCGACCAGTGTGAGCGTGGAGGAATGCCGATCCTGAGTTCCTGTAGCGCGATCGAGAACGCGTCCAGAGCTGAGGAGGTCTTTGCCACACATCTTCAGACTCGAGGGATCACTGATCTTCCCCGACGAATTGCGGTAGCGTTTAACGGCGTTCGCTTTGGGCAGCAATTGCTGACCCCAATTGAGGCCGAAACACTGCGCAGGGACCTGCAGATTTTCGCTGAGGCGATTGCTGACCACCGCCGAGTCCGGTAACTGGCATTGGGCGATGGTGCACATCCACCACGGCGGGGATTTTCAGCAACCCCAGTGGAAGCGATCGCAGTGGAAGCGATCGCAGTGGAAGCGATTGCAGTGGAAGCGAACGAAGATTGCCTGCGGTCACAGCATGCTGGTCAGCAGCAGTCTGAGCTTTCGAAGTTCCCGCAATCGTTCATCACCTTCCAGCGTTCGTGGTAACAGGTCAACACTCAGTGTTCGCTGAAAGTTGTTCTGGCGAAGCATCGCGATGATTCGATTGTAGTCGACTTCTCCGAGGCCCGTGGGAACCTGAAGTTCGCTTTGCGAGGTATCGCGAAGGTGCAGATGGAGCACGTGGGGGAACACAACGTCAAAGTCTACGCTGCCCGAGGTTCGGCAGATGTAGTAACTGGGGTCGAGGGTAATTCCAAGGCCTCGTGCCGCCTGGCAGAGTTCGACGGCCGTATGAGGGTCTTCAGCCAGCGTTCCACTGCGGGTCAGCATTGACAACCGGATTCCCGCTTTGTGACAGATCGCGTTGCGCTCTCGTAGACGATCCACTTCTGTATTGAAAGGGGTACCACGGGGGGAGGATTCAATGGTGATCTGTGCAACTTTAAGCAGGCGTGCGAACCGGACAATTCCCTCGAACACAGGTAGATCTGTCTCGCTCTCAAGGAATACCGCGGCCGCGGACAGTCGGCTGGCGTCCTTCATCTGCAGAATATGGCCCTCGGGATCTGCTGCCACGCGGGAAGGCTTCAGCTGATCAGTGGATTCGTTGAGGCAAATCTCGACTTTATCGAAGCCCATTTCCTGAATCTGCAGGCAGGCAGCCGGGAACGCCAAATCCCAGAGACTTCGCGTTGAGGCGGCTAGGTGCACGTTCAACCTCCATGATTGATCACAAACCCCTGCTGTGCAGCAACTTAGGCTGCAATCCATGTGCAGGAGACTTCCTGAATTGACCAGGTTGGAATGTATTCGCACTTGCCTGGTTTCGCAAGACCTTCTGTCTTTCCCCGAATTCTGCAATCCGAATTGCAGGGAATTTGCACGATTCACGGATTGTTCTGCCGATAACGGATAGCATCAGAGTTCCATTGAGGCCGATTGTTCGTGTGCGCCGAAGCTGGGAACTCGACCATAACCTTCGTGCAATTTGACGCGGGGTGTGGATTCCGGGGGGATCATAGGAGTCGGTTTCATGAATCGGATTGGTGTTGCACTATTGCTTTCGGGGGCGATCGGTCTGGTGGCTTCCGGCTGTGCATCGACGGGGCCGGAGTTTCGTGGACAAAGTCCGGGGGGCTGGTCGTCCGGACCAGCGATGGTCCATGGGTGTCCCAGTTGTCAGTCTGCTTCTGGTCCCGGTGGTCAGATGATTCATTCTCCGGAATGCCAGCATGCCGGGCACGGTGCAGCCTGTCGTAACGGGAATTGCAACCTGCCATTTGTGCCGGTGCATCGCAGCTTTCATACCTATTCAGCACCGGAGGGACTGATGTATCCTCCTCAGAATCAGCCTCCCGGGTTGTACCAGTATCCGTACTACACCCTGCGAGGACCGACCGACTTCTTCATGAAGTAGCAGCGGATCATTTCAGAATCAAAGACCCCGTTGGGGGGAGAACGCCACGACTGACGCTGTTTCGGGGTTGGTCCTGAGTGTCTCCCGGTCTGTTTCTGGCGATTCGAGAAGTTTCTGCGGCAGGCCGCTCGGTTACCGAGTCGGCCTTGCTGTGTTTAAGTCTGCTGGCAGTCCGAGGCGGAGATGATTTCAGCTGTTGGCGCTGATCGGCCGCTGCCGGGCTGGCCGTTAGATTGTGCGGATGCTCTTCGTAATTCCTTCGGGCTCGTCGGGTAATGAAACGGAGTTGTGCGTACACAATGATTCGTCGCATTTACCAACTCAGTACGCAGCACTGGAGACTGCGTTTGTCTGTCCGGGCCGGTTTGGTAAATCTGCTGCTGGCGTGTGTCGGAGTGTGTGTTGAAGGAGCGGCGTTTGACGAAGCGCCAAAAGGGGAGATCCGAATTCTCCCCGTGGAGCGAGAGAAACCGCAGGCTGCGACGGTTCGTCTGAGTAATGGGCTGATTCTGAGCGGCATGTGTTCGTCTGCTACCACCCTCGCTCCTGTGCCAGCAAGTCGCCGCGTTGTGGACAAGGTCGACCAGAAACTGTCGATGCGGCTGATTCACCAGGGCTCTCGCGAGGTTTATGTACCATCCCGGCGAGCTGAAGAACCTGTGCTGGATGTGAATGCCTGGCCTTCGCTTTCATTTCGCATCCCGCAGAAGCGGCAGCGACGTGAGAATCGACCGCCGATTTTACCGCTGCTCGGTCCTTTTGATGAGCACGGGATCTGTACGGCTACTGTTATTCGTCCAGGCGGCGAGACTGAGCCATTGAAGGCTGGTATTGTCAGTATCAATGAGTTGTATGCTGAAGTGCAGAGCCTGACGCACGACTGGGAGTTCCCAGTATCCCTTGAAGCGATTCCCCGAGAGAAGCTGGTGTCACTTCTGACTCACGCGGAGGACTACGGAACAAACTCCACTCGCCGTCTGGAGATTATTCGAATGCTGATTCGGGCAAATCGACTCCCGGAGGCAGCCCGGATGCTCCAGATGCTGACTCAGGATTTTCCCGAACTGGCAGGGATCCGGGATCAGCAGCTGCAGGTTGTTCGGGAGCAGACGGCTGCAGAGATTACGCTGGCTCTGGAGCGACGCCGCGATGCAGGTCAGCATCGGCTGGCATCCAACGGTGCCAGACTTTATCCCGGGAGCAATCTGACACCAGAAACGCTTGTCAGGGTAGAAAGACTCGTTCGTGATTACGATGCCCTGAACCAGCGAATAGATCGAATCCGCCATTCACTTGCTGCTCTGGCTGCGGACTTGCCTGATCAGCTCCAGCGGAAGGCCGTACAGCAGTGTGTGCAGATCGCCCTTGCCGGACTGGATGAAGATTCGGTCACGCGTTTCTCCGCCTTTGAATTGATGCTGGAAGCACCAGCGGTAGAGCGTCCCGTCGCCGACGAACAGATTGCGACCGCACTTTCCGGGTGGTTGTTGGGACCCGAAAACACATTATCCAGCCTGCTCGATGTGCTGTTTCTGTTTGAGACAAGGGAAAACGTGCTCGAATATCTGGTGACGGAGCCGGATGAAGTTACGGCACGGGAGCAACTGGCATTATCGATTTCAAAGACGGAGGGAGTCAGCGCCGAACGCCTGGCTGCGCTGATCCGACATTTGCCAGCGGCGAATCCTCTGACGACGGAAACTCATACATCGGGGGCTTCTGCCATTTTTCGCGTGAAAGCATCCGGAGAATCAGCCGGTGCAGTTGGGCTCTTGCCCCCGGAATATCGGCAAACGCGTTCATGGCCAGTCGTCATCGCCTTTCCCGGGCAGCAGGGTGACCCGGATGTCTGGCTTCGCTGGTGGGCGGCTCAGGCTGAGAATTATGGATACATCGTCGTGATTCCACAGTTTCTCCCGGAGGATGGGACGTCAACGCAGGGCTACGCGGCATCAGCACAGCAGCACAGGCAGTTTCTGCAATTGCTGCGGACTCTGAAGCTTGGCTTGAAAGTGGAAGATGATCACATTTTTGTGGCCGGACACGGGGTTGGCGCGGAAATGGCGATCGACATGATGACCTCACATCCACATGAATTTGCCGGCGTTGCAGCATTGAGCACAACCGGACGCAGACATTTTCAATGGACGGCAACGAATGCAATCGAAAAGCCGTGGTATGTGGTCATGGGAGATGCCCATCCGTTGTGGTTCGACAGAATGGGACTGCTGACGGCAAAGTTGTTTCGCCGAGGTGAAGAGATCAAATCCTGGTTTGATGTCATGTTTGTAAAGTATCCGGATCGCGGGGCAGAGAGTTTTCCTGAGGAGGCAGATGATATTTTTCAATGGATGGCCCGGTATGAACGCCGTAAATTCCACGAACACATTCATGCGCGACTCTTGAGGTCGACAGATCTTGACTGGGGCTGGATCCAGCTGGATTCTCTGCCGTCACAATTTGCCGCACTTGATCCGCCGACGACTCCGGATCAGGACGCCTTTCGGCCTGCGACGCTGAATGCAAGGCTGGGAGATCGCAACGTCATCGTCGTCGAATCGGCACCGGCGGACTTTTCCATTCTGCTGGCCCCGGATCTGCCGGGCATCGATTTCAGTAAACCCATTCGGATCGTCAAAGGGCGAATTGACCGGCGTATCGACTATCAGCCGTCCGTGATTGATATGCTCGAACAGTTGTACACAACTGGTGACCGCAGCAGACTTTGCTACATGCGAGTGGACCAGGAGGACCTTTGAGGAACACCTGCCGGTTCAATGGTCACACAACGCTTTTGACGAAGGAATGCGGAAAACGCTGAAAACAGCGGTCTGCTGGTCGTTGTTGTTGCGTTGTGGAAAGGTGAGGATTTGATCAAGAGTTGTGCAGTGCTGACTATCATGTGGCACGGTTGTTGCTCAATTCGAAAAACACATGGTGGTTCTGTCTGGCGGACCACCGGTTTCTGTCGATTTCACAACAGCGTTGATACGGATGTGCCCATAGAACTGGAAACGTGCCTCTAAAATGGGCAGGGGCCCATATGGTTGATGGCGACCGTTGTTTGGGGGAATGGACACGGACAGGGAACTGTTGAGCCGTTTTGAACTTTCCTGGCGAGGACACAACATTTTGACTTCGTGTCATCTCTGATTCTGCGATTTTTCATGTTGTGGTTGTAAATCAGCCTGGTGATCTGTTGACTGAATAAAGCGTGGGCGTTGAAAACCTCCAGATGCAATTACCCGGCTTGTCATGATTGCCGGTGGTCAGTTGGGGGAAAGATTCAATTCAGCAGTGCAGATATCCTGGGTAAGGCTGGCGTCTAATCTGTTTTTTCGTTGGAAGGGCATTTCTGCGTGGCGGCACTACCTCCTACCTATGATGAATTGCTGACGCCCGAAGGAACGCCGCGACATTCAGCGCTTTCGGAGAGCCTCGCATCACTGACGTCTGATGTACTGGCGGAGCGTCAGAAACTGGCCGACGAAGAGTTGCTCGAGAAGGGTATCACGTTTGCCGTCTACGGGCACAATGACGGGACCGAGAAGATCTGGCCGTTTGATGTCGTACCTCGCCCGATTCCCTGGGATGAGTGGATCACGATTGAGGCCGGGCTTAAGCAGCGAATTCGCGCACTGAATCTTTTTCTGGACGACGTTTATGGGAAGGGGCAGATCCTTCTCGACGGAGTGGTTCCTGAAAGTCTTGTGAAGTCCGCAAAGACATTTCGGCCTGAATGCATAGGCTTCCGCCCGCCCGGAGGGGTTTGGACGCACGTTGTGGGAACAGACCTTGTGCGGCACCACGATGGCACGATTTATGTGCTTGAAGACAATCTTCGGTGTCCATCGGGAGTCAGCTATGTGCTTGAAAATCGGGAGATCATGAAGCGGGTCCTGCCCGAGATGTTTTATGGTTCGATCATCGCCCCGGTGGATGAATATCCGGAGCGGCTGCTGGAGACACTGCTCAAGACGGCTCCGACGGGAACGTCGCAACCGACGGCCGTCGTGCTGACACCGGGAATCTACAACTCCGCTTACTTTGAGCACTCCTTTCTGGCGCAACAGATGGGGATTGAGTTGGTGACTGGTCCGGATTTATTCGTTGATGATCGTGATGTCGTCTGGATGAAGACAACACAGGGACCGCAACGGGTGGATGTGATTTATCGGCGAATTGATGACGACTTTCTTGACCCGGAGGTATTTCGGGCAGACAGCATGCTGGGCGTTGCGGGCCTGATGCGTGCCTCAAGGGCCGGCAACGTGACTCTGGCAAATGCTCCGGGAACAGGCGTGGCGGACGACAAGGCTGTCTATCGTTATGTGCCTGAGATTATTCGATATTACCTCGGAGAAGACGCAATCCTCAGCAATGTGCCGACTTATGTGTGCTCTGATCCTGTGCAGTGCGACTATGTTCTGGGGCATCTGCATGAACTGGTTGTCAAGCCCACGAATGAATCCGGGGGGTACGGAATTCTCATGGGGCCGGTGGCGTCCCGTGAGGAGCGAGAGCGTTGTGCGGAGTCTATTCGGCGCGACCCCAGAAACTACATCGCTCAGCCGATGCTGACTCTGTCCACCGTTCCCACGGTGATCAACGGGAAACTGGCGCCGCGGCATGTTGACCTTCGCCCATTTATTCTCTTTGGCGACCCGACTTATGTCCTTCCGGGAGGACTGACACGCGTAGCGCTTCGGGAGGGATCGATGATTGTCAACTCTTCGCAGGGTGGTGGTAGTAAGGATACCTGGGTTCTGTTGAGCGAAACACCGTTTGCTCGGCTTTATGAGCAGGAGCAGTCACATCGGTCTGTCTAACCAGCCTGGGGTGCACTTTTTTGTCCATTCTTCTGACACAGTGGTGAATGCAAATGCTCTGTCGTGTCGCTGACTCCCTGTTCTGGATGAGCCGCTACCTGGAACGGGCTGAAAATCAGGCCCGGTTTATTGATGTCACGTCCAGCATCGCGCTGGGATACCGCGGCAGTGAACAGGTCCTTTGGTCATCGCTGTTGCATGCTGGAGGGGACGTGGAGCATTTTCTTCAGCGTTACGCAGCACCTACTCGAGAGAATGTCATCAACTACATGCTCTTTGATCGGAGAAATCTGAACTCCGTTGCCAGTTGTCTTGCTGCTGCACGGGAGAATGCCCGATCCGTTCGTGAGATTCTGACGACGCCGATGTGGGAAGCTGTGAATCGATTCTACCTTCGAGTTCGATCTGCGGCGACACAACCGGAACTGGTTCTGAAGCAACCCCATCCGTTCCTTGATCAGATCAAGCGGTCTGCGCATCAGGTTCTGGGCGCGACTGAGGCAACGTGGTCACATGGAGAGGCCTGGCATTTTTCGTCACTTGGGTATCAATTGGAACGGGCGGATAAGACATCGCGCATTCTCGATGTTCGTTACTTCATACTTCTGCCTTTGTCCGGTTCGACAGGCACGCAACTCGATGTGGTGCAGTGGGCGGCGCTGCTGGAATCCACCGGTGCGTTACAGATGTATCGAAGAACGTTTGGTCGAATTCAGCCTGTAAACGTCGTGGATTTTCTGTTGCGGAGTGACGTGTTTCCAAGATCGCTGGCTTTTTGCATACAGCAGGTCCAGCGAAGTCTTGCCGAGATCTCTCATTCGTCTGAGGAGTGCGTGTCTACTGACGCTGAAATACTGACAACAGAGGTCCGCGACGAACTCTGCCGACTGACGGCAGCGGAGATTCTTGAGAGTGGACTGCATCAGTTTGTGGATCGATTCCAGACTCGCCTGAATTCGATCGGGCAGGCCGTCTCTGAGCGATTCTTTGAACTCTCGGCTCCAGTAAACACGCAATGAAATCTACTGGTGGTGTACTGGGCACGAAATTGAGTGCGAGCGTCGGGGCGGGCTGTATCGTTGGTCCTGAACCACAAGTTCGAGGAGCATCGTCCCGGGCGGGAGCTGGTTAGAGGTTGTGCTTCTTCGTACAGCGAGTAATCTGAGATTCAGGGGTAAAGTGCGGGTGGCAGTGTCGAGGGTAAACACGGAAGCAGCGGAGCCCCGGCGGATGACCAGCGTGGCGGCAAGCTATGGTCATTGCCGTAGCCAGGTTGGGTCGGACCGTGCTTTGGCTTTGCCCTGAGCCGCCAGCGGAGGCTGATCTCGGAGCCGGTGCGAGTCTATGATGCTGCGGGCTGTGTGTGCCTCTGCTGTCGAAGGCTTTTATGGGCCCTGGTGTTGCGGAGAAGTCCAGCTGCGGATTTGAAGACTTTACGAAACCTTTGCACGTACCGCAGCCACGTGTCTTCTGAGCATTCGAGGCTTTCGAGGATCGATGCGGACTCTTCGGGGATACTGCCAGACTTATCGCCCCGCATCTGGCGACCTGTCCACTCCAGTAGAGCGAGGTACTGAGTCAGGCTCATAGGAATGCACCCTCGATTTGACGCGCGGCGTGTTGTGATTTTCTCTGACGAGACATTGCCGGGTTTCAGTGAAAGTGGAGACAGCCAGCCCGCGCGAGCCCCGTGGGCCATGAGTTCTTCCTGATGCGTCGGTGTAGTGGCCGACTGCGACGCGATGAGATCACTGATCCGCTCACGCACACTTGTGAATTCGCTGTCGGTCAGAGACGTCGCTGCTCCCGCGCGTATTGGATTCAGGTCGACATAAGCGAGGCAGGCGGTGATCGCGGTTTCATCGAGGAGGATTTGGGCCCGAAATCGTCCTTCCCAGAACCTGCCGGTAACGTCGTCATCACGATTTCCACGGCGTGCGATCGGTTCAGCAAGGCAACGCATGAACCACGAAATGCTGGATAGTCGTTCTCGCTTTCGTTGAAGGCCAGTCGTGTCACAACACAAAGCGCTGACTTCGTCGGGTGTGATCTCAGCGGGAAGACGATTTTCCGTCCTTCGCATCGGAAACAATTGCCACCAGCGGCATACGACATCACTGTCAGACCAGGCAAGGACAATATCCGGCCGGGTTCTGACGACCACGTGGAGGTGATTGCTGAGGACAGCGAAGCCCAGAATATCGATGCCAAAGATGCCCGCCAACTCCTCCAGTCGTTGTCGGATCCAGCCTTTTCTGTGGGAGTAGTCTTTCCCGGTGTCCTTGTCGATGCCGCACAGGAATGTTCGACGCACGCAGCGATTTGTCAGGTGAAAAACCTGAATCTCACTTGCCGCACAAATACTGGAACGTTTGAGACGCGGCATATATGTCCCTGGGAATATAGTGTGATTACTTGGGTGTAGTGTTGTATGTGTCCCATTAGTGTGGTTCTGTCACGAGACCGTGTCAAGCGCCTTTGTCTGAAAACCAGCGAACAGTCGCTTCATGCTTCCGGTAATCCATGGGATGGATTAAGTCTTGTCGCGGCAGAAAACGGTCCGTGGTCTCGAGGCACAGAGCGATGGAGAAATCCGCCCAGCTTTTCGAGACCCTTCCAACAGACACATGTTTCCCGGCATTTTCGCTCCGTCGTCGTGCCATAGCCGCGGCCCGCGGATATCAGAAGAACGATCTTATTCGGTGCCACCCACCTTCTTCTTCGGAGACCTTCTTCGGTGCGACCTTCTTCGGTGCCACCCACCTTAGAGACGGAAAACTACGAGTGACTGGCGGGGTGGCCAAGCAGACGCATTTGGGTGTCGATGGTTTCGAGCCGATTTGGGAGCCGAGCCGATTTGGGCGATTTGGGAGCCACCGATTTGGGAGCCA
>JBDKIW010000455.1:0-2962 GCA_039796955.1 Planctomycetota bacterium
CCAAAATCATTTCGAAACGGCCCCATCCGCTGGCTCCACAGCAGATTGCCATCCCTGTCGAACGCATGCAGGCCGCTGGACCCGAAAAAGCTGATGACAATATTCCCGTCCGTTGCCGGACTGCTCTGCGCCAGACTTCCCGTGGTGTGAAATTTTTCCAGCGTGTCCCACGGAACGCTCTTTTTCCAGAGTACCGCGCCACTGCTTCGATCCAGCCCCATCGTGACCAGATCCTGCCCCTCAACTCCCGTGACGAAGATCCGATCCCCGTGAATCGCTGGTGATGAATGGCCAGTGGGCAGAGCCGTCTTCCAGACAACGCCCTCGTCTCGGCTGACGTGAACAGGCAGAGGTTTTGTCGACTCACCGATTCCCGATGCCCCCGGGCCACGAAACTGCGGCCAGTCGTCCGCACGCAGGCCAACGCTGGGCAGAACGCAGCAGTTCAGCAGAAGCAACAGAATTCCACGAGCTCGACTTCGATTTCCTGACATCATAAATCTCTTTCATTCTGCTCGGGATTTGCCGGATTTCTCTGGTATCGGGAATAAATTGTGATCTTCCGCCTGTGTCTGTGCGGACGGTCTGAAGCTATCTGGAGGCTGGGTTTTGGGGCACGGTGACCCGCTTCACAAAACGTTCCAGCAACGGAAATGCAGGTTCTGCCATCTGGCCGTGGTTATATCCCTGCAGCTCAAACAACTGCACATCCGGATGTTTCACTTCCTGAAACATTCGCCAGAGATAGGCGTTTTCTTCGTATCGCCCCAGCAACTCCTGATTGCGGTCCCCAGTCACCAGCAACAGCGGAGGTGCATCAGCCCGCACATGATACAGCGGTGCCAGATCATCAATAATCGGGCGAGTGTCCGCGATGCCGCGTTCGGCACGGATCGTGAAGTGCGTCATTGCCTGTCCGCTCAACGGCGCCAGACCGGCCAGCTGATCCGGACTCAGGTCATACTTCTGCAGCCACCGCCGGTCCAGGCCAACCATCATCGTCAGATAACCTCCGGCCGAATGTCCGGACACAATCACCTTCTGCGGAGACCCGCCGTAACTTTCGATATGACGCATTACCCAGGCAACGGCTGCAGCCGCATCGTCAATGTACACAGGAGCCTTCACTGCAGGACTCAGACGGTATCCCGCGGCAGCCACAGCAATCCCCCGGCCCCGCAATTCCTCAGGAATCGCCCGCTCTCCCTTCGTCAACCCGCCCCCATGAAACCAGATCAAAGTGGCGAAATCACGCTGGCCTTCCGGGAGAGACAGGTCAATCCGACAACGTTGCTTTCCATACTCATCCGCTTCCACGTCGTCACGGTATAACAGATCCCGAACCAGCGTCTCACGCACACCGTCCTGAACAGCAGTCTGCGCGAAGCCCATCCGGCAACTGACCAGCAGGAATACAACCGACAGCACGACAGCTGGTAACAATCGGACACGACCTGTCATCACTCTGCTCCCCCGCCACTCGCCCGGCCCATCGTTCATTTCACACCCGTCACTCGACGAATGTAGTCCACCTCCGCCTGACGAAACGGCTTGCCATCAGGCTCCAGAACATCATGAAACCAGACCGGCGGAGGACCGTTGTACGTCTTTGTCCATGAATCCCAGGGATAAATCGTCTGCGATTTGCCATTGATGAACCCCCAGCAGTAAGCCGCACACCGATGACTCTGCATGATCCCCAGATGCGGCTCAAACACACTGCCGTTCGGACGCGCCATAAACTCTGTGCACAGCAGTGGACGACCATAGCTGCCCAGATTCTTCAGACAGCGTTCCAGCGAGGCCACGTCACCGTACGTATGAAAACTGATCACATCACTGTGAGCCAATTGGATACGTTTGCAGGCGTCCAGGGTCACAATATTCTCCGAATCCCGCCAGACTCCGGACGTCAGTGGCTGAGTCGGCTGGGCTTCTCGTGCCCACGCAAAGACCTGCGGCAGCAACTGATTCACCAGCTCCGGTTTATTCTTTGGCTCCAGCCCCGCACGCTTCGCAGCCCCCCCGTCAAAGTTGTCCGGCTCGTTCCAGATGTCCCAGACCACGACCCGCTGGTCCCTCGCAAAGTGACTGACCACCCCAACCACATACTCTTTCAATTCCGGCCACGCCGCCGGATTCTGCAGAACTTCCACACCCGGACTCTGTACCCACCCTGAGTTATGAGTGAATGGCAGCGGAGCTGGTTGCTTTCCGAGCCTTGGAATTGGATGCCAGCAGCTGTCGAACAACACAAACATCACTCGAATGCCACGGCGATCCGCCAGCGTCAGAACCTCTTCACACCGTTTCAGAAATCCATCCCGATCCTGCTTCCAGAGCAGATCATGCAGAAAAACCCGCACCGAGTTGAATCCCAGACTCTGCGCCAGTCCAAACTCCCGATCAATAACCTCCGGATCAAAGGTGTCCGCCTGAAACATTTCCAGCTGGTTAATCGCCGTGCTGGGCATGTAATTACACCCCACCAGCCATGGCTGGTTCCGGAACCACGCATTCGCCTGCTCAGAGGTCCATCGCCCCGGAGCATCACTAATCTTTTCAGGTTCTTCAGCAACGGCGTGCCAACCGGTCAGTATCATCAGGACCACCATGGTCAGCGGACACAGCCAGCGTGTCGCCAGACCACCACACGGCAGACCGAACACGGAACGAAGCATGGGAGTTCCTTTGCAATGAGTCTTTTCTGTTCTGATCAGGAACCGCACATCATAACGGTTTTCGCCGACATGCGTATGCAGAATCTGCGACCGCCGCGGCTCAGAGCCTCACTCGCGTGGTCCAACTCAGCTCTCCGGCCCGAACAGGCGATCCTGCTCGGCTCTCAGGCTCGGACGGGTGATCCTGCTCTGCTCTCAGGCCCGGACGGGCCGATACAAAATCTGCCGGGGCCCCACGGGCCCCGGTTCACTGCCTAAAAAAATAAAAGGCCCGGACGGGC
>JBDKIW010000456.1:0-3233 GCA_039796955.1 Planctomycetota bacterium
TTTTCGCTGCGGCCGGTTCCTTTGACTGGAGGGGCGGGAGGGAGTTGGGCATCTTCGCCGAACAACTCTGTATTCCACGGTGTGCTGATCAGCAGATCAAATCCCGGGTTTTGTTCTTTGACCTGGCACGAGCAGGCGCTGCAGAGAAATCGAGACAGGTCTTCTATCAGATCAGCGTCCAGGCGGGAGGCCGGGATGACTTCGAGGGCTCGTCCGCGTCCGAAGACGGGCACGATCAGTGCTTCACCGGCGTCAAAGGCAGCCGGCTGAAAGCCTGTCAATTGTCGAATCAGGTACTGTTCCTGTGGATCTGCGGCACTGAGTTCCAGTACGGAAAACTGCAGCAGCAGGGGCACTTCGGAATACAGTTCCGACCCCTGGAGCCCGATGCCTTCGGGGAGCTCCAGTTTCCCGGGTAAAGCCTGGCATTGCTCCTGCAGGAGATTCAGTGCCGCGGTGGTGGCCGTGGAATCCTTTCCGTCAGCGGCTACGGTCGGTTTCAGTACCAGCCAGACAATCGCATCTCCTTTTTGCAAGCGTCGGGCCAATTCACGGCGAACTGGTGAATCGAGGAGTGGGACGGAAAGGGAATCCTGCAGGGGCCCTGACCAGTGGTTGGCAACGCGATCCTTTCCGTAGCGGGATCGAATGACAACGTAGGGCGGTGTTCGATTCGGGGATTGCTGCAGGGACTGCCAGAGGGAGTTGAGTTCCGGGGTGAGTGCCTGAAGTTCGGCGCGAATCACACGGGAGTTGGCTGGTCCCCCGACGAGGCTTGACTGGCGTTCAAGGCTGCGAACGAAAGCATCTTCGTCTGTCGAGAGTGGTTTTTCGGTGAAGAGGATGATTTCGCAGACATCCGGTGTCCAGCGTTCGAGGGCATAGCGAAACACCGGGATATTGCAGGCCCAGACGGCGGCTGAGGTCATCAGGCAGGCCACAAATGCAGCGATCCTCCGACGGATCCGCGGAGCGCGTGTGGGGTGTGAGACAGGATTGAAAGTTCCGGGATTTGGCCATCGATTGGGCATCATAGATCACCTGCAGGTTCCGCGGCGGAGGGGGCGTCGGAAGAATCACTGAGCGCCGAGGCAGAGGACGTGTCCATCCAGCGTAGTCAGAAACAGCTGGCCGCGAGCTGCCGCGAGGCCATCCCATGATGGCAGTCCCTGCAGCTGGAGTGTGTGCAGGATTTCCCCGGTCTCGGAGTTCACCGTCACCAGTTGTCCGCCCTGTTGTCCCTGAATTGCGGCGTCCTGTGTTGCCAGCAGCTGATCCACGGCCTGATCCTTTTCGGCGAGTTGTCGGAAGGTGGCTTCCTCGTCAATCAGGTCGGGGGGGCCGGCGATGAACAGATGGTAGCCGGAGAGGACCATTGCGCGGACATAAACGGGCACGTCCACATTCCATTTGGGTTCGATGAGACTGTTGGGTGTGTTTGCTGCAGCGGGATTGGCCTGTTTTGCGCCACCGTTTTTGCGGCCACTGAACTTGATGGCCTGTCCAAAGCGGCCTTCCACAGGCTGACCTCCGTTGAGGGTGCCATTGTTACGATTCAGGGACATGTCGCGTGCGGTGTTGTCATCAAAGCTGACCACCAGCGCAGGTTCGGGGTGCATTTCTGCGGCGTCCTGAAAACGAGCCTGGACGGTATCAGCATTAACTTCCGCGAAATACAGCCGGACTTCATCGATGATACCGACAAACTGATTTGGCAATGTGTATTCGCCGACGGCGCTGCCTGTGTCATCGCCGATATCGAGTGGCTGGGCAGGGTCTTTGGTGAGTAGTCCCGGAGCTGTTCCTTCGGCGGCGAGTTGACCGTCAACATACAATCTCATCTGCCGGTCTGTGGTCAGGACACCGACGAGGTGATGCCAGCCGCCGACGATGCGTTTTGGACCGGCGATAGACATGAGCTGACCGGACGATCGTACGAGAAAAGTGGGTTTACCGGTTTCAAGTGTCAGGGCGAAGCCGTCCTGCGGACCACCTCGAGCCACGATGACGCCATTGGGATTGGTCGCCGTCATCCAGGCCTCGACGGTGACGGGTTTGCTGGTGGGATCGAGCGCGGGAGCTTTTCCGAACTGGGCAAACTGGCTCGGCACAGCACCTTTTTTGCCCTCTGCGGCACCGGGTTTCTTCACAAAGTTTTCAGGAACGGCTGGCGGTTCCGGCGATGCGGCGTACAGCTGTCGTTCCATGGTCGTCGTCCAGCGGAAGTACTCCGGCTTGCGTCCATATCCGAAGACATAGCCGCCCCCATTGACCATGATGTCTCCGGAGGGGGCGAAACGACCGGCCTGGTAGTAGCCACCATGTCCGCCGGCGAAATTTCGTCCGAGGACCCAGTAGGAGCGATGGAACCAGCTATCGTCGAGGAAGCCCATGGGGGCGAAGAGGTGTACGCCTTCCCCGCGTTGTGCGGAACCCTGTTCCACGAAATCTCCGGACACGGGGCCGATCTCCAGACGTTTACCCTGCAGATCAAATTTCTGGGATTTCATGTACACGAATTTCTCGTCGGCGACGAGGATGTCGGGAAGGCCGACGGGCATCTGCAGGATCTTCAGTGTTTCCTGAAGGTTGTTGCCGGTTTCCGGATTCGTTTCATCCATGATGGTTTCTGAAAGTCGGGCTCCGGTGAGCAGATCCAGGCGAACCAGACGCAGGCCGCCATCAAGAAAGTTGGAACGACCAGCGACGGCCCAGACGACATTGTCCTTCACCAGCACGCTGCCGTGGACAGGCCAGAGGGATTCCAGTTGTTCAAACGCCATCGCACGACGATCAAGCGGGGCGACTCGATACTTCCACACCAGCTGTCCATCGGCCGCGTTCAGGCAATACACCCAACCATCTGTGCATCCGAAGAGTGCGCGACCGGAGATCAAAGTGGGTGGGGAGTCGATGCGGGCGCCGGCAACAAAGCTCCACGCTGTGCTGCCATCCTGCTGATTGAGCGCATGGAGCGTGTGGGCATCGATCTGTGACACATAAACGCGACCGTCGGCGATTACGGGCGGGGTGAGTCGACCGCCGAGCGGTATATCCCAGTGTGGTGCGACGCGGGCCGGGATTTCCTGCCGCGACGTTCCGCTGCGTGTCTGATCGTGTCGAAACATCGGCCAGTCATCCTGACCGTTGAATTCGGCGGCGGCGACGAGCGGTGTCTCGAAAGCGGGGCCGCGGGTCAGTCGATCGGCCTCAGGCACTTCAGCGGGGACGGG
>JBDKIW010000457.1:0-7882 GCA_039796955.1 Planctomycetota bacterium
TTCACCCAGATCCACGAGGAATGGCAGTGGTTTGTCGCTCAGGCTGTGGCGAGCTCTAACGGCAGTTTCCTTGTCCGGGAAGAAAATGAAAAGTCCCCGGAAAACTCGTTCGGCGAATTCCCCTTCACCACATTCCATGGCCATGTCGGCCAGTTTCATTCGCCCCTCAAAGTCTTCAAAGTTTGCCCCGACGACTTTCATCTGCTCCCGCATTGCCTCGTACAGCGTCTGCAATTGCTCAACATTCTGCTGAGCTTTGGTCGCCAATTCGGGGTTTTCAGCCATGACGGCCAACTTCTGCAATACCTGCATATACTCGCGATTTCTCGGGAAGTTCACGCAGGCGGCATACACTTCCGGGAGTGCCTGTCTGGCATTCTCGGCCGTGTTGTGGGCCAGCATGACTTTTCCGTAGGTCACGGAAAGTTGTGAATTCGTGGGGGCTTCGCGGCGAGCCATATCGAGCGCCGTGATGGCCTCTTTCAGTTTGCCCTCGGCCAGCAATCGCTCTGCACGGAAATGATTCTGTGCAATCGGGTTATCGAGCAGCTCTGCGTATTTGTCGATGCCCTTGAAGTCGGAGGAGGCGACGCGGCACCGCAGCAATCGCACGGCTTTGAGGGCGTTGGTCGGGTCGGCCTCGTCAGCTTCAATCGCCGCCGCGTAGTCCGCAGCCGCCTCATTAATCCGTCCAAGGTCAAACTGAATTTCACCCCGCTCGTACAGGACTTTTCCGAGGGCGTATTTCTGCTTTTCCAGGGCATTCAGGTGCATCAACGCCGGCTCGAACGCCTGGACCGTGTTCAACATGCCGGCCAGTGTCAGTCGTGCGACATTTCCACTGTCCGGGTCATCCACGATGCTGTTCAGCACTTCTGCGGCCTTGACCAGTTGTCCTGATGTGCCATAGGCACGTCCAAGGCTGAGCAGCGATTTTACTCGCAATTGCTGGTCTTCGGCGGCCTGCTTCAGCAGCGGGATCGCCTTGAGCGGCTTGGAACCAGCCAGGTAAATTATCCCTTCCAGGTATTTGACCTGAACCTCCCGTCCCGGCACTTTCTTAAGCTTCTCAAGACGGTCCTGAAGTGTGGGAACGTCAGATCTTTCGGCCGCACTTGATGCCTCTGCGAACAACAAGTCGGCATCGACCGGAACCAGCCGAGCCCCGAGGCTGACTACGAGAGTGACTCCGAACACGGCAAGGCCGGCCCACAGCCACCATGGCATGCCGGTGGAAACTCGTGAAACTGGTGGACGCGAGGGTTTTGGTGATGCTGACATAGTCTGCTTGGATAGAACGCTGATTTGCGGGGAATTTCGACGGGCCTGCCCCCGAAAGTCGCCAGTGCAGCGACATTAGAGAAAGCCTTTTGAATGATCATCGATCAAGTACTGGATGCAACTGGTCAACGACCTGAAAAATCGCAGAAAAACTCTGGAAACCTACCTCACAAAGAACCACTGGCCCGAACTCGCAGCCTGCACTTTAGCCGACCAACAGTCACCAGTCAGGCAACGGCCAGGGCGACGCCGTCTGTTTACTGAGGCAGCAGAGACAGCCAGGGGACTCCGAGATGGCCGCGGGCTTCTGCCCCTCCACCACAGAAACGTTGTCGTCCCGCCCGATCGCCCAATCCCAGTGCCCCCTGCCGAATTCCGCGGAGTAGTGGACTTTTTCCTGAATGCTTACGATCATTTTCTGGATTGTATTGGAAAGAATAGCGATTTTTTCCCGCAACTGCACCTTCCAGTCCGTAGCAGCCGGTGACTTCTTCAGCAAATTCTTTACAGCGGTCCCACATGTCCGAAGACCCCGCAAAACACTCACGCCGCGATTTGATGGCAGGTTTGCGCTCCCTTCGCACACCCCAGACCACCCGCACTTCGGAGGTTGTGCGAACGGCTGTGCCCGCCGGTGGCAGTACTCTGCGGTTGACGTGTCGAGCCATGGCCTGCGATTTTTCGGTGATTCTGAATCCCGGTTGCACCGAGTACATCGAATCCGCCGGGCAGGCTCTCGAAGTGGTTCCCGCGATCGAAGATTGGATGAGCCCCTATCGGGAATCCAGCGACCTGTCGCTCGTGAATCGTTCATCGCCTGATCAACCGATGCCGCTACGCGACGAATTTCTCAGGTTCCTCGAGCTGGCTGAGACGTTGTTTCGGCAAACGGGTGGAGGGTTCGATCCAGCCACTGGAGCGTTGACTCAACTCTGGCGCACCTGCCGCCGCGAAAGCCGAATTCCCACGGAATCGGAAATCGCTGAGCGGCTCCCGCGGTCCGGGTTTCAGCACGTGCGGATCACTCGGGATCCCCCAGCTGTGACTTTGCTGAAAGAAGGCGTATGGCTGGATCCGGGGGCATTTGGTAAGGGATTTGCGCTGGATGAGGCGGTGGGTTGGTTGCGCGCTCAGGCGTCGTCACCGCAGGATTTCCTGATGCACGGTGGCCACAGCAGCCTGATCGCGCTGGGGGGGCACAATTCCCATGCGGGCTGGCCCGTGGGCTTGGGAAATCCATTGTTTACGGAAAAGCGACTGGCAACGATTCTACTGAAGAATCAAGCGATGGGGACCAGCGGCTCAAACATCCAGTTCTTCCGTTTTCAGGGTCGACGATACGGGCATATCCTCAATCCATTCTCCGGCTGGCCGGTCGAGGGAATGCTGTCGGTGACCGTTTTGGCCCCGTCAGCGGCCGTTGCGGACGGGCTGTCCACAGCGTTTTTTGCAATGGGAGCCGAAAAGGCAGTTGAATGTTGCCGCCAGATGGCGGACATTGGTCTCATTCTGATCCCTCAGCCAGAGCGAGGTGTCCGATTAAAACCTGTCATCATTGGTATTCCGGAGGAACAAATCTGGTGGGATGAAGGTCAGGTGCAATGGGATTAAGCGTCAATCAGTCGCTGAATTCCCGCAAAGTTCTCGTGGGAGATCTGACTGTGGGGGCGAGGATTTACAGATTACTCTGGTTTTTGTAAGGCCGCATCCGGCAATCTTCGATAGTCGTCGCGATTGCCGTTTGCAGTGGGGCCATGGGCTCGTCACCATCAAACGCGCAGCACAGGGGATTGAGCAGTCGCAAAATCGAAGAATTTGAATGTGTGACGTCCGTTTGGACGGGGATGACTCGGGCGGCGGTTTCAGAAATCTTTGTCGATCCCCCGCTGGAAATCCCGGGCTGAGTGTTGTTTTTTCTGATCCGCTGTATTCTTCTGTTCCGTTCAAAAGAAAAGTTCCACGTTTTCGCGACCGGTTATCAAACCGGTTGTTGGCATAAGACCACCCGGAGTGTGTAGCCTGTGGCTGAGATTCAACGATATTCACGGTCCGCAATCCTGTTTCTGGTCGTCTTACGGCTGGGGCTGGGGTGGCAGTTGTTGTACGAGGGATTGTGGAAGATCAACACACTGTCAACACCCTCCCCATGGACTTCCGAAGGCTATCTCAGGAATGCTCAGGGCCCGATGCGTCAGGTATTCCGGTCCATGACGGGTGACCCGGACGGCACGCAATGGCTGGACGCGGAACTGGTGGCGAGACGCTGGGACAACTGGAAGAATCGATTCGCTTCCCACTACCGGCTCAGTGAAGGTCAGTTGGCAGCCGTGAGCCGACTGATTGATGGCGTCCCCTCTTTCGCTGCGACTCTTGAAAGCCTTCCTCCCGAAGTCAACTTTGATGCGCTGAACCTGAGTAAGACGATCAGCTTCGATCCCAGCCAGAAACTGCTGCTGATCGACGGCAAACGGCACCTGCTGGCGTCGGAAAAACAGGCTCTGGAAGCCCAGATCGAAGGGTTGACGGGGCCGGAGTATGACGCGTACCGCGCGGCACTCACTGCCGCATGGACTCGAGCAGGCAAATTGTCGTACAAGGAAAAACTCCTGGCGCACCTGCAGGGTAATCCGGACAACGCGGGTCTCGTGGATGGTCGTATCAGCCAGATCCAGTTGTACAACGAGATGCTGACACGTTATGAAGAGAAACTGGCTTCAGCCGATCTGCCGTACCAACTGGATCATCTGAATCGCACATGGTCGGACACTCGTGAAAAGGCTACGGAACTCTCCGGGCCTGTCATTGCACTCGACAAAGAACTGCAGGACGAAGCGACTCAACTGCTGTCAGTAGAACAGATTCGGCGGGGACCATTGCCGCAGCCGTTGTCCGTACTCAGGATTGCCGACCTGTTAACAATTGCCGGCCTGACCGGGCTTGGCTGCCTGCTGATCTTTGGTCTGCTCACCCGTTTTGCGGCCTTGTCGGCAGCCTTCATGCTCTTTGGGTTTTACATGGCGATGCCGCCGTTGCCGGGCGTACCGGAGACACCGGGCCCGGAACACAGCTTCATCGTGAACAAGAACCTGATTGAAGTGATGGCCCTGTTGGCCCTCGCGTTTATTCCAACAGGAAAATGGTTTGGCCTCGACTGCCTCTTACCCTCCCTCTCGTTTCGCAAAAAGGCAAAGGCTGCCTGAGTGATTTCCTGTAGACTGGTTTGCGAGGCTTGTGTACGGTTTTCTGACGGGATGCGGGACGTTGAGATCAGAAGAGTTGGGGCAGTCCTGTTCCCGCAAGTGCCGCTCAGAGATGTCTGTTCAGACAGCGATTTGCGATCATTTTTGTATTCTGACGTTTTTACAGTGTTATCAGTGACCGGGTGCCACAGCCCGGAGATGTGTTTTTCTGCGGAGTAATCTCATGGACATCACGCCGGAACAGACGGAAATCGGAAAAGACAACTTTCACGAAGCTGTGGGCTTTACACGTCGCGACGTGCTGAAAACGGCCGCTGTGGGCGGAGTCGGGTTGGGGGCTCTGTACTTCAACTACGAAAAACTCAATGGCTCGCCGGTCCGGACCGCATTCATCGGTTGTGGTGACGAAGCGAATGTGCTGATCACTGAACACCCGGCGGACTTCATGGAGATTGTCGCCGTCGCAGATCCTCGCCCTGCGAACATTGACCGCACGTTCAAAGGCAGCCACCCCGAAGTGCGGATCGGGCTCAACAAAAAACTGGGCCAGGCGAAGGCCAGTGAGATCAAAGTCTATCCCGATCACCTTGAACTGCTGAAGGACAAGGATGCTCTGGGCCTGGAAATGGTGGTCATCGCCGTTCCTCTCAGCCAGCACGCACCGATCGCATTGGCCTGTCTCGAGGCGGGTCTGCACGTCTTAACAGAAAAGCTGATGGCTCATAATGTGACCGAGTGCAAGCAGATGATTCGGAAGGCCGAACAGAAGGGCTTGTTGCTGGCGGTAGGACATCAGCGGCACTACAGCGTTCTGTACGACAACGCGAACGACCTGATTCAGAAGGGCCTGTTGGGTGACATCAAGTTCATTCGGGCGCAGTGGCATCGCAACAACAGTTTCCCCGGCAGCGACAGCTGGAAGAAATGGGATCGCGGCGCGGAAGCAAAGAAGGATAAGGAACATCTGCTGGGATTGGAGAAGTCCGGGCGTCTGAAAGAGCTCGGTTATGACAGCGCTCGCCAGTTGGTGGACTGGCGGTTGTACAACAAAACCGGTGGCGGCCTGATGGCCGAACTGGGAAGCCACCAGATGGACGCGAGCAGTATCTTCCTGGGCAAGGTGCATCCGCTTGCCGTGCAGGGTTACGGCGGACGCAATTTCTACGGGGTCAAAGGCGTTGGTCCCAAAGAAAACTGGGACGACGATCGCGACATCGCGGACCACATCTATGTGACATTTGAGTTTCCGGGGCGGCACTTCGCTGAAGATCAGGACGACATCGCCATCGTGACGTACTCGTCGATCAACACCAATCGTCAGGAGTTTTATGGCGAGACGGTATTCGGCAGCCGCGGTACGCTGATCATGAAGGAAGAAAAGGAAGCATTGCTCTACAAAGAGCAAAGCGCGTCAAGTGGCGGCGGCCTTGAACAGCGTCTGTGGGTCCTCGACAGTTCAGGCGGCGGTGGCCCAGTGCTCGACAGCTACAATACCTCCGCACCATCGGCCGCGGGGGCGATGACAAAGGGAGCGATGGGCGACAAAGTCAGTCGTGGCTACCGGGAAGAGATGGAGCACTTCTGCTTCTGTGTTCGTAACGGCCGAAGCTGGAAGGATCTGCGCTGCAACGGTCGTGTCGCCATGGCCGACGCCATCATGGCTCTCACCGCCAATCTGGCAATGAAGCACAAGAAGCGGATTGTCTTCAAGGACGAATGGTTTGATGCAGACAACGACGCCGTACCGGAAACGGATGAGCAGATCACGGCGTAAACAGTATGGCGAACGTTGCCTCGGGGACTGACAGGAGCAACTTCTTCCGGTTTCATGGTAACGACAACACGTAAGCTCACGGGTGTAAACTCGTGAGCTTATTTTGTTTTCGGAGCTCCGCTGACGGGGGCCGCATCGTGACGGCGCAGTCAGTGATCGTGGTACGACAGCGTCGTGTGGTCAACAGTATGCGCACTCGGTGCGACCCGTTGTCATTGGGGTTTTCAGTTTTCAGTTTTCAGTGGTCGCTGGTCAGTAATGTTCGAGGGTGCGCGGGTTGAGAGAGCAGTCCCCTGGGAGGCGGAGGCGATTCGAAAGACCTTGCCCGGGGTGGCTTGACCAGTACGGCCCTGAGCGAGGTTCAGGGCCCCATAAGGTTGGACTTGCTGCTGGCGGTGAGTGACATCAGGATGGTGGCTCGCTGGCTGGTGGTCTTAATGCCGGTGAACATTCAGTTTTTCCTGCCAATTGCACAGTACGACTTGCGTTTTCGCATGTGAATTCGAGGTTGCGACTTCGAGCACGAGCACGAGCACGAGCACGAGCACGAGTATGCGGATGGGAGCGGCAATGTGCAGGGGCGCGAGGGGGATAGACTTGAATGCCCCGTCGCGGGATTTCGCTGTCCTATTTTTTATGCCTTCAATCATGCTCAGCGCAACGGTGCTCGTGCTCTTACTCGAAACGGCCTCGACTGTGTCGTCGTTGATCATGGGGCCCCCTTCTGCCATTTCTTAGCAACCCCAACGTTGCCGTTGGATGGGTTCCTCGGACTGGTGGCCGATGCCGTTGCAGAAGATTGCTTCGCAATTCAGTCGCAACGCATTAACGACTCCGTTGAATCGCGACGCGACGTCGCGTGTGGGCGTGCCCATCCGAAAATCGACGTTGACTGCGGACCCACCACCGTGGATGGGCGAATAATCTGCGTGGGTTTGAGGTCAGTGATACTGCCGCTGGGACTGGGAATTGAAATTGTTGTTCAACGATGGATGAACAAAGAGGAACACGGAATGGTGCGCGAGGGATAGTGGGGGCGGTACCGTTTGTGATCAGAAACGCTCGGTAGAGTTGATCGTATCCTCCGGTGCCGTGGATGGGCCTTCCAATCCTGCATCTCCCACCGTGTAATAGCACGAATCTTTCGGCGCAAGTGTCATTAAGGAAACGACTTGTTGCTGTCAGAAACAGATGGATGGCCCCGGGTTTCGGGTTTTCCAACAGCAATTCCTCAACACCAACTCCCATCAAGGCATGAAAGCCGCAATTGCCGTCTCACTCCGGAAAAAGCACCCGGGCACGATTCGGGCCTCGCCTGGTGGAGACATCACGTGAGGAAGAGTTGGAGACTGGGCGAGGGCGCGAAAACCTTTGAAAATACCAGGTAGAAACGCGAACAGGCCGACGTTTTGAGACGTCGGCCTGTTGGCTTAAGCGCAGTAAAAAACTAAACTTGATTTCCCTTTTTCAGTTGCTCAGAGAAGCAACGTAAAAGCATTTGCGACCGATCAGATCGCGCTGCTGGGAATTCCGCCTTTGCGACGCCACAGTTTAACGGTTGCTGTTGCAAGGCACACCACAGACCACAATGCTATGGAGGATGGTTCGGGGACCGCAGCCAGGGACG
>JBDKIW010000458.1:0-14620 GCA_039796955.1 Planctomycetota bacterium
AGGTCTCTGCGCGATGCCGGGTATGGTGTAAAACCGTTTGACACAGATCTGCGGCCATCAGCCGTCTCACAGGAATACCAGGTGCGCGTTCAACTGGAAATTGTCCTCCCCGACCCAAAGCTGGCCACTGACACAACCTCCTGAATCACCTGTCGGGAATGCGGTCATTGCCTGCACCGTCTGATTGTATCGAAACACCGTTGCCCTCTGCAGAAGTGAACACCATCCGGCCTGACCAGTATCCGCAGCCTCGTACTGAAGTTCGCTGCGGCACTCAGGCTGGCCAATCCATCTGAGCCTTGATGCCCGATCTGGACAGGGCTGTCGTTGTAAATGGAAAGTGTGGACAAATGGACGACAAGAAAAGAACAAAACTGCTGGCAGTCGGTCTGGGCGCCGTGGTTGCCGTCTACGCCGGGCGGTCCACAGTGTCCGGCTGGGTTTTCGGCCCTATCAACGCCCTTGAGAAGAAACTTCAGTCCGCTCAGACAGCCGGCGAAACTCTGGCAGATCGCCAGATCGAGCTCGGTGTTGCCCGACGCAACCTGAACGACTGGAAAACTCTCAGCCTGCCTGCGGATATTGATGACGCACAACGACTGTATCGCGAATGGGTCTTCGAGCTGGCTCGGCAATGTGGATTCTCCGGCCCCGCCTTTGAGGTGACACCCGCAGCGCGTTCAGCCCAGAAGGAATACAGCACGGTTGCAGTCGAAGTACGCAAGGCGGAAACCGACCTGCAGGGCCTCGTCCGTTTTCTGTACCTGTTTGATCAGGCCGGAATCCTGCAGCGAATTTCCTCCATGAAAATTGACAGCCCGGGGGCCCAGGGAAACCCGCGACTCAACGTCACACTGACCGCAGAGGGAATGAGTGTTGCCGGCACCGACAATCGCCCCGAATTGCTGCCCCGCACAAAGCTTATCGGAGCACTCACTGACAATGCGGCCATCATGCAGGCCGTCCCCAGTGATCTGTTTCCGACAGCCGAAGGATTCGAACCCTTCATCGTCCGGATCGAGCGGGAATTGATCCGAATTACCGCCATTCAGGGGGAACAATGGACCATCGAACGTGGCGTGGCAGGTACCAAATCCGCAGCACATCCGGACCAGGCAGTGATCGAGTTGTTCCCGGTGACCTGGGACCGTCGCGAGACCACCATTGATCAGTTCCTCGCGCTCATTAAAGACTCCCCGTTCGTTATTCCCTCCCCACCGAAGACATGGAGCCCGAAGGTTGCAGGTCTGTCGGATCGTACCATCCGCCCTGGCGAAGAAGTGAAAATGACGGCACGGGCGGACGGCATCAATCCTGAACTCGGTCCCGCCTCATTCACACTGAATGACGCAACCCCCGGGATGACGATTGATCCCGCGACAGGCGTCTTTGCGTGGACTCCCGAGGCCTCGCTTACCGCCGGGAAATATACCGCGACCGTCATTCTCACACAGGCTAATGCCCCCGAAAAACAATACGACGAAAAAGTCACGATCACAATTGAGCAGCCGAATGCAGCACCTGCGCTCACACTTCCCAAATCGGCCCTCGTTGTGATCGGGCGAGAATTCTCCGTTCAGGCTTCCGCAACCGATGACAACTCAGCCAGCACCCTCAGCTACGCACTCGGTTCCGGTTCCCCGGAGGGACTGCAGATTGATGCCAAAACAGGCCTCCTGAAATGGACTCCCGCCCGCTCATTCACTCCGGGCCAGTATGACGTCACCGTCACCGTCAAAGACAGCGGCTCTGACCCGAAGTCTGCATCGGCCGTCATCGCACTCGACGTCCAGGATGATCACGCCGCGATGACGCTGTTGTCCGGGACCGTTTCACGCGATGGTGTCTGGTATGCATGGTTCCGAAACAAGGGGACTGGTGTCACAACCCGCCCAAAAGTCGGCGAGAACGTCCGGATTTCAGAAGTCAATGCGGAAATCGTCTCGATTACCAATCGTTATGTGACACTCAAGGACACCGCCGGAATCTGGAAGCTGCAATTGGGAGAAGGGCTGAGAGATCGCAAGCTGATTGAGCCCGCTCAGCCAACCGTGCCCCCTGCCGCGGAGCCAAATGGAAATGCAGCCTACGATGCCAATCCAGCCCCAACGTCCGAAGTGAGCTCAACGCCCGCAGCCACTACGACACCGGCAGCAACCACTCCGGCGGGCAACACACCAGCCACGCCAGATGTCGCCCCGGAACCGACTCCGGCAACAGGCCCCGGGGAAGCAACTCCGGACGTAACGCCGACAACTCCAGCGACGCCCACCACGGAACCAGCAGCACCGACAACACAACCCTGAGGCTCAACAACGGCCACAGTCACTGAAACCCGTTGTCATCCCGGCGTCCGTTGTGAAGGTCGGAGCTCGTTCAGTTCGTCGTTACTGGCGACGGTGGGGTCACCAGCAGTGGCAGATCGTTCGGAACCTCATTGTCATCGGGCGCTGGCTGCGTTGTCTTCATCCGGTGCGCCAGTACCTGATCACGATACTGTCTCAGTGGATTGATCAGCGCGGCATTTACAAATCGGCGACGGTTGCGAAATTCTGCATTGCTGAGAGCCGCCGACCTGCTCAGCAACTCCATCTGCTCAAGCGCCAGATTAGTGACCCGCACCGACTGATCCACATCCTGCTGCACCCGTACCGCGGACCGCGGTTCCCACGCTGTACGTGCCTCCCAGCGTTCAATCAGCTTCTGCACCAGCGAATTCAACTGATCAAAACGCTCCGCTTCATCAGGGATCAGCTCCGGAGACTCGACCAACTGCTCCATCGCAGCAATCACGGGCCGAACGGACGCATCAGTGGGTGTTGTGAAGAATACCGTGTGCAGGCGATGCACCAATTCCTCTGCCGGTGCAGGGTGATTCAGCATCTCATGCAGTCGCACAATTTCATAATGAGCGAAATGTCCCATCAGTGGCTCGCCGGTCGAAGCAAAACGGGACAGCTGCTGCACGCGGCTTAAGGCATCCGACGCATTTTGAGAAGCCGCCATTAACGCGCTGCCCAGACTCAGGAAATAGTCCTGCCGAGCCTTGTCCAGTGGATGTGCTTCCCGGACGATCTTTCCGTTCTCGATCACTTCCATGGGCGGGCGAGGGCTCCGCTGCATCTCCATACGTAACGACTTCCGATAGGTCCATGGCTGATCCGGCATGCCCGCCAGAATCTCCAGCTGCTGAGCCAGTCCGGACAACCGCCGCTTCGCCTCTTCATGGGCCTCACCCACAGGAATTGCCGACGCAATCTGCATCTGATGCGGCCCAAACACCTCAGCCAGTTCCACAGACTTATTGCCGCCTCGCGCCGCTTCCCACGGCTGCTGGAACAGGATCTGAGCCCGAGCCGCTGTCGTAGCCTGCGGCATCGGACGCGTGCTGAACATTCCCAGTCGATCACTGGTACTGACCAGAGGCAAAACAGAAATCTGCGACCAGTCCCAACCAGCTCCAGCCAGTTCCCGCAGCACATGCTCGCGCTGCAGACGGCTCAGCAGCTCCGGAAGAATCAAGCCTGACTCCGCATCACTTGCCAGCAGTACCACTTCCCCGGGAACCGTCTGGATCGCACCCGCATGACGGAACACCGACGCCAGAGTCGCAAGTGCAGCTTCCAGGGGCTGAGGCCCCAGATCGCTTCGCCGATAACGCTGACAGAACACCGCCTGAGAGGCCATTCGAGCCCTGACGGCGCGGTAAAATTCCGCCGACCACACCCCGGCCGAAGCAGTCGCCGACGCCGGAGCCGGAGCCGATAACACCACGTCAAACAACGCCAGACTTCGGTCACGCACCAGCAACTCGGCGGGCCCATGACGAAGTGTTACCCGATTGTCCTCATTGGCAGGAAACGCATCATGCTGCCAGTTGTAAAATGCAGCCCGAGCCGTGCCTGCGGTGCTGCTGCGAATGCCGACGATTTCCTGCACCGGAAAATGTGTGACCGTGCGAAGAATCGCCCCCGTCTCGTCGCCCAGCACCAGCACTCGTCCCGGCTGCGGATGATTCGCCAGACCCAGAATCGCCGGAAGAATGTCTTCCGCCGGTTGCGGTGTGACTTCTGTTCTCGCACTCACCTGCCCCTGTGTGACACCCTGCAGCCGAAACTCGGCAACCTGCCCCAGACGCCGCCAGATTGTCAACTCACCCTCTGAGGTCGCTACCGTCTCCAGAAGTCGACTGGCATCCGATTGTGCAATCAGCTCGCTTTCCAGGCCAC
The DNA here is from genome assembly GCA_039796955.1 of Planctomycetota bacterium. GTDB lineage: Bacteria > Planctomycetota > Planctomycetia > Planctomycetales > Planctomycetaceae > SXXK01. The sequence goes on from JBDKIW010000458.1 coordinate 4,230, forward strand.
GTTGCTGCGCCATCTGCGTGCGTTCGGAGAACAACAAACGCGAGCTGCCTGCAGAATCGGGCCGAAACACCGACACCAGCAACAACAGAGCGGCAAAACTTAACCCCGCCAGACTCACTCGCACCTGGCCCTGTCTTGTCTGCTGCCAGTCACCCTGAAGCACCAACGGACTCAGAGTCACGCACTGCAGAACAAGCCCCACAATCAGCGCGTTACTCCAGCTGGTCACACTGGTAAGTAACAGCCCCGCCAGAACGCCGACAAATAGACTCGGTAAATGCCAAACGCCCAGCGAATGCCGCCCCGGACGGCCCGAGTTCGACAGCCAGGGAGCAAATGCGGCGACAATCCACACCGCGTTCTGGGCACATCGTAGTCCCATCAATAACGGTACCGCTGTCACTCCACCGCTCAACTGCAGATTCATCGCCGTTAAGGCAGAAAACATCACTGGCAGCCCCGCCAGAAACACCAGCGCGACACCACCAGCCAACAGCGACAGCATGGAAGACCAGGACGTCATTCGTCGCAAAAGCAGCATTCCGGCCGCTGATAACCCAACGGCAATCAGCAACTGCGGCAATCCTGGCGGCATTAACATCGAAAACGCACGTACTGTCGCCACAGACACCAGTCCACAACCAGACAACTGGATCATACTCGCCCAGTTCATCAGCGGGCTCTGCGAACCAACTGGCAGTATCTCGGTTTTCGCCACACGAGGCGATGACGGAGATGCCATCAGACGGATCACCGCTGAAATCGTCGTCGTCAGGGTGACCACAACCGCCATCGGCAGATTCTGGAACACATGAATACACAGCAAAGGACTTGCCAGTAACATCAAGAGCAGGGAATCCAGCCAGTCACGCTGGTGCTCGCTGGCTGCCGCAATCACCGGCAGGAGTGCCAGACAGGTCAGAACGGCTACAACACACAGCGGGAACACCAGGCACAGAATCTGTCCCGTCAGACTGTCCGCCGAAAAGGTGGCAAAGCCGGCATCCAGCGTCACTTGCAGCAACTCCGGTGCAAGCCAGGCCCCGAAAATCGTCAAGCCAGACAACGTCAACAATCCCCGACGTCGTTGTCCCGTCAACAGAGCCACTGATCCTGACAACCAACAGACATAGCCCGCCAGCAGCAATCCCGCGAAGACGCCCGCGGCCAGCCCTGCGACAGACAGAGTGCTGGTCCCATGGATCGTCAACCAGACGGCACTACTCTGAAGAACAGCAGTTGCCCCCGCCACACAGGCCACCGGGAACAGCACGTTCGAACGAGACACGTAAGAATTGATATTTGGAGTCACTCTGAAGGCATCCTTGCCGTCGTAAAGGGAGCGCAGCTGTCCTGCCAAATCACAGGTCAGCAATCACCAGCATCCACCGCTGATTTCAGGGCCGATCCGAAAACCGGTACTGCAATGCAGCAGATGCGACTCAGGTTGGACTTTCCCCGCCGTGTCTGACAGGATTACGACGTGGAACTGACCCTGCCGAAGCAACCGGCCAACACACCACATCGTTCCACCGCAACGGAATTCTGCGGCACGCGCGGTTAATCACGCATGCAGCTGGCCCGTTTTGTCGCCTGAGTTCCCGTTTTCTATCGAAAAACCACAGTTTGTCTCAAGACCGAAGGATGACGCGGCCGATGCACACGTCCCTTGAATGCTCACTCACCGGCGAGGTCCACGACCTGCACTGCCTCCAGGGATTAAGCAGAGCTGGAAAACCACTGCTGGCCCGCTATGACCTGCAGTCAATCCGCGGACTCTCGCCCGACACCATTCGCCGCCGTTCCGAACGGTCCATGTGGCGATTTCACGAAGTTCTCCCTGTCAATGATCCGAAAGAGGCCGTCAGCCTCGGAGAGGGTCTCACCCCCTTTCTGAAATGCACACAACGTGGGGAGTTTGCGAGGTTTAGCGACCTCTGGGTAAAGGATGAAGGATTCAACCCCACTCAGAGCTTTAAAGCGCGGGGCATGTCCGCCGCAATCACCCGCGCCCTGGCCCTTGGTGTCAAAACTGTCGCGCTCCCGTCCGCCGGAAACGCCGCCGGAGCCGCCACCGCTTATGCCGCTCGCGCCGGAATGCAGTGCGTGATCTTTGTCCCCGAGGACACCCCTCCGGCCAATATTCTGGAGTCCGCCTGTGGCGGAGCCCATGTGGTTCTCGTCAACGGCCTGATCAGCGACTGCGGGCGACTCTGCCGCGCCGCCTGCGATCGATTCGGCTGGTTCGACCTCTCCACACTCAAAGAACCCTTCCGCCTCGAAGGGAAGAAAACTATGGGCTACGAGCTGGCCTTCGACCTCGCCGATGCCCGTCGGACAGAAACCCTGCAACTGCCGGACGTCATCCTTTACCCGACCGGTGGCGGCACTGGACTGATCGGCATGTGGAAAGCATTCGACGAAATGGAACAACTGGGCTGGATCGGGTCGGCTCGGCCACGCATGGTCGTCGTGCAGGCGGAAGGCTGCGCACCAATCGTAAAAGCATTCCACGACGGCGCGGTCTCAGCGCCCATGTTTCCCAATGCCCGTACAATCGCCTCCGGATTGCGCGTGCCGGCTGCCGTTGGTGATTTCCTGATGCTGGATATTCTGCGACGCAGTCATGGCACCGCCATCACACTCTCTGACAGCGAATTAATGCAGGGAGTTGAGGAACTGGCACGCTGCCAGGGAATCCATGGTGCACCGGAAGGCGGCGCCGTCTGGCGCGCTGCTGTGCAACTTTTGAACACCGGCTGGATTCGTTCGGACGAGACCGTTGTGCTGTTCAACACGGGCGCTGCCGTAAAGTACAACCATTTACTACGGTGCGATCATCCGATTCGCCTGGATCACACCAGCCCTTCGGCGATGGATGAACTGGAGAAGCAACTGAGAGCCTCCGACAATCCAGTGATCGGATAACCCCTGCCGTGCATAACTACGGCGCCCACTCGCAGTTTCTCTGCCCCCGGGAATTCGACCCTTCCGGAATCAGGAGAGCGGCATCAGAGGGGATTGTTCTCCAGCGCCTCCGCAAGTCGCTGCTGCTCTGCCGCTCGCCCCGGATTGTTCAGACCCTTCCAGACCTGCTCCAGTAACCGATGCACTTTGGGACGCCGTGGACGCATCTGCAGTGACTGCTCAAGGTCCTGCAGTGCGGCATTCCAGTCCTGCATTGCAATCAGGATTTCTCCGCGTGTTGATAACAGTTCCGGATTTCCGGGCAGCATGGTCAGCGCTTCATTGATCAGTGACAACGCCCGATCCGGACTCTCCAGTTGTCCGCGAAGCACAGCCAGCGCCAGGTTGTTCAGAATCACCGGATCCTGACCATTCTTCAGGGTGTTGGCGCGATCCAGCCACTGAAATCCCTTGCGGTACTGCTCATGCAACAGCGCGTGACTTCCCATCTGATTCAGAACTTCTGCAACTGACAGCCCACCCGCCTGCAGTTCCATCAGTCGCGCTTCTGCCTCGGCTGATACATCCGCATTACTCAGAATCAACCGCACCAGACGATCTGTGGCATCCGCACGAACCGCAGCAATGCCCGCAGCCTGCACCAGCAGTTGCAGCAACTTCCTCGTATCCATGCCCGGGGCAATCACCGGCAACCAGCGATCAGGCCCGAGATATTGTCTTGGAGGACGCCCGGTCAACGCATCAAATTCGAACAGAAAACTGACTCCGTACAGCTTCGCTCCGACAGGATCTTTCGGAACACCAGCTGTACCGGCCTCCAGGAGATCCCGAGCCCGCTGAAAATCACCGATGCTGATCAGGCACTCCGCGGCAATCTGACGCGATTGCTGCGAGGCGTTGTCGGAGGCAGCCAGAGACACCGCGTTCTCCGTTAATGATCCCGCCTCATTCAGCCGTTTGGCCATGACCAGCAACTTCACCAGTCGCCCTCGAACTCCCGGTTGGGTATCAATCAGCGGAATCAGCAAATCAGCTGCTTTCGATGTATCACCAGTCAACCGCAGCAACGCGCTCAGTGTGATCCGAACGGTGCTGTCGTTGGCATTTTTACTGAAGACGTCTGTCCAGGTCTTTAACGATTCAGCCACAATCTCCGGAGGAAGCTGGACACCCAGTTGTTCGAGGGTGTCTGCCAACAGAATCGCCTGCGGACTCAGGGGTTCCAGATTGATCGCTTCAACAATCAATGGCACGCACTGGTCACGATTCAATGTCGTCTGTTGCAGCAGAAATTCAGCCTCACGGAGCTTCAACACGGCCAGAGCTCGGCGATACTCCGGATGGTCCTGCTGCTTCCTGCCCGCCTCAATCAGCTGAACGGCCTCCTTCACCTTCCCGCTCATCAGCAGCACCTGACCAAGCTCAATCCGTGCGACGGGGTCGTTCGGATTCTGTTCCTGTTTATCCGTCGCTGCACGCAGGGCCTGCTGCAGCGTCTCCGCATTGCCTTCCGTGCGACCTGTCGATTCTCGAAATCGAATCAACGGAATCAGATAATCCGGATTCAGCTCGGCCGCGGTCTGCAGATGCTTTTCAGCCAGTTGCCATTCCCGACGTTCTGAATATCGTATCCCCAGCAGCAGATTTGCTTCCGCGAGACGCGGATTACCAGCCAGCGCTGCCCGCAGATGCTCCTCGATCTGCCCGTCCGGTAACTTCTGAAATGGTTCATCAGACAAAGCGTTTCTGACGATCCACAAGTGAGCCTCAGGTACACCGTACTCGCCACGAGCAGCGAGGTCTAACGCCAGATCCCATGCCTGTTGTCGGCGATTCGTCTGCCAGTACAGTTCGACCAGCCTGAGCCTACGGATCACGTCACCTGATCGCAGGCCGGCAATCGCCTTCAGACTGACCTCCTGCATCGCAGCATCTGATCGCTCCTCGGCCAGTTGCAGAGCCCGCTCATAATAACTCACCGCCTCATTCCGCGCGGCCCCGAGGTTCAGCACCCAGGTCGTCAGAATGACCAGAAGAATCAGGTAGGGAGTTCCAACCAACAGGAACAGCAGGCGACGAGAAACAAGCCAGTCCTCGGACCACGCCAACACCATCGGCAGCCAGTTTGACGGCGATATCCACTCCAGGAATTGGTACGCTGGAATTTCCTGAAACGCCTCCGCCTCTGCGCGCTCGGCGAACCCTGGCGCCTCAGCGAGGTTCTCGCTATCCACTACATCAGAAGGTGTCTTCCCGTTCGTTACCATTACTCTGATATCAATTCCAGGTTAATCACTCACGCTCGGTCACAATCCAGATCCATCAGACAACTCAGAATTCAGCAGCCCGCCAAACACAGCACACAAGTCACGAACGACTGTTCAGAAAACTCCAGCACTGCAGTACCAGCACAATCGGAATCAGGAACAGACAAATATTTCGAAGCGGCCCGGGGATCCTGACAATCGCTGCCGGCTCGAAGGCCAGCGGCATCACCGGAACCGCCGAGACCACCACGTTCCACCATGTCGATATCGGATTCATCGCGACATTCTCGTCGCGAGTATCTTCGGGGCCCGCCACCGGCGATGTTACAAATATCAGCAACGCATCCGCACTAAGCATCAACACACAGCCCACCACCAGCGCCAGTCCAGCGACCCACACCGATGCCACGGACAACTGACTGCCGGACAACACCAGCCCCAGCACCAGACTCCCCGTCACCACCATTGATGCCACCGCAATCGGTACCACACACGCCAGCAGACAAATCGACTGAATGAGCGACCGACGCTGCGAAATCAACCAGATCAGTGTGAGCAGTAGCAGTGGGTACCAGGCCAGCCCACTGCCACACAGTTCGCCCAGATCCACACTCCCCTTCACCCCACCAAGAACAACATCCTCGCGGTAATGAACAATCTCGCGCCGTGTCGAAAGGATGCTGGTGAGGCTGGTGATTCCAGACATCATCCGTGCCCCCAACTCCGCATTCACAAAGTCCGGAAAGCCCGTGACGGACAACGGCAGCAAACTCAGCGAAAACAAACTGCGATCCCCGGTGATATCAATGCTCGATAATCCCCACGCTGCCGTCAGAAAAACCAAACCCGTTGATACCAGCCATGGCGAATCCGCCACACTACCAATCAACAGACACAGCACATCCAGCACAAGAAACAAAGAGCACAGCCCTGTCCATCGCACACGTGGACTGCAACGCAGCCAGTAAAAGGCAACAACCGCCAGCAGTGCCACCGGACCAGCCTGCCATGAACCCTGCTGCACGCGATTCCAGAAGAATAACCCCGACATCGGCACGTGCGCGAGCAGCAACAACAGGAGTGGCCATCGACCGGGACCCAGCAGGCGAAATCGCCCCGAGCCGTCGCTGGATTTACGATCTGTCTCTGCAGCCACCGACATCACCAACACCGCCTTTTTCCCGCCCGTGAACATGCTCGAATGGAAAACCGTCCAACAGGTTCCACCCCAGTCGGCAAGTACGCATCAACCCCGTGCGGATCAGCCACACTGAGAAAAACGCGTAGTGCCCCGGCAAAGTATGTCTTACTCCTGCCATTTTTTCGGGCAGGCACTCACCGCATTCTCACACGAGCAAGGCAACTCCGGTCAAATGTAGTGATTGTGACGACCAGTGACCTCGCCCCAGGGACGCCACAACCAGGCAGGCTTTACCCCACCCTGATTTGCAATTACCCGCAATCCTCTACGGGACGTCAGCAAAGACAAGACCCGCCGAATTCGCATTCTCTGTTTCGAGAGAACCCGATGTGGGTTCAATCACCACCAACCGGACATCCGTCAGGCCCGTCTGCAGCGTCTGAACCTCGCCAGAAGGCCACCGGATCGTCAACCTTTCCGCCTGCACGTCACTTTTCCAGCCAAAACACACCTCCGGCAAATGCGATGACGCGTAACTCCCGCCCCCGTTCAACTGCCCCCGTTGCACGCCGGAACTGGTCTCCAGTTCCAGGATCACACCCACCGGCTGACGCGGTGAACGCCGACCCGAAAACTGCACCGCCAGCCAATGACCTCCCACAGTCGTTCGATTCTCCAGCAACGCTGCAGGAAACTCCACCGGACTCACCAGCAAGTCCATTCTCCCGTCGCGATTCCAGTCCGTCACCGCAAGGCCCCGACCATTCTGCGGACGCATCAGATATCCCCCAACCCGCTCCGACACATCCACAAAAAAAGTTCCCTCCATATTCTCCAGCAGCAACATGCGCTGCAGGGCCGGCGAATGCTGCGGATACTTCACCACGTTCCCGTTGCAGACGACGACATCCGGATCACCATCCAGATCAAAATCCCGAAATGCCGTCCCCCAGCCAACATAGTGCTCACCAATCGCTGATATCCCCGTGGCGTCACTCATGTGACGAAACATCATGTTGCCCTGATTGCGATACAACGCAAAACTTTCCATCTCAAAATTCGCCGCCCACAAATCAAAGCGACCATCGCTGTCGTAGTCTCCCACGTCCACACCCATACTGGCATCCGGCGAACCACGACCACTGACTCCGGAACCACTGGAAACGGAATGGTCTTCAAATCGCTGGCCCTGCACGTTCCGGTACAGGAAGTTCAGCATCACATCATTCCCCACGTACACATCTGTAAAGCCGTCCGCATCAATGTCCGCAGCCACCACCCCAAGGGCCTTGCCATCACTACGCACACCAAACCGCTGAGTCCCGTCTTCGAACGTCCCATCGCCACGGCTGAGATACAGAAAATCGGGAACAGCCTGAAACAACTTCGGAGAACAATTGTCCCGCGTCACCCCGTCAGCCGCATAACACGGTGGGTCGTTCTCCATCGACCAGTCCACATACCCGGCCACGTAAACGTCCGGATGCCCATCGCCGTTGAAGTCCCCCCAGGCCGCTGATGAACACCACACCGGACACCGCAATCCACTCTCAGCAGTCCAGTCCGTAAATGTTCCATCGCCCTCGTTACGCCAGAATTCCACGCCCCCATATCCGGTGATCAGCAGATCCTGGAATCCATCCTGATCCGCATCCATCGTAGCCAGGCCATGATGGTACAGCGAAACCTCCGACATACCCGCTGCTGACGTCTCGTCCTGAAACCGCTCCCCGCGATTCCTCAGGACAAACACCCCACGCCCCAGCACCCGCCGACCTTCAAAACTGCCACCTCCGGCAATCAACGCGTCCGGCCAGCCATCCCGATCCAGATCACTCGCCGCGACACCACCTCCCAGTGATTCCAGGATCGTCGCATATCCATGCTCTTCACCCCGCCGCGGAATCACCGTCGGAAACTGAGTCCCTGACAGTTCCGCAAACTGCAGCAACGTCTCCGGCAACTCCTCACGCACGCCTGTGTTCATGGCACTGGCAGGGTCATCCCCGCTTCCCACTGTGCCCATCCCTGCTGTCTCGGCAATCTTCGGCTTCCCCGGCTCTGATCGCTGCTCGCAACACACGCCACCACCCAGCACAACACAGATCAGCAGACCATAACAAATCTGCCGCCAGGTTCCCGCAGGCTGAGTCGATACTGTTTCTGCCGCCATCGCCTTGCCCATCACATTCGCGTCACTTCCAGCCATCGTCTGCGTATCCACAACTGCAGTGGTAACACCACCAGCAACCAGATCCAGAACGCCGTCACACACCACGCAAACGCGCGAGTATATCGAAACTGATGCGAACGAGCGACCACGGTGACGACATCCGGAATCATCAGAATCGGCAGTACGAGACAGAAGAATGCCACAAACGAACAGAGCACAGTCAACGGCAGTGCGGCCCACCTCGTGTACAACGACAACACCGCCGCCACCTGGCTGGAAAACAGCAGCATCACACCCCACGCCAAAAGCAGATCCATATCCAGTTTGACACGCAGTGTCTCCCACCCCAGCCCCGTCGCGACCAGCGTCCAGATCACCGCCGGAATCAACGCCACACAACACCCCAGCAGCTTCTGCAGCAACAGACCGGTTACCGAAATCGGCAACATGGCCAGCGAAGACTGCGTCGCCTGACGGACCTCCGAGAACAAGGTCCCCGAGGCGTACAGCAACGTCTCAACCGTCAGCCAGCCCAGACATGCAAAAAAAATCTCGAGGGCGACGTCGCCTTCCGGTGTCCAGTCCCAACGCCCCGTCTGTGTCCACACCAGCAACGGAAACCCGACAAAGATGACCCCGCCCCCCAACAGCTTGACCAGCAGAAAGCGATAGCCCCCCGTGAAGAAATGAAATTCCCGCCACGCCACCGGCAGACGCCCGCAACGACCCGCGGACCAGCGACGAAGCCCCGCACGGCTCTCCGATCCACCGTTTTCCGCCAGCCGACTCCACCGCCCCAGCAACACCGTACTCAACACAAAACAAAAGCCCCCGGGAATCACGCTTCCCCAGAATTGAACACCCAGCCACGACGTCTGCTGCCAGTTATTCAGAATCTCATCAATCCGCGAAAACGGCGAAATGTTCGTCAGGACTTTGACGACACCCTGGAGAACATCCACAAACGTGGGCGCCACAACAATCACTGTTGGTAAGGCCGCCAGCGTTCGCACAATCACCACAGGCAATCCGAAAAACATCATCGCCAACAGGCCCGCAAGCGCCATCGCACGGCCGGAAGTCACACAACGCGCACTACACAGCAACGCGACGTTCGCCACGAGAATCAGCCATGCCGCCAGAGCCAGCCACGCAGCAATCACCTGCTGCCACAACAGCCCACCCAGCGTCACCGCAAGAAAGGCAAACGGCAACTGTGTGACCAGCAACAGAAGTGAACTGACCAGCCTCGATGTCGATTTGCCCAGAGTGATCGCGAGGGGCGTCATGCCCGCCATCTGCAGCAGTGCAAACGTTCCCGCCTCTTTCTCTTCAGTCAGCGCTGTCACGAAATAGCTGATCCCGGAAACCGTGATCAACACGATATTCAAATAACACACCGCTTCGAAAAACCTCAGCCCCGCGCGAGTCGTCCCGAAGGCGTCCAGCCACGCTGTCGCCAGCGCAAACATCATAAATAACGCAAATCCTCCCCGAATCAGATGCGGCCACCGGGAACGCTGATCCACCCGCAGCGTCCAGTTGAACAGTGTCATTGCTCCCTGCAGCATCACCGCACTCCCCGCGTCGTCAATTCCATAAACGCGTCATTCAAATGTCGCCGCTGCTGACTGAAGGACACCAACGGCAAATCCAGATTGACCAGCTGCCGCAGGAAATCATTCCCCGAGATGCCGTCCTTCAGACGCAACACAAAATCACGCCCCGTGGCAAACTCCGGATCCACCACCGAAACCACGCCCTCACACCCCTGCAGACGCTCTCGTACCCCCGAAATCACCACCGACAACTTCAGATTCCAGACGCCCGCCGAGTCCGGTGATTCCAGCAACACGTCCATCGGGCCGCTGAACCGAATCTG
>JBDKIW010000459.1:0-11425 GCA_039796955.1 Planctomycetota bacterium
CGGTGCGCGACTGACGCAGCAGCAGGTTGTCCGGATCATAGTTGGAGAATACGTCATACAGCAAACCGCTGCTGGCCTGCAATTGTCGAGCTGTTCGCTGTTGTCCGGGATAGCCCTGAAATACCAGCCCGGCAACGCGGGCGATTTCCCTGAACTGGCGTTTGCCCATCTCCGCTGCATTCAGGCATTTTTCCAGATCCAGTGCGAGGCTTGTTTCGTCCAGCAGTCCGGCATCCAGTGCGGCGTCCAGTGGAGCTTCCGTCGGGGACAGCAGTTCAAACCCATAGTCATTGACGGACATCGTAAAGGTGATCGGTTGCAGTTGAGCCATGCGCCAGGCGCACAGAGCTGCGAGGCCTTCATGGACGAGTCGACCAGCGAAGGGATAGATCAGCAGATGAAATCCCTCGCGGGAACGGATTTGTTCGACGAGCAGATCCTCAGGCAATGGCAGAGCGGACCATTCTGCCTGCAGTTCCAGCAGAGGTCGGACAGCCTGTAGTTCCGGGCCCCGGAATTCTCCGTTGTGAGCTTCGCGAAGACGCTGCCGCACCGCGTAGGCCAGCTCGCTGGAGAGCGGCATGCGACCACCCATCCAGCGTGGGATCACCGCCCTCGCGGAGGCCGGCGCTTTTCGGACCCAGACCTTCATCTCGTGGATATGCACCAGTTCCACGGCTCGGCCGGAGAACAGAAAGCAGTCACCGGGGTTCAGTTTTGTCAGAAAGGATTCTTCAATGGTGCCGAGTGCTGGACCATTGAGGTACTGGACCACCAGCGAGGCGTCACTGGTGATGGTTCCGATCGACATGCGATGCTGGCGAGCGATTTTTTCGGTGCTGACGAGGAATCGTCCCTGCTCTTCACGCAGGCGATGATAGTCCGGGTAGGCTTTGAGCGATTCGCCGCCGCGAGCTGCAAAATTCAGTGCCCACTCCCATTCAGAATGCTGCAGGTCCGCATAGCTGAGAGTCCCGCGCACCTCGTCGTACAGCGCCGTGGATTCGAAGCCCTCGCCGCATGCGATTGTCACAAGGTGCTGGCAGAGGACATCGATGGGAGCTCTGTGCGGCTGACGTCCCTCCAGCTGACCGGCCTCCATAGCGTCACGGGCTGCAGCAGCTTCGATCAGCTCGAATGCGTGCGTCGGAACGCAGGTGACGCGACTGACGGCTCCGGGTTGATGTCCACTGCGCCCGGCACGTTGCAGCAGACGTGCGACGCCCCGCGGTGAACCCACCTGCAGCACGCGATCAACCGGGCTGAAATCCACACCGAGATCCAGACTGCTGGTGCAGACGACACAACGCAGCTTTCCCTGTCGCAGACCCTCCTCCACCCAGGTTCTCGTCTGTGGCTCAAGAGAACCGTGATGCAGTGCGATCAGCCCTGCCCAGTCCCGGCGAGCCTGAAGTATGGCGTGATACCATGCCTCGGTCTGCGACCGGGTATTGGTGAAGACAAGTGTGGAGTTGGCTGATTCGATGCAGTTGATGACATCTCTGAGTTGGCTCATTCCCATGTGCCCGGCCCACGGGAAGCGTTCTATCCGCGCCGGGATTAGCGAATCCACCACGACGGCTTTTTTCACACCCGCCCGGACAATCAGGCCGGACGGAACACGCGCAGGCGGCGACTGGACGTCAGAGGACGGACTCTGACCGGCTGTGTCAACCGTGTCCGCGAACTCCGTGAGAGTGGCTTTGGCGGGTTCGCTTGCTTTGCTGGGTGTGTCGGGGCGTCCCGGGGCACCAAGGAGGACCTGCAGCGCTTCGTCAAGGTTACCGAGTGTGGCGGAGAGGGCCCAGGTTCGTAATTGCGGTTTCCACCGACGAAGGCGGGCCAGTGCCAGTTCCACCTGGACACCGCGTTTGGTGGCCAGCAATTCATGCCATTCGTCGCAGATGACTGCACGGAGCTCGCGGAACTGTTCGGCGGCATCGGAACGTGCCAGCAGCAGCGAGAGACTTTCCGGGGTGGTCACCAGCACGGTGGGGAGTCGGCGGCGTTGACGTTGTCGATCGGCTGCGGACGTGTCTCCTGTGCGGGATTCGATAGACCAGTTGATGCCCAGTTCGGTCGCTGGTTGTTTCAGCGAATGCAGCGTGTCGATCGCGAGGGCGCGCAGCGGAGTGATCCACAGGACTCGTGTGGGCCCATCACTGATCGCGGCAGGTCTGGACTCCGCTTCTGCCAGAGCTTCGATTACGGGACCGAGCCATGCGGCCAGGGTTTTGCCCGTCCCGGTCGTGGCATGGATCAGACCGCTGTGGCCCTCCAGATAGGCGGACCATGTGTCTTTCTGAAACGGAAACACCTTCCAGTTGCGGGTGGTGAACCACGCGGAGACCTTTCGCCGGGCACGCTCTCGGGCCGCCGCGGAAATCGATTTCAAAGGGGTCTCACGCGACATACTGCTGAATCCGGGCAAAGAGCCTGGGGAAGGACGGCAACCGTGTTGGCAGCCGATGTTTGCCGAGGTGGCACAGGCTACGCAGCCAACCACGTTGACGCTGGATCGCTGACTACACCGGACGACAAACCTTCTGTCTTCGCATTTTTCGGAACAGGACCTGATTTCGACGTCGATTGCAGGCTGAACACTGTTGTGGCAATTCCTTCAGACGCTACACTCACCGCACGTCGGTCACGCCCGAAAACACGGGTTGAATCTGATCATAGACGCTGTCCCTGAAATTCGAATAGCCTTGCGTGTGGTGCGTTGGGGAATTCAGCAAACGGCGGTCGCGGCTGGTGAAACACTCAGCAGTCGTTTGGAAGTCAGAAGTCTAAGGAACTGAGGTTCTGCCTCAGAAGGAACTGAAAAATGGCCCGGTTTTTCTTCACCAGCGAATCCGTCAGTCAGGGACATCCGGATAAAGTGTCGGACCAGGTCTCGGACGGAATTCTTGATGCTATTCTCGAACAGGATCCGATGTCTCGCGTGGCCTGCGAGACCCTGTGCACGACGGACCTTGTGGTACTCGCCGGAGAAATCACAACCAAGGCCAAAGTCGACTATGTCGGTGTGACTCGCAAGGTGATCCGCGATATCGGTTACACGTCAGACGACATCGGTTTCAATGCCGACACCTGCCGCGTGTTTGTTGCGCTGCACAGTCAAAGCCCGGACATCGCACAGGGTGTGGACAAGGACGGAGCCGGCGACCAGGGCCTGATGTTTGGATACGCCTGCAACCAGACTGAAGAACTGATGCCGGTACCAATCGCCTTCGCTCATCGCCTGATCAATCGTCTGACGGACGTCCGCAAGGAAGGCCTGGTCAACTGGCTGCGTCCGGACAGCAAGAGCCAGGTGACGGTTGAGTATGACGGTGCCACCCCCGTGCGCGTCGATGCCATCGTGATTTCCACCCAGCATGCTGAAAAAGTCACTCAGAAGGAAATCACGAACTTCGTGAAGAAGGAAGTCATCGGCAAGGTGATTCCCGCGGAATTGATCGACAGCAAAACCAAGTACCATATCAATCCGACCGGTCGCTTCGTGGTGGGCGGGCCGCACGGTGATACAGGGTTGACTGGTCGTAAGATCATCGTTGACACCTATGGCGGCTGGGGCCGTCACGGTGGCGGTGCATTCTCCGGAAAAGATGCCACCAAGGTCGACCGCTCGGCTGCCTATATGGGCCGCTACGTTGCCAAGAACATCGTTGCTGCCGGGCTCGCCGATCAGTGCGAAGTTCAGTTGGCGTATGCCATTGGTGTGGCGGACCCGGTCAGTATCCGCGTGGACACCTTCGGGACCGCAAAGATCGCCGAATCCCGCATCGAAGAACTGGTGCGTGAACACTTCCCGCTCACTCCCAAGGGCATTATCGAGCATCTGAAACTGCGTCGCCCCGTGTTCCTGAAGACCGCCGAAGGCGGACACTTCGGCCGCTCCGGTGCGACCTTCACATGGGAAGCGACCGACAAGGCCAAGGTCCTGAAAAAGGCCGCGAAGTAATTCCGGATCTGCCTCCGATCAGTCGGACACTGAGGTCCGGCTGATCGCCTTGTGGCAGGTTGGCATTTCTTGTTCTTTCTCACGCACGGATGCACCCCATGACTGTTGCGACTTCGCAGTCCTCGGCCGAAAGCTCTCTCAGGCCCGAAATACTCAGGATCCTCGCATCCGGTCGCGTGGAGTTGTCCCAGGGCACTGGTTCCATCCGTTCCGTGTTCCTGGTCGCACTTGCGTCCTCCATTCTGCTCTGGCTGGCTTTCACGCCCGTCGAACTGGCGCCTGCGGCATGGCTGGCTCTCGTACCCCTCCTGCAACTCTGCCGTCTGCAGTCACTGCCCCGATGGTCATTCGCTGCGATCTGGCTGGCCGGCTTCCTCTGGGGAATCGCCACACTGCAGTGGATGCGGCTGGGCCACCCCGCTATGTACCTTGCACTTGTCGCACTTGCTGCCTGGGTTGGTTTGTACTTCCCCGTGTTCGTAGTGCTGACCCGCCGAGTCATCCGCGGGGGGCTGCCATTGTGGCTGGCCGGGCCCGTTGTCTGGACTGCCCTCGAATACGCACGCGCTCATCTGCTCACCGGGTTCTCATGGTACTACCTTGGCCACTCCCAGTATCGCTGGACCTCCCTGATTCAGATTGCTGACATTACCGGGGCCTACGGCGTCAGCTTCCTCGTCGCACTTGTCGCTGCCACGCTCGCGATGCAGATACCCCTCCGTTTTCTGCAGAAACTTCAGCTGGACGTCGGTTCCGCCTCTGGCTTGGCTTCCAGGGTTCCATTGCTGGGGACTTCTGCTGTACTGCTGGCCGTGCTGGGATACGGTGCATGGCGTCAAACGCCTCCCGCAGACTTTCCCGCAGGTCCCGTGGTGTCCCTGATTCAGGGCAATTTCACTCCGGAACTAAAGCATGACAGCACTCTGACACTGACACGCTTTCGGGTTCACAATACGTTGATGCAGAACGCGATTCCCCTGCAGCCAGACTTTGTGGTGTGGCCCGAAACCATGTTTCCATGGCCGGAAAAAACAGCGGCTGACGGTGTGAGTGATGATGATATCCTGGCTCGGATTCCATTGGACGTTCTCAGGGAATATGGCAACGAGGCCTCCCTGCTGGTTGAACCATTTCGCAACGATGAAGTTCAGAAAAGTCTGTCAGGACACGCGCAGGGTGTCGGTGCAGCACTTGTGATCGGGCTGGAGGCCATTGTGGCGGAAAAGTCTGGCACGAAGATCTATAACTCGGCCTCTTTTGTGCGTCCTGATCTCGGGTATGTCGCCCGTTATGACAAGATTCATCGGGTGATTTTCGGGGAATACATTCCGCTGCGGGATCTCTTTCCGTGGCTCAGCGAACTCACCCCATTTGGTGCGGGTTTTGGGATCAATGCGGGTTCCGAGGTTCAGCTGTTTCAGTATGGACGCTGGAATGCTGCCCCCCTGATCTGCTTTGAAGACACGGTGCCGCACCTTGTCCGCCGTATGGCAGCCCAGAAAAGTCCGGACGGCGTGCCCACTGACCTCCTGATCAATCTGACCAATGACGCGTGGTTTCGCGGAAGTAGTGAACTGGACCAGCACCTGATTACGGCAGCCTTTCGATGTGTCGAGAATCGCATCCCGATGGTGCGCTCCGTCAATGGCGGGATCTCGGCATTCATTGATGGAAATGGCAGGATCCGCGATCCGGATCGAATCCTCCGCATGGAAGAGCCCCTGCAGTCGGCTCCGGTCTTCACGGAATTGAAATCCATGCGCGATCCGCAGACTGGACGCTGGCACAGACAGTTTTCCGGGATCATCTCCGGGCAGGTACCGCTTGACCCACGGACTTCTCTGTACACCAGAGTCGGTGACGTGTTTGCCGGACTGTGCCTGTTGCTGACGCTGCTGTGCACAGCAATCGCCCGTTTCCGACGACTGCGGATCAACGCGACTGCTGTCGCGGTATAAGCAACGGCAGCCACAGGAAATGTTCGCGACGCATGGCAACCGTTTGGCTGACGCGCAGTACCCGTCGCAATTCAGAGTCGACAATCGCAGGCGATTCGTCAGGACGGGCGCTCTGCTGGTCCTGGAGATGCGTACGGTACTCAACCAATAACTGTCGAGGTTTGTTTTAACCGAACGAGTATCCTGGCATTTCAACGCGGATACCATCGCCTGAACAGTTGAAGGCGTTCAACGGTCAAGTCGCCGTTTCGCTGACGCGTCGCACTCTGTTGGACACTGGAGCAGTCTGCAGGTACGGTCAGTGCCCAGCCTTCCTGATCGATCCGGTCTTAAGGTCTAAGCGTGTTCGCAAGCATTTGCAAACGACCGGACTATTTCAGGCTGGTCTGATTATCGACGCGACGTACACCCGGTTGCAGCCGCACGAGATTCTCGGCCAGCTTTTGATTTTCAGCCGAGGTCGTTTGGCCGGAAAGAACCGCGACACCATTCGGCCGCAGATCGACCGAGATTCCGGACAGGTCCGGGTAACGTGTCACGTACCGATCGAGTGAGGGAGCGTTGGAGGCGGCAAGTTTTCCCTGGGAGCGGGCCTGGGCTGTCGCAGGGAAGGAGAAATTCACGCGGAGGGCCGTCTTGACCTGACGAGGTGTGCCGGAGGACTGAGTTCCACCCTGCATGGAATTGTTCTGTGCGGCCTGAAACTGGAACTGCCGGTTGGTGTTTGCCCTGGTGCCCTGTTGCTGCTGGTTGGCCCCCACAAAGTTCTCGGTCTGATTGCCGCCCACAAATCCACCACCACCGCCAAGTCCAACCCCGCCACCGGTGTTGTTCGCGCCACCCGCCGTTCCGGATGTTCCCGTACCGCTGGTGGAGGTGCCTGTTGAGCTTGTGCCCGATGTTCCTGTGGTGCTGGTTCGGGAGGTGGAGGATGATCCCGTCAGTCCGGAAGTGCCGGTGAGCCCTGACAGTCCCGATAACCCCGAGAGACCAGACAGGCCAGAGAGCCCGGACAGCCCCGAAAGACCACTGAGCCCGGATGAGGAAAGGGTAGAAATTGCTGAGCTTTTCAGGGAGGAAATATTGGATGCATTCAGACCGCTGAGACCGGACCCGGACAAGCCACTGCCGCTGAAGCCACTGTTACCGCCACCCGACTGAGCAAATGCCGCAGCACCACCGACGCTGAGCACGCTTGCCGCGAAAAGAACCACCAGTGTGGAACGGAAGACGGAAATCATACCTTGCAGCTCCCGTGAGTCACGCCGGCCGCCTGTTGACGGAACGGGTCACCCACTTTGATTGGAAGACCGGGAACAAAAAACGACGGACCAGAGACGCTGTCAGCTTTCTGCAGCACCCCATCACGGTTTCCGGAAGACCTGCAGGCGGTCCACCTCGGGGAAGTTCAACGGGAAGTCCATCGCCCGACTGACTCCCGTTCCCCGTTCTGCGAATTCTATCTGGAAGATCGTCGGAATCCATCCTGCCTTTTTCGGAAATCCAGCAGGAAAATTCGGAAAAGTCTTCAAAACGCGACTTCAGGACGAAAACTCACCCACGATCGGTGTCCACTCTCGTCTGGTCCAAAGGGGTGATGCAGAGAGGATACCGATCCTGATAGTTTCTACGGGCCGCGCATTTTATCAGGTTTTCCGGGGTTTGCCGTTTTCCCGAGGGCGCCGCCGCAGTGTAAGCGGTCGCGACCGACGTTCCCACCGGCCGTGCGGAAGTGAGACAATTGCCGGGTGACTGCGGTCTCCGTTTGACTCGACCGCGTAGCCACTAGTGAACGCGATTGTATCCATTCAACGCAGCGACCCGATACGCTTCTGCCATCGTCGGGTAGTTGAAGGTTGTATTGATAAAGTAAAGCAGAGAATTATGGGGCGCGGGCTGCGTCATGATGGCCTGCCCAATGTGGATAATCTCACTGGCGTTGACTCCGAAGCAGTGCACACCAAGGATTTCCAGTGTGTCCCGATGGAACAGGATCTTCAGCATGCCGACAGGCCGTCCCATGATCTGGGCACGTGCGAGGTTTTTGAACATGGAGTGTCCCACTTCGTAGGGCACACAGGCATCCGTCAGTTCTCGTTCTGTCTTGCCAATGCTGCTGATCTCCGGGCTGGTGTAGATGCCTGCCGGAATGTCACTGATCCGAATTGTGTCAGCACCACCTTCACCCAGATGCCTTGCCGCGTATCGCCCCTGGATGTAAGCAGCGCTGGCCAGTGCCGGAACGCCGATCACGTCACCAACAGCATAGATGTGCGGCTGACTGGTCTGCATATTTTCATTGACGTCCAGCTGGCCACGGTGGTTCGGCTGCAGTCCGACGTTTTCCAGGCCCAGCCCATCCGTATTCCCGGTGCGTCCGTTCGCCCAGAGCAGCACGTCGCTTTTCAGTTGCTTGCCGGATTTCAGGTGCAGCACGACGTGATCATCAAAAGTCTCCAGGCGGTCAAACGTTTCATTGTTTCGAATGCGTACACCGGTATCGCGCATGTGATAGGCCAGCGCGTCGCAGATTTCATCGTCAAGGAATTCCAGCATCCTCGGGCGAGTGTTCACGAGATTCAGTTTGACCTGCAGGTTGCGAAACATCGAAGCATATTCGCAGCCGATCACCCCTGCCCCGTAAATCGTCATGCTGCGCGGGGTCTCGGGAAGATTGAGCACCGTGTCGCTGTCAAAAACTCGTGGATGATTGAAGTCGATGTCCGGCGGGCGGTACGGGCGAGAACCCGTGGCAATCACAAAATTCCGAGCGTGCGCGATCGTCGTGCTGCCATCTTCGTGCTCAACCAGAATCCGGTGTGGATCCAGAAATTTCGCCTGTCCGGCCAGCACTTCAACATTGTTGCGATCGTAGAAGCTGCGACGCATACTGACCTGTTGATCAATAACGGACTGAGCACTGCGGCGCAGATCCCGAAAGCTGATCGTGAGGTTTATGCCCAACTGCTTAAAGATGGCGGAAGAATTGACGTCCATCAGTCGGTAGATGGCCGCTCGCAGTGATTTACTGGGAATGGTTCCCAGGTGCGTGCAGGCTCCACCGATTGACGGCATCCGTTCTACGGCACAAACACGCTTCCCCTGTTTCGTGGCCTCCATGGAGGCCCCTTCACCGCCGGGGCCTGTGCCGATGACAATCACATCGAAGTGCTTTTCCGAAGGACTCTGCATCGATGCCTCCACCACTTTCTGCTCAATATCCCGTACCTGCCAGATTGCAGTTACCGGACGACCTCTGAAGACTCTGCCGGGATTCCCACTCGCCTGTTCCTCCCCTGCTCGTCCGAACTCAGATGACCCTTACTGCGACAGTCCGCTGTGTTTCAGCAACGCAGTCGGGTCCGGCTCACGACCGCGGAAGTCCCTGAAGATTTCCATGGGATGACGACTGCCTCCCTGAGCCAGGATGGAGTCACGGAATTGACGACCGACACGCTGCATGGCGTGGTTATCGTCAAGCCCGGCGTCCTCAAAGGCCGCGAATGCGTCAGCACTCAGAACCTCCGCCCACTTGTAACTGTAGTACCCGGCTGAGTAGCCGCCAGCAAAAATGTGCTGGAACGAGCAGAGGAATCGATTTTCCGGTAACGGTGGCAGCAGGCTCGTTATGGATAGAATCCGTCGCTCCGCCTCAAACGGGGTTTCATCCCCGTCGGGGTTATACCCGGAATGCAGGGACATGTCGGTCATTCCCAACTGCAACTGACGCAGCATCTGCGTGGCTGCCCGATAAGTGCGCGCCTGCCGGAGCTTCTGAAAAAGCTCCTCCGGAAGACTATCCCCGGTCACATAATGCCGCGCCATCTTCATCAGCGTTGGCCGGTGCAGACACCAGTATTCCATGAACTGGCTTGGCAGCTCAACCGCGTCCCATTCCACGCCGTTGATCCCGGCCGCATCCCGCTCGTCCACCACCGTCAGCATGTGCTGCAGTCCGTGTCCGAATTCATGAAACAGTGTTTCCACCTCCCGAAACGTCATCAGCGAAGGCACATCGCCTGTTGGCGGAGTACTGTTGCAGACAAGGTGCGCCACCGGCAGCCGAATTCGCTCGCTGCTGACCGAACGCGTGACACAGTCATTCATCCACGCGCCGCCTCGCTTGTTCTGCGGACGGGAATATGGGTCCAGATAAAATCCGGCGATCTGTCGATTGGCCTCATCGAACACCTCATAGTAACGCACATCCGCGTTCCATGACGGCGCGACTCGATCACAACGCTGCACGCGAATTCCGAAGAGCCAGTGACAGACTTCGAACATCCCGCTCAGCACTCGATCCAGTGAGAAATAGGGACGCAGTTGCTCATCCGTAAATGCGAATCGCTGCTCCCGCAGACGCTCAGCCCAGAATGGCACGTCCCAGTGCGCCAGCGATCCTTCGTGACCGTGCGCCTGAGCCAGCGCGGTGATCTCTTCAAGCTCTTTTTTCGCGGGATCCAGGGACGCCTGCAGCAGACGATCAAACATCTGCTGAACCGCAGCAACGTCCCCAGCCATCTTCCGGGACAAACTCAGGTCCGCGTAGTTGTCATAGCCCAGTAACCGGGCCTGCTCACGCTTCAGACTCAGAATCCGCCTGATCAGCGGCGAATTGTCCGTGTCGCCGGAACCAGCCCGCGTGATGTACGCGCGGTAGACCTGTTCACGCAGCGTCCGGCTGCGGCTGTGCTCCATAAATGGCCCGAAGCATGGTTGGTCCAGAGTGATCCTCCATGGGCCTGACTCCGCTGTCGCCGGCGGCAGGTCATGATGCTCCAGCGCTCGTGACCATGCGGCGGCGGTGAGTCGCAGCAGGCTGGCCGGCAGTCCATCCACTTCCTCCGGCCGTGTCAGGTCCAGGAACCAGGCTTTTGTGGCATCCAGCAGATGATTGGAAAAGTCATTCGAGAGCTGTGAGAGTTCCTGTTCAATTTTGTTGAACCGTTCCCGATCGGCGCCGGACAGGCTGATTCCCGATTGCTCCGCACTCTGAATCATACGATTGATGATCCGCTGCCGCGCACTACCGAATCCCATCCACTCCGCCGACGCACGAATCGCCAGCAGGCGACGATACACGGCCTCACTCTGACGCAACTCCAGTCCGAACTCCACCACCTCCGGCATCACTTCATCATGAGCCGCACGCAGTGCCTCGGAATTGGCCACGCTGAGCAGATGGCCCACGGGAGACCAGCCGTACTCAAACAGCAGATCAATCTCCTCCATTGGCCGCATCAGACCGTCCCACGTCGCGTCGTCCTGTGACTCAATCCCCCGCAGGATTTCCTGACACCGAGGCAACCACTCACGAACCGCCGGCACAATATGCTCAGCCTGAATCTGATCGTAAGCCGGAAGTCCGCTGGATATCAGTAACGGGTTGGTGTTGTCGGCCATGGTACTTGACTGCCTGCCTGCTTTGCGGAAATCATGAAATCAATGATCAGCACACTCGCTTCCCCACATTCTGCGACCGGTTCGGCAACACGGCTGA